>CAYNNL010000005.1:0-54333 GCA_964398765.1 uncultured bacterium | reverse complement strand
GCATCGAGCTCTCCGCCAAGGAGTTCGAGCTCCTCGAGCTGTTCGCCCGCAACCCCGGCAAGGTCTTCAACCGCTTCGAGATCGAGGAGAAGGTGTGGCCGGAGTACACGGGCGGGAGCAACGTGGTCGACGTCTACGTGGGCTACCTCAGGCGCAAGCTGGAGCAGGAGGGCGAGCGGCGCCTGGTACACACAGTGCGCGGCGTCGGCTACGTCCTGCGCGAGGAGTGAGCGGGGGAGAGTAAGGACGTGCGCCTGCGCCTGCAACTGACGCTCGTGTTCGGCGCCTTCATCGCCGTCATCCTGTCGGCGGTGGCGGTCTCCGTGTACGTGCTGACCGACCGCTCCCTCAGCGTGGGCGTGACGAACCAGGCCGAGCGCGCCCTGGCCGAGCTGACGAGCGGCACCTCGACCATCGCGCAGGGCCTCCAGAAGCTCCCGAGCGACACCTACTACCAGATCCTCCTCATCGGCCAGGCGGGCCGCATCCCCACTCAGGTCTCCGAGCTGAAGGCGGGCGTGCCCTACGCCTACAACAGCACCCTCGTGGCGTCCCTGTCGGAATCGTCGGCGCAGCAGCTCCTGAACGACGGCGAGGTCATCGAGACCGTGACCGTCAGGGGCGAGACGGTGAGGGTCATCGGTCGCCTCGCCGTGATCACCCTCACGACCAACGGGGCCAGCGCCCAGGCGGCCTTCCTGGTGGGCATCCCGGCCTCGCTGGTGGCGCGCACGCTCGACCAGCTCGCGCAGGACCTGATAGCCACCGTGCTGATCGCTTTCATCGTCTTCGCCCTCGGGGTGTGGCTGCTCTCAGAGCGCGTGCTGGGCCCCCTCAAGCGCGTCACGGCCGCCGCCGCGCAGGTATCTGTCTCCGACCTCGCCCAGCGCGTGCCGGTCCCCAACAACCGCGACGAGATCCGCGACCTCGGGGTGACCATCAACCACATGCTCGACCGGCTCCAGGAGTCGTTCGAGACGCAACGCCGCTTCACGGCCGACGCCAGCCACGAGCTGCGGACGCCCGTCACCGCCATCGGCGGGCACGTGAGTTACCTGCTGCGGCGCACCAACCCGACCCCGGACCAGGTCGACTCGCTCGAGGTGATCCAGCGCGAGAGCGACCGGATGGCCAAGCTGGTGAACGACCTGCTGGAGCTGGCGAGGGCCGACGCCGGCTTCACCGTGCACCTTGAGCCCATGAACCTGGTGGAGGTCGCCGAGGCGGTCAAGAAGGAGGTGGGCCCGGTCACCGGCGGCGCGACCCTGGAGGTCCGGTCCACCACCCCCCTCGCCGAGGTCATGGGCGACGCCATCCGGCTGAAGCAGGTCCTCCTCAACCTCGTGCAGAACGCCATCAACGCGGGCGCCAAGAAGGTCACGGTCACGGTCAGGCCCGAGCGCACCCAGGTCCACCTGGAGGTGCTCGACGACGGCGCCGGCATCCCCACCGAGGCTCTGGCGCACCTGTTCGACCGCTTCTACCGGGTCGACGGCGCGCGCTCCGGCCGCGGCAACGGCAGCGGACTGGGCCTGGCCATCGTCAAGTGGATCGTCATGCAGCATGGCGGCACCGTCGAGGTGGAGTCGCGCCTGGGAGAGGGCTCCGTCTTCACCGTCAGCCTGCCCGTGCTCGAGGTCAGGTCCACCCTCGACATCGCCGCCAACGTGCGCGCCACCCTCGTCGACTCGATGATGTCGCGCGCGCGGAACACGCCCCAGTAGGCGCGACCCCTACCGCGGCGTCAGACGAGGCGCACGCCGGCGCCCTCGGTCACGCGGCCGATGAGGTGCAGCTCCGGGCGCGCCCCCGCCACCGGACCAACCAGCCGCCGCGCCTCCTCCACGTCAGGGGGCGCCACCACCAACACGAACCCCACGCCCATGTTGAGGGCGGCGTACGCCTCGCCCTCCGCCAGGCCGCCCGCCCGCACCAGCTCGTCGAACACCGCCGGGACCGGCCAGCTGCCGCGCTCGACCAGCGCGCCAAGCCCGGCGGGCAGGCTGCGGGGCAGGTTGGCCGGCAGGCCCCCGCCCGTCACGTGGGCCATGGCCTTGACCAGGCCCGCCCGCAGCAGCGGCCGGACGGCCGACAGGAAGCTGTGGTGGGGCGCCAGCAGCGCCTCTCCCACCGTGCGCCCCTGAGGGTCGCCCGCCAGCGGCTCCCCGTAACGCCCACCCAACAGGTGCCGCGCCAGGCTGAAGCCGTTCGTCTGGAGCCCGCCCGATCCGAGGGCGAGGAGCATGTCACCTGCGCGCACGCCCGAACCGTCCACCACGGCCGAGCGCTCCACGATGCCCACGATGGTCCCCGCCACGTCGAGCTGGCCGGGCAGGTACACCCCAGGCATCTCCGCCGTCTCGCCGCCGAGGAGGGCCATGCCGGCCTCGCGGCAGGCCGCCGCCACGCCCGCCACCACCTCTGCCACCACCGCCGGCTCGAGCCGCGACGCGGCGACGTAGTCGAGGAAGAAGAGCGGGGAGGCGCCCTGCACCAGGATGTCGTTCACGCAGTGGTTGACCAGGTCGCTCCCGATCTGCTCGTGCCGTCCCAGGGCGGCGGCGACCACGGTCTTGGTCCCCACGCCGTCGGTAGAGGCCACCAGCACGGGCTGCGAGTAGCCGCTCGGCACGGCGAAGAGCCCACCGAAGGCGCCCAGGCCGCGCAGGACGTTGGGCGTGTATGTGCTCTCCACCGCCCCCGCGATGCGCCTTAGCGTCTCGTCGGCGGCGGCAAGGTCGACGCCCGCGCGCTTGTAACCGCTGCTGTCGTCCGTCATCGCCGCGATTCTATCGTCGACGGCGGACGAGGCTAGACTGAGTGGTGCCGGACGCCATCGACGTGCTGCTGCCCCTCCCGATCGGGCCGCTCACCTACCTGCCGCCGCTGCAGGGGGACGAGCCCGGCAAGGGCAGGCGCGTGGTGGTGCCGTGGCAGGGCGGCGTGCGCCTCGGCGTGGTCGCCGACGTGCGGACGGTCGACGCCAGCCGCGGCGTGGAGCTGCGGCACGCGCTCCACGCGCTGGAACCCCAGGTCTGGCTCGACGGCGGCGCCCTCGCAACGGTCATGAGCGTGGCGCGCAACTCCGGCGTGCCGGCGGGACTGGTCCTCGCCACCCTCAACCCACCCGGGCTGCAGCAGGAGCTGGACCACGAGGTGCGGCTGCCGCGCGAGGGGGAGGGGCTCCTCCGGGCCCTGGGTCACGAACCGCCGCGCGAGGCGGCCGACGGCGCCTGGTTCGCCGCCGCCCTCGTCCCCGCCAAGGCGCTGGAGGAGCTGCGGCGCCAGGGCCTGGTCGACGAGCGGGCGCACCCGAGCGTCCTGATGCGGCGCGTGCTGGTCCCCGCCCGGCCCCCCGACGACGACCTGGAGGGCGCGCGGCGCCTGGCGCAACGCATGGCCCTCGAGCGGCTCCTGGAGCTGGGCGAGGCCGACAGCGCGGCGGCCCTCGCCGCCGACGCCGAGGTCAGCCCGAGCGCGGTGCGGACCCTGGTGACGAAGGGCTACGCGAGCTACGAGGAGGTCCCCGCGCCGGAGCCGGCGCCCCCGCTGCCGCACCCGGCCGCCGAGCCCCTGCCGGTCGCGCCGCGCGAGGTCGTGCCTCCCGAGGGTGACGGGGCCGTGGTGGGAGGCAAGCGCCGCTCGCGCCTGGCCGCCCTGCTGCCACGCCTGCGCGAGGACCTCCGGGGCGGGCACAGTGTGCTCGTGCTGGCGCCGGAGGCGGCCATGGCGGAGGCGGCCGCCGCCGACCTGGCGGCTTCGCTGCCCGTCTCGCTCCTGTCGGGCGAGGCGAGCGACCGGCAGCGCGTGCGGCTGTGGCGGGAGCTGGAGGGGGCCAGGCCACACGTGCTGGTGGGCACCTACCTCGCCCTGCTTGCGCCCCTGGAGGGGCTCGGCCGGGTGGTGTTGCTCGACGCCGCCAGCTCGGCCTACAAGCTGCAGGCCGGCTCGCGCACGCTCGTCTCCAAGGCGGCCGCGCTGCGCGCGCGCCTCGCGGGCGTGCCCCTCACGCTGCTGGACGTCGCGGCGGGACCGGACCTGGTCGTGCAGGTGCCCGCCGCCGCCAGGCGCGACCTGCCCCTGCCGCGCCTGCGGCTCCACGTGGCCGACCTGAGCGGCGGGGGCAACTGGCCGGTCCACCCCGACCTCACCCGCACCCTGAAGCAGGTGGTCGAGCGGGAGCGGCAGGCCCTCATCCTCGCGCCACGCCGCGGCTACTCCGGGGCGCTCGGCTGCGAGGAGTGCGGCTGGCAGGCGCCGTGCCCCAACTGCGACCTCACGCTCCGCTACCACAGAGCGGAGGGGCTGTTGCGCTGCCACCAGTGCGGTCACGAGGAGCGCCCGCCCGCCACCTGCCCGTCTTGTGGTGGCACGCGGGTCGGCCCCCTGCGGGGAGCGGGCACGGAGTGGGTGGCCGGCCAGGTGCGCCGCAGCCTCGGCGATTTCCCCGTCTACCGCTACGACCGCGATCACCGCGACGACGTCTCGGCCCTGCTGGGTGGCGCGCCGGGCGCCTTGATCGGCACCCTCGCGCTGCTCGGGCTGCCGCCCCTGCCGGAGCTGTCGCTGATCGCCATCACCCACTTCGACGCCCACCTGCTCGCGGCCGACTTCCGGGCGGAGGAGGAGGTGCTCCGAACCGTCCTCAGGCTCACCGAGCTGGCCGGCGCGCGGCAGCCACTGGTGCTGGTGCAGACGTTCTCCCCCGAACACGAGCTCCTGACCGCGCTCGGCTCGCCGGACCCCGCCGCCGCCCTCGAGCTCCTCCTCGCCGGGCAGCTCGCGCGCCGCAAGCGCTTCGGTTACCCGCCCTTCGCGGGGCTGGCCAAGCTGCAGTTCTCGGCCCGCGACAGGGGCAGCGCTCACGCCGCCGCCCAGCACGCGCTCGACGCGCTGCTGACGGGCGGGGCGCGGGTCGACGAGGTGCTCGGCCCGGCCAGCGCCCCGGTCGAGCGCGTTCGTGGTCAGTACCACTTCCAGCTCCTCCTGAGGGGCTCGGACGAGGTGCGGCTCGAGGCCCTCCTCGCGCTCGTGCCGTCTCGTTACCCGGGGGCCAGGCTGAGCATCGACGTGGACCCGCGCGACGTGGGAGCGCTGCTCGACTGAGGGTCGCGCCCTCTCGCGGACCTCACGTGGCGAGCGGATAAGATGGCGGCCGGTGACCGCCATGCTCCGCAACAGACGCGCCACTCACGATTACGAGCTCGTAAAGACCTTCGAGGCCGGGATGGAACTGACCGGCAGCGAGGTGAAGTCGTTGCGGCAGGGGGGCGGGTCGATAGCCGAGGCCTACGCTCGCGTGGTGAACGGCGAGGTGTTCGTGGAGGGCATGAACATCCCCATCTACCAGGAGGCTAGCTACAACAACCACGAGCCCACCAGGCGCAGGCGCCTCCTGCTCAACGCGCACGAGATCGACGAGATCTCGCGCGGGCTGGAGCGGCGCGGGCTCACGCTCGTGCCGCTGAAGCTCTACTTCAAGGGGGGCTGGGCCAAGCTCGAGGTGGCGCTTGCGCGCGGCAAGAAGCTCCACGACAAACGCGCCGACGCCGCCAAGAAGGACGCCGAGCGCGAGATGGCGCGCGAGCTGGCGCGGGGCTCTCACCGGTGAGGCGACCGCTGGCCTGGGCCCTCCTGGTCCTGTTGGCCCTCGCCGCCACCGGCCACGCCGAACCGCGGCTCCTGGTCAACGGCCGGGAGCTGGCAGGCAACACCGCCTCCCTCGTCGTGGGAACGAGCTACGCGCCCGGGCCCGCGTTGGCCCAGGCGCTGGGTGCGGAGCTGACCGGCGATTCCGGCAGGGAGCTCGTCACCCTCCAGGCGGGCGGGCGCGTGCTGCAGTTGACCCTGGTGGACGCGGGCGCCACCACCCCGGCCGCCTCACTGTGGCTGGACGGGCGCGCCCTGGAGGGCGGGCCGGCCGTGCGCCACGAGGGCGAGGTGTTCCTGCCCGTGAAGGTCGTGGCGGAGGCGCTGGGTGCCAGCGTCACCTACCTCGCGCCGGAGGACACGGTCCTGGTCGTGCAACCGCGCTCACGCCTCACCGCCATGCGGTTGGTGGAGGGGGGCGGGGAGCGCCTCGAGCTGAGCCTGTCGGCGCCGGTACGCTACACCACGTACTTCAACGAGCCGGTCAACACCCTCCACGTCTACCTCGAGCGGACCGACATCGAGACGCGCGTGCCGCCCGTGGAGGGCGAGGGGTTGAGGTCGGCGAGTGCCAGCGCCAAGTCCGGCGCCGTGGAGGTGAGGATCCAGCTGGCCGACGGCGGCGCCTACCGCGTGTACGCCGTGCCGGACGGACGCGGCTTCAAGCTGAACGTCTCGTTCGACGCGGGCGCGGAGACGCCCGCCGCCGCGCGCCCGCTGGTGGTCCTCGACCCCGGCCACGGCGGCGCCGACGCGGGGGTGGTGAGCGGGGGGCTCGGCAGTGAGGCGTCGCTCACGCTGGCTTTCGCCGAGCGCCTGGCCGCCGCCCTCGAGGGGCGCGGCATGCGCGTCGTGCTCACGCGACGGTCCGACAGCCTCGTCGACCTTGCCGAGCGGTCGCGTGCCGGCGCCAGCGCCGACGTGTTCGTGAGCCTCCACGCCGCCGACCTGGACGTCGGCGGGTTCCGCGCCTACTACCTCGGCGACGCCAGCAACGTCACCTCGCTCGAGATGGCCGTGCGCGAGAACGCCGCGAGCGCCGCGCGCGAGCCGGCCGGGGTGGAGGGCGGCACGGACGCGCTGAGACGCGAGCTGCTGCTCGGCCTCGTACCCGACCTCGACGTGGGCAGGCGCGTGGCGGAGGGGCTCGCGGGCAGGCTCTTCGCCATCGGCGGCTACCGGGCCGAGACCCTCGCGAGCGCGCCGCTCCAGGTCCTCGGGGGCGCCGCGGGAAGGGGCGTGCTGTTCGAGTTCTCGCCCGCCGACCTCGCCTCTGACGGGCTGGCGGACCGTTTCGCCGACGCCGTCGATCAGCTCGTGCGCGGCGGTGTCATCGGCAAGGCGCCGTGACGCCACGGGCGGCAGCCTGGCGGCGCCTGTTGCGGGCCGCCGCCACCCCCCAGGCGTTGGTGGGCGCCCTGCTGCTCCTCGCCGCGCTCGCACAGTTGCGCCCGCCCCAATGGCGCCCCGGCCCGCTACCGAGCATCGTCACCGAGCCCGCCGTTGCCGACCTGAGCGAACAGGAGGTGCGGCTCGTGCTGCACGACGAGGCGGGGCTGGAGCGGAGCCAGCGTCTGACCCTGCCGCTCCCGCCGGGCGCCTCCGGGCGCCTGGCGGCCGTGCTGGCGGCGCTGCGGGCCGAGCTCGTGCTTGCCGGGGTGTGGCCCGAGGACCTGCCCGTCCCGCGGACCTTCGTGGAGACGTTCGAGCGACGCCAGGTGGCCGTCATCGACGTGTTGGTGCCAACGCCGGTCGGCGTCAGCGTGGCTCAGGAACTCGCGATCCTGCGCTCCATCGTCGCCACGGCGGAGGCCAACGGCGCCGCGGTGGTCAGGTTCCTGCGAGACGGCACGCCGGCGGGCACCCTGCTGGGCCACGTGGCTGTGCCGGCGGCGCTGTGACGCCGCGCCGCGTCGGCACCCTCCAAGCCGGACCGCACCGGTCCGCCCGCGAGTGCCCTCAGGGGTACATGCGCGTGAGCATGCGCGGGAAGGGGATCACCTCGCGCAGGTGGTGCGACCCCGTCAACCACGCGAGGAACCGCTCCAGCCCCATGCCGTAGCCGGAGTGCGGCACGCTCCCGAAGCGCCGCAGGTCGAGGTACCAGGCGAACGCCTCGCGCGGGAGGCCGTGCTCGGCGATCCGCTGCTCGAGCAGCGCCAGGTCGTGGATGCGCTGCGAGCCGCCTATCAGCTCGCCGTACCCCTCCGGACCGATGAGGTCGGAGGCCAGGACGCGGCTGGGGTCGCCGGGCACCGGCTCCATGTAGAACGCCTTGGCCGATGTGGGCCAGCGCTCCACGAAGACGGGGCGGTCGTAGCGCTCGCCGAGCAGGGTCTCGTGCGGCGCCCCGAAGTCGTCGCCGAACGCGAGCTCCTCGCCGGCGGCGTTGAGGAAAGCGAGCGCCTCGTCGTAGCTGATGCGCGGGAAGCCGCCCTGAGCCGCGGGCTCGAGCTTGCTCACGTCGCGCCCCAGCAGGTCGAGCTCGAGCCGGCACCTGTCGAGGACGCGCCCGACTAGGTAGGCGACCATATCCTCCTGGAGCTGCATGTTGCCCTCGTGCTCCAGGAACGCCACCTCGGGTTCGATCATCCAGAACTCGAGGAGGTGCCGGCGTGTCTTGCTCTTCTCGGCCCTGAAGGTGGGCCCGAAGGTGTAGACCTTGCCGAGCGCCATGGCGCCGGCCTCGGCGTAGAGCTGGCCCGACTGCGACAGGTAGGCGTGGTCGTCCTCGAACAGCGAGATCTCGAACAGGTTCGTGGTGCCCTCGACGGCGGTCGGCATGAAGAACGGGGCGTCGAAGCGCAGGAAGCCGCGGTCGCCGAAGAAGTCGTGCACGCCGCGCTCGACCTCGTTCCGGATCCGCATGATGGCCCAGGGCGCCTTGTGGCGCAGGTAGAGGTGGCGGTGTTCGAAGAGGAAGTCGACCCCGTGCTCCTTGGGGGTGATCGGGTAGTCGCCGCTGGCGCCGATCAGGCGCACCTCGCTCAGGCCGAGCTCCACGCCCGACTTGGCGCGCGTGTCCGCTCGCACCTCGCCCACCACGGCGACGGCCGCCTCCTGCGGCAGCGAGCGCGCCAGCTCGAAGGTGACGTCGTCGGCGTCGCCGCGGGCGAGAACGCCCTGCACGAAGCCGCTGCCGTCGCGGAGCTGGAGGAACGCGATCTTCCCGCTCGACCGGATGCCGGTGAGCCAGCCGTTGACCTGCACGCGCTCGCCGACCAGTTCGGGGAGCGCCTCGATGGTGACCGTCCTCATGCGGGCGAGTGTATCCTGCCGCCCTGCTCGCCCATCGCCTCGACCAGGGCCTCGACGGCGCCGCACTCCTCGACGTGCCCGACGGTGGGGAAGAGCTCCAGCAGCTCCGGCGAGGCGTTGGCCATGACGCGCGGGTGGCCGACCACCTCAAGCATCGGGAGGTCGCCATGGCTGTCGCCGACCGCCATGACGTCGGAGAGGGGCAGGCGCATCTGCTCGGCTAGCTGCCTGACGGCGCTGGCCTTCGAGACGCCCACGCGGGTGATCGACACGAACGCGATGCCGGGCAGCGCCGGGCTGCCGGCGTTGGACAGGCTCACGCCGGGAGGTGCCAGCTCGATGATGGCCTCCGCCCGCCCGGCGGGCAGGACCCACTGCGCCCGGACGACCGGTTCCGTGGCCGCCACGTCCTCGAGGTCCCTCACGATGGCGGTGACGCCGATCATCGTTGCATGCTTCTCGCTCAGGTCGGTGGTGCGTTCGACGTAGAGGGCGCTCGGCGTGTACAGCTCCAGCACCGCGCCACGTTTGCGGGAGAGCTCGATGATGGTGTGCACGTCCTCGTCCTTGAGCGCCACGGCCTTGATGGTGCGGCCGTCCGGGTAGCCGAGGTAGGCGCCGCTATGGAACACGTGCGGGTTGTCGGGCCCCAGCCGCTTGGCGACGCGCTGCGCGACCCCGAAGCCGGGCCTGCCGGTGCAGACGGCGAGCTTGATGCCGGCGGCCTTCGCGCGCTCGGCTGCTTCCCACACGCACTCCTGCACCTGGCCGCTCTCGCCGATGATGGTGCCGTCCAAGTCCAGTACGACCAGAGGTATCAAGACGCGTCACCCTCCGTGACTCTCAGGCCGAGCTCGGCCAGCTGCTCCGGCCCGAGCGGACCGGGCGCCCCCGTGAGGGGGTCGGCGCCCCGCTGGTTCTTGGGGAACGCGATGGTGTCGCGGATGCTGGCGGAGCCGGCGAGCAGCATCACCAGCCGGTCCAGGCCCCAAGCGATGCCGCCGTGAGGCGGCGCGCCGTGCGCCAGCGCGTCGAGGAAGAACCCGAAGCGCCTCCTGGCCTCGTCGTCCGTGAAGCCCAGGGCGCGGAACATGCGGCTCTGCACGTCCAGGCGGTGGATGCGCAGGCTGCCGCCGCCGACCTCGGAGCCGTTCAGGACCATGTCGTAGGCGTGCGCCTTGACGCTGCCGGGGTCGCTCTCGAGACGGCCCAGGTCGGCGTCGCGCGGGCGCGTGAACGGGTGGTGCATGTACGTCCAGGCTCCCGTGTCGGCGTCCTGCTCGAGGAGCGGGAAGTCGACGACCCACAGGAACGCCAGCTCGTGCTCGTCGAGTTCGAGGCCCAGGACCTGCGGCAGGCGGAGCCTCACCGCGCCGAGGGCGGTGCAGGCGGTCTTCCACGCGGCGGAGACCAGCAGCAGGACCGCGCCGTCCTCGGCGGCCACCTCGCTGAGGCTCGCCGCCTCGGCCTCCGACAGGAACTTGGCCACGGGCCCGCTCAGCCCTTCCGGCCCGCGGCGCAGCCAGGCCAATCCCTTGGCGCCAAACACCTTGGCGTGTTCCTCCAGCTCGGCCAGGGTCTTGCGCGTCAGCGGCGCGGCGTAGCGGGCGGGCACGACGAGTGCCTTGATCGCCCCGCCCGGCTGGGCGCCGGCCTCGAAGCCCCTGAACGTGCTGCCGGCCAGGGCGGTGGTCACGTCGGTGATGGGGAAACCGAACCGCACGTCCGGCTTGTCGGAGCCGTAGCGGTCCATGGCCTCCTGGTAGCTGAGGCGCGGGAACGGCGTGACCACCTCGGCGCCCGTCGCGGCGCGGACCACGTGCGCCATCAGGCGCTCGTTGAGGTCGAGCAGGTCGTCCTCGTCCACGAACGACATCTCTATGTCGAGTTGGGTGAAGTCGGGCTGCCTGTCGGCGCGCAGGTCCTCGTCGCGGAAGCAGCGCGCCACCTGGAAGTAGCGGTCCACCCCGGCCATCATGAGGAGCTGTTTGAAGAGCTGCGGCGACTGCGGCAGGGCGTAGAAGGCACCGGGGCGTTGGCGGGCGGGGACCACGAAGTCGCGCGCGCCCTCCGGCGTGGAGAGGGTGAGGAGGGGCGTCTCGACCTGCACGAAGCCGTGGGCGTCGAGGAAGTCCCAGATGGCCTTGGTGGCCCTGTGCCGCAGCAGGAGGGGCGCGAGGACGCCGGGCCGGCGCAGGTCGAGGTAGCGGTACTTGAGCCTGAGCTCCTCGCTCAGCTCGCCCTCGGCGCCGCTGCCGTCGATGACGAAGGGCGGCGTGAGCGCGGGGGAGAGCACGGTGAGGCTCTCGGCCGTTAGCTCCACGTCCCCGGTGGCCAGCCGCGGGTTGCGCTGCGAGTCGGGTCGGGCCCTCACGGTGCCGGTGACCTCGACCACGAACTCGTTGCGCACGCCCTCGGCGGCGGCGAAGGCGGCCGTCTGGTCGGGCTCAACCACCACCTGGGTGAGGCCGTAGCGGTCGCGGAGGTCGAGGAAGACGAGGCCGCCGAGGTCGCGGCGCCGGTTGACCCATCCCTGGAGCGTCACGCGCCCGCCGACGTGGGCCGGCCGGAGTTCGCCGCACGTGTGCGTGCGCCTCACGCGAGCGCCTCCGCCGCGACGAGCCGGTTCAGCAGCCCGTCGACGGTGACCTCGGACTGCGCACCGCTGCTCAGGTCCTTGAGCTGCCAGGCGTCGCGCAGACGTTCGTCGGCGCCGCGCAGGGCGGCGAAGCGCGCACCGCTCCGGTCGGCCTCCTTCAGGCCCTTGCCCGGGTTGCGCCGCTGGTACGCGAACTCGGCGCGCAGGCCGGCGCGCCTGAGGCGGGTGGCGAGGTCGGCCGCCTCGGCCACCGCCTCGTCATCGAGCGGCACGGCGAACAAGTCCGTCCGGGCGGCGGCCAGGGCGGGCCGGTTCTCTTCCTGCGTGAGGGCGTCGAGGACGCGCTCCATGCCGACCGCCCAGCCAGTCGCCGCCACCTGCGGCCCGCCGAGGATCTCGACGAGGCCGTCGTAGCGCCCGCCGCCGCCGAGGGCCGACTGCGCGCCGATCCCGTGGTAGTGCACCTCGAAGGCGGTGCGGCGGTAGTAATCGAGGCCCCTGACGATGGCGGGGTCGAGGTCGAACGGCACCTCCCAGGCGCGCAGGTACCCGGCCACCTGGTCGAGGTGTTCCCGCGCCGGGCCGGCCAGGCGGTCGAGGGGACGCTCCAGGTGGGCGATCACGGCCTGGTCGCGTTCGTCCTTGCTGTCGAGCACGCGCATGGGGTTAAGCCGGAGCCGCTCCTGGCTGATGGGCGAGAGCTGCTCGGCGCGGTCCGCGAGCGCCTCCCTGAGGTAGGCGTTGTATGCCTTCCGGTCGCTCGGGTCGCCGACGGAGCCGAGCTTCACGCGGTGCCGGGTCAGGCCGCACTCGGCGAGGGTGCGGTAGAGGAGCTCTATGGCCTCGGCGTCGGCGAGGGCCGAGTCGTTGCCGATGGCCTCGTAGTTGACCTGGTGGAACTGCCGGTAGCGGCCCCGCTGGGGCTTCTCGGCGCGGAACAGCGGCCCTTCGCTCCAGAGCTTCACGGGCTGGGGCAGCGTGTGCATGCCGTGCTCGACGAAGGCGCGCACGACGGCGGCCGTGAACTCGGGCCGCAGCGTGAGCCGGCGGCCGCCGCGGTCCTCGAAGGTGTACATCTCCTTCTGGACGACGAGGTCGGCCGAGTCGCCGACCGACTTCTCGAACACCTCGCTGGTCTCGAAGACGGGAGTGGTGATCTTGCCCGCCCCGGCGCCCTCGAGGACGCGCTGTGCGGCGGCGAGCACCGCGCGCCACGCCGGCTGGTCGGGGGGGAGGATGTCCTGGGTGCCTTTGACGGCCTGCAGCTTCATCGTTCCGGAGTCTACACCTGGGCGCCGGCGGCCCGAACCGGGCCCCTGGCGCCGGGCCAAAGGAACGGGCGGGCCGCTGCAACAGGTGCGGCCCGCCTACTGAGCGGTAAGGCGGCGAGCGGAGGAATCGCCGCGCTTGGGGGAGTCGGTGTGGTGCCGGCCCTGGCCCTGAGGATCAGGGCAGGTTGGTGGGGAGCCCGTTGCTCCTGATGCCGCCGGCGGTGACGAAGACCCAGCCGTTGCCGCCCGACTCGGGAGCGACGAACGAGATGCGGGTGGGGCTCCAGTCGACGACCGTGACCTTCTGACCCCCGCTGCCCTCGGCGTTGGCACCTACCAGCACGTAGTTGGCCGCCTCGCCGCCGGTGCGGCCGTCACCGAAGTAGCGGCCCTGGAGGACGACGACGTCGCCCTTGACGGCGGGGGTCGACACGGAGATGAGGGTCACGGGAACGTTCGTGACGATGGACGGCGCCGGAGCGCACGAGGCCACCAGTATCCCGAAGAGACCGAGCAGGGTGAGGGCGAGACGCTTCACTTATGTCCTCCTACTGGCTGAGCCTAATGACGAGCCGCGGCGTGCGTCAATGGATTGTTTCATACGGATATGGTGGTGGGCGTGACCAGCCATTTCTTCGCCTACCTCGCCCGGTTGAAGTTCATCCAGCGGTGGGGACTCATGCGCAACACGCGGGCGGAGAACACGCAGGAGCACTCGCTTCAGGTGGCGATGATCGCGCACGCGCTCGCCGTGATCAACAACCGGCGGTTCGGCGGGGAGTACGACCCTGCCCGCACGGCGCTCTTGGCCGTCTTCCACGACGCCGAGGAGGTCATCACCGGCGACGTGCCGACCCCCGTGAAGTACTTCAACCCCAGCATCAAGGGGGCACTGTCTGACATCGAGACGGTGGCGCGGCGTCGGCTCCTCGGCATGCTGCCCACCGAGCTGCAGGCCGACTACTCGCCGCTCTTCTTCGCCCAGCCGGCGGACGCGGGCGCGTGGCGCCTGGTCAAGCAGGCCGACAAGCTGTGCGCCTACCTGAAGTGCCTGGAGGAGGCCAAGGCCGGCAACCTGGAGTTCGCGCTGGCCGAGCAGGCCATCCTGCGCGAGTTGGAGGGCATGGACGACCCGGCCGTGCAGCTCTTCCTGACCACTTACGTCCCCTCGTTCCGCCTGACGCTGGACGAGCTCAACTGATGCCCGCTCCGCGTCCACTGCTCGTGACCGCGTGCACTAGCGCCACGCTAGTGCGCCAACGCACGAGCGGTGTTCGGCGCCGCCCGGAGGTCCACCACCATGGCCGACACCAGCGTCCATGACGAGCTGGTAACCGAGCTCGTCAGCTTCGTAGCCGAGAGGCGCTTCGACCGGATACAACCGCGGCTCAAGGACCTCGGCCCCCCGGACCTGGCCGACGTGCTCGAGGCGCTGCCCCGCGAGGTCGAGGCCGTGGTGTTCAGGCTGCTCGGCCGCGAGCGCGCGCTGGACACCTTCGAGTACCTGAGCCTCACCTCGCAGGAGCGGCTGATCCGCGGCCTGGGCGACCGCGAGGTGGCGAGCATCCTCAACGACATGTCGGCCGACGACCGCACGGCCCTGCTCGAGGAGCTCCCCGGCGAGGTCACGCGCCGGCTCATGAACCTCCTGTCGCCGTCCGAGCGTGACGTCGCCACCAGGCTCCTCAACTACCCGGAGGACTCGATCGGGAGGCTCATGACGCCCGACTACGTGGCCGTCAAGCGGCACTGGACGGCCGCGCAGGCGCTGGACCACGTGCGCGTCTACGGGCGCGACTCCGAGACGCTGAACGTCGTGTACGTCACCGGCCCCGGCGGCGTGCTCATCGACGACCTCCGCATGCGCGAGCTGCTGCTGGTCGACCCGAGCACCCGCATCGACACCATGATCGACGAGAAGTTCGTCTCGCTCCACGCCTCCGACGACCAGGAGACGGCGGTGGCCGTCTTCCGCAGGCACGACCGCTCCGCGCTGCCGGTGGTCGACGCGGGCGGTGTCATCGTGGGCATCGTCACGGTGGACGACGTCCTCGACGTGGCGGAGGAGGAGGCCACGGAGGACATCCAGATGCTCGGTGGGGTGGAGGCCCTCGAGGAGCCGTACCTCAGCATCTCCCTCGGCCGGGTGATCAGGAAGCGAGCGTTCTGGCTCGTGCTCCTCTTCCTCGGCCAGACGCTCACGGCAACGGCGATGGGGTTCTTCGAGGCCGAGATCGCCAACGCCGTCGTCCTGGCGCTGTTCCTTCCCCTGATCATCTCGAGCGGCGGCAACTCGGGTTCGCAGGCCGCGGCCCTCGTGACCCGCGCCATGGCGCTCGGCGAGGTCGGGGTGAAGGACTGGTGGGAGATAGCGCGCCGCGAGATCATGGCCGGCCTGGCGCTCGGCGTCCTCCTGGGCGGGCTCGGCTTCTTGCGGGTGGCGATCTGGGGGATCGCGTTCCGCGCCTACGGCGACGACTGGTTCCTGATAGGCGTGACCATCCTGCTCGCCCTCGTGGGGGTCGTGCTGTGGGGCTCGCTGACGGGCTCGCTCCTCCCCATCATCCTCAAGCGGTTCGGGGCCGACCCCGCCGCGTCGTCCACCCCGTTCGTGGCCACCATCGTGGACGTGGTCGGGATCGTCATCTTCTTCGGGCTGGCCAAGGCGGTCCTGACGGGCACGATCCTGTGACACCTTCGTTTCGTAAGTCAGATGGCCTTACGAGCGCGCATCCGAGGGGCGGCACGCCGACGCGCCTAGGATAAGGGCGGCCGCCGGTCGCCGCGCCTTGGAATCGGAGTTTAGGCCCATGCCCATCGCGAAACGATGGGGTTGACACGGCCCCCGCCTAACACTAAGCTGCTGCATCGGTCGCGATCCGAGCGACCGCCGCGACGAGGCCCAGACTTTCGAAACGAAAGCCGCCGCCGTCTGTCCGGCCGCCGGGCCTCGCCCGGGGCCGACGGGGGCGCTCGCGAGAGCGCCGGCAGACGGGGCGCCGGACGCACCGCCAGGAGGAGAATATGCCACTCATCGACACGCCCCACGGACGCCTGGACGTAGACCCCACCGCCCTCATGCTCGGCGAGCTGCTCGTCACCGACGAGGGCGCCGAGCTGGAGGTCGTCGGGCTCGAGCCGCTCCGCTTCGAGCTCGCGCCGGAGGAAGCCGAGGACTGGGGCGAGTGACCGAGCCGGTGGCGGTGGTCTACGACCGCCTGCGCGACGAGGAGAGGCTCCTGTTCGAGGCGTTCGAGCGGCTCGGCGTGCCGTACACGCCCGTCTACGCCCCGACCCTCGCCATCGAGCTCGGTTCCCCCGCCCCGGCGGTCGTGCTGCAGCGCTGCGTGTCGCAGTGGCGCGGCCTCAGCCTCGCGCACTGCTTCCAGGCGGCCGGGAGCGTGGTCATCAACCGCCCCGAGGTGGTGCAGACGTGCGGCGACAAGCTCGCCACCAGCGCCGCCCTCGTGCGCGCCGGGGTGCCCGGGCCGCGCACGAGCGTGGCGGTTGACCGCGCCGCGACCCTGGCCGAGGTGGAGCGGCTGGGGTACCCGGTCGTCATCAAGCCGTTGATCGGCAGCTGGGGGCGGCTCGTGGCGCGCCTCGACTCGGCCGCCGCCGCCGAGGCGGTCATCGAGTACAAGGAGGTGCTCGGCGGACCCGAGCACAAGGTCCACTACCTCCAGGAGTTCGTGGACAAGCCCGGGCGCGACATCAGGGCGTTCGTGGTCGGCGACGAGCTCATCTGCGCCATCTACCGCACCTCCGACGACTGGATCACCAACACGGCCCGCGGCGGCGTGGCCAGCAACTGCCCGCTGACCGACGAGCTGAGGGAGGTCACGCTCGGCGCGGCGCGCGCCGTGGGTGGCGGCATCCTGGCAGTCGACGTGGTCGAGTCGGCGCGCGGCCTGCTCGTCATAGAGGTCAACCACACCATGGAGTTCCGCAACTCGATAACGACCACGGGGGTCGACATCCCCGCCCACATCGTCAGGTACGCCGCGGCACAGCTCGAGCTCGCCGCGTGAGCAGGGCAAGCGTCGCCATCCTGGGCGGGAGCGGCTACGCCGGCGGCGAGTTCCTGCGCCTCGCCCTGGGCCACCCAGATTTCGAGGTCACCCAGGTCACGAGCCGCGAGCACGCCGGTCACCCCGTTCACCTGGTGCACCCCAACCTGCGGGGCGTGACCGACCTGCGCTTCAGCCGGCCCGACGGCCTGGCGCCGGCCGACGTGCTGGTCGCCAGCCTCCCGCACGGCGCCCTTGCCCGGAGCTTCGACGCCGTGGCGCCCCTGGCCGGCGTGCTCGTGGACCTCTCCGAGGACTTCAGGCTGAGCGGCCCCGCCGCCTACGCCGCCTTCCACTCGGAGCCGCACCCCAGGCCCGAGCTGCTCGGTAGCTTCGTGTACGCCAACCCGGAGCTGCACCGCGCCCGCCTCCCGGGCGCCACGCGCATCGCGGGCGCCGGCTGCATCGCCACCGCCACCGTCCTGGCGCTGCACCCCGTCGTCGAGTTGCTCGACGGGGAACATCCCGTGATCGTGGACGCCAAGATCGGCAGCAGCGCGGGGGGCAGCGCCGCGTCGGCCGCCTCGCACCACCCGGAACGCTCCGGCGCCCTGCGCACCTACGCCCCGACCGGGCACCGGCACCAGGCGGAGGTGAGCGAGCAGCTCCCCGGCCTGCCGCCGCTCCACATGACGGCCACCGCCGTCGAGCGCGTGCGCGGCGTGCTGGCCACGGCGCACGCGTTCGTGCGGCCCGGCGTGGGCGAGGCCGACGTGCTGGCCGCCTTCAGGGCCGCCTACGACGCCGAGCCGTTCGTGCGCCTCGTGCGCTCCCGCAGGGGGATCCACCGCGTGCCCGACCCCAAGATCCTGGACGGCAGCAACTACTGCGACGTCGGCTTCGCGCTCGACGAGGCCACGGGGCGCCTGGTGATCTTGGCGGCGCTGGACAACCTCGTCAAGGGAACGGCCGGCCACGCGCTCCAGTCCCTCAACCTGGCCCTCGGCCTTCCCGAGGGCCAGGGGCTGGGTTTCACGGGGCTCCACCCGTGAGCCGGCCCCTGGTCGTGAAGGTGGGCGGCGCCGACGGCATCGACGCCGCCGCGGTGTGCGACGACGTGGCCGCGCTGTGGCGTGGCGGTCGGCAGGTGGTGCTCGTGCACGGCGGCAGCGCCGAGACGAACCGGGTCTCCGAGCAGCTGGGCATCCCGCCGCGGTTCGTGACGAGCCCCGGCGGCCACCAGAGCCGCTACACGGACCGGGCGACGCTCGAGGTGTTCGAGATGGTCTACTGCGGCAAGGTCAACAAGGCGTACGTGGAGATGCTCCAGGCCCGCGGCGTGAACGCCGTGGGCCTATCGGGCATCGACGGGCGCCTGTTCGAGGGCACGCTGAAGGGCAGCGTGCGCTCCGTGGAGGCCGGGCGGGTGCTCGTGCTGCGGGGCGATCACACGGGCACGGTGGAGCGCGTCAACGTCGACCTCCTGAGGCTGCTGCTCGGCGCGGGCTACCTGCCCGTGCTCACGCCCCCCGCCATCAGCCATGACGGCGTGGCGATGAACGTCGACGGCGACAGGGCCGCCGGGGCCGTGGCCGTGGCGCTCGGGGCGGAGGCGCTGGTGCTCCTATCGAACGTGCCGGGCCTGCTGCGCGAGTTCCCCGACGAGGCGACGCTGGTCGAGCGCGTGAGCGCGGCTCACAGCGAGGAGGCGATGGCGGTGGCGCAGGGCCGCATGAAGAAGAAGGTCATGGGCGCCGTGGCCGCCGTGGAGGGCGGGGTGGGCCGCGTGGTGCTGGGAGACGCGCGCGTGACCCAGCCGGTGCGGCGCGCGCTGGAGGGCCGCGGCACGGTGGTGGCGGCGTGACGCTGCCGGCGGGCGGGTCCGGGGCGGGGTCGACCGCGGCCGGCGGAGCAGCGGGCGCGGCGGCGGGCTCCGTGCTCGAGCGGGAGGCGCGCCACGCTCCTGGCCTCTACGCTCAGACCACTGCCTTCGTGAGGGGGCGGGGCGTCTCGCTCTTCGACGAGGACGGGCGCGAGTACCTCGACTTCATGGCCGGCATCGGCGTCGCCAGCGTGGGTCACGCCAACCCCCGCCTCGCCGCTGCCGTCGCGCGCCAAGCCGAGCGCCTCATCGTCTGCCCGCAGAGCCAGGCGAACGACGTGAGGGCCGCGTTCCTGGAACGCCTCTGCGGCCTCGCGGGGGCGCCGTTGGAGCGCGTCTTCCTCTCCAACTCGGGCAGCGAGGCCAACGAGGCGGCCCTCAAGTGGGCGCGCGCCGCCACGGGCCGGTCGCGGGTGGTGGCCGCCAAGCGCGGCTTCGCGGGTCGCACCCTCGGCGCCCTGGCCGTCACCTGGGAGCCGGCCTACCGCCAGCCGTTCGGCCCGCTCCCCGGCGAGGTCGAATGGGTGAGCTTCGGCGACGCCCAGGCCCTAGAGGCGGCCATCGACGACCGGACGGCGGCCTTCGTGGTCGAGCCCGTCCAGGGCGAGGGCGGCGTCCACCCGGCACCGGCGGGCTACCTGGAGCTGGCGCGGCGGCTCACGGCCGAGCGCGGCGCCCTCCTCGTCTGCGACGAGGTCCAGTGCGGCGTGGGCCGGACGGGCGCCTTCCTCGCGTCGCGGGCCGCCGGCGTGACGCCCGACATCGTCACGCTGGCCAAGGGCCTCGCCGGCGGCGTGCCCATCGGCGCCACCCTGATGACGGGTGCGGTCGCCGCCGCCATGCCGCGGGGCGGCCACGGCTCCACCTTCGGGGGCAACCCGCTGGCCTGCGCCGCGGGGCTGGCCGTGCTGGACGAGATCGAGGAGCGTGACCTGATGTCTACCGCCGCCGCCATGGGGGAGAGGCTGATGAGCGGGCTGCGCGCCCTGGAGAGCCCGCGCGTGCGCGAGGTGCGGGGGCGGGGCCTGATGGTCGGCCTCGAGCTGCGGGAGAAGGCCGCTCCCGTGGCGGCCGGCCTGCGGCGACGCGGTCTCCTCACCGTGCTGGCCGGCGCCACGGTCATCAGGTTCCTCCCCCCGCTGACCGTGAGCGCGGCCGAGGTGGACCGGGCGGTGGCCGCCGTGGCGGCGGAGCTGGCCTCGTGACCGCCGTCGTGGCGGCCGCTCGCCAGCCCGGCGCGGTGGCGGGCCCGTCCGGGGCGCTGACCGACCCCGAGGCCGTCGAGCTCCTGCGCAGCGCGGTCGCCACTCCCAGCCTGTCGGGCGGCGAGGGCGCCGTGGCCGAGCTGTTGGTGGCGTGGGCCCGCCGGGGTGGCGCCAGCGCCCGGGTGGACGAGGCGGGCAACGCCGTGGCCACGTGGGGCGCGGGCCCCCTGCGGGTCACCTTCCTCGGGCACATGGACACGGTGCCGGGCACCATCCCCGTGCAGGTCAGCGACGGCGTGCTGCACGGCCGCGGCGCGGTCGATGCCAAGGGGAGCCTGTGTGCCGCGCTCGTGGCCGCCACGCGTGCTCCCGAGACCGTATGGGACAAGCTGACCTTCACGTTCGTGGGGGCGGTGGAGGAGGAGGCGCCCAGCAGCCGCGGCGCCCGCCACGCGGTGGCCAGCCTGTCCGCGCCCCACCTGGTCATCGTGGGCGAGCCCAGCGGCTGGGAGCGGTACACGCTGGGCTACAAGGGCCGCCTCGGGGTGCGCCTCGTGGCGCGCCGCGCCACGGCTCACTCGTCGCGCGAGGAGCCGACCGCCGCGGAGGACGTGCTCGACGCCTACGCCCTGCTCCGCGAGTGGGTGAGGGCCGACAACCTGGCCGCGGAGGCCACGGCGGCCGGCCGGGCCGGCGGCATGTTCGAGCGGCTGCAGGTCACGCTGCTCGGCGTGCGGTCCGGCAACGACGGGCTGACGGAGTGGTGCGAGGCCGAGGCGGCGCTGCGGCTCCCGCCCCGCTGGGACGGCGCCGCCCTCATCCGGGCCCTTGAGCGGCTGCTGGCGCCGTCGGGCGTGCTGGCCGAGTTCACGGGCGCCACGAACGCCCACCGCTCCACCAACCACTCCGACCTCGCGCGGGCGTTCCGCGTCGCCATCCGTGCCTGCGAGGGCAGGCCCACGCCCACCCTCAAGTCGGGCACGTCGGACATGAACGTGGTCGCGCCCCACTGGGACGTGCCCATCGTCGCCTACGGGCCGGGCGACTCGAGCCTGGATCACACGCCCGAGGAGCGGCTGCCCCTCGGTGAGTACCTGCTGGCGGCGGACGTGCTGGTCGCGGTGCTGACGGAGCTGGCGGGCGGCTGACACCCAACGGACGGTCCCGCTGGGCGTGTTATCAAATGCGTCTCGGCGCAGCCGCCCGGACCGCACCCCCAACGCGCGCCGGGCGCCTTAGACTTCCACCCATGACCACACGCGTTGCACTCGTCACGGGCGGAGCGAGCGGGATAGGGAAGGCCTGCGCCGCCCGGCTCCAGGAAGGCGGCATGACCGTCGTGATCGCGGACCGCGACGGCCGCGCCGCTGAGGCGGCCGCGCGCGAACTCGGCTGCCGGCACGTGGTGGCCGACGTGTCGACCCAGGGAGGCTGTCGGGCGGCTGTGGCCGACACGCTGGAGGTGGCCGGTGGCCTGGACGTGCTCGTGGCCAACGCCGGTTACCAGCACATAGAGCCACTCGCCTCGTTCCCGGAGGAGACCTGGGACGACATGCTGGCCCTGATGCTCACGGGTCCGTTCCTCCTCACCAAGTACGCCTGGGACGCGCTGGCGCGCAGCGGGCACGGCCGCATCGTCTACATGGGTAGCGCCCACAGCCTCACCGCCAGCCCGTTCAAGGGCGCGTACGTGGCGGCCAAGCACGGTCTGGTCGGGCTGGCCAAGGTGGCCGCCCTCGAGGGCGGCGCGGCCGGGATCACGGCCAACGTCGTGGCGCCCGCCTACGTGCGCACGGCCCTCGTGGCCGCCCAGGTGGCGGACCAGGCCCGCACCCGCGGCATCGCCCCGGAAGAGGTGGAGGCCAAGGTGTTCCTCGAGAACGTGGCCGTGAAGCGCCTGTTGGAGCCGGAGGACGTGGCCGCTCTCGTGGCCTACCTCGCCTCCGAGTCGGCCTGGGGCGTCACAGGCAGCGTCCACAGCATCGACCTCGGCTGGACCGCCAGGTGAGCGCGGCCCGCGCCAGCCACTAGCGCGCTCCGTCCACGGCCGCCGCCGGGCCGACCCGCGGTACCTCCGGGTCAGCCCACGGGCTCGTACACGAGCGGCCCGCTGCTCGGGACCGGGGCGAGCATCCCGGTGGCGAGCACCGCCGCCAGCAAGCACTGGGCCAGGACGAACACCCAGAAGACGGTGGTCGAGCCCATCACGCCTGTGTAGGCGATGGTCACGTCGGTCGCCGCGTGGAAGACGGCCGCCACCAGCACGCTGCCCCGGGCGCGGTTGAAGAGCCACGACACTGTCACGGACGTGGCCAGGATGGAGACCATGAAGCCCAGGAAGGGGAGGCCCGCCTGGAACGTGCCCTCCGTGAGGAAGAGCGGCAGGTGCCACACACCCCAGATGAGGCCCAGAACGAGCGCCGCTCCCAGCGGCGACATCCTGGTCTGCAGGCGTGGCAGCGCGAACCCGCGCCAGGCGGCCTCCTCGGTGAGCAGGAAGAGCCACAGGTTGAAGGCGAACACGCCGGGAAGCGTCGCCGCCTGGACGTCGGCACCCACCGGGGCGGCGCCACCGATCAACCGCACGACCAGGGTCGCCACGACGGCCAGGGCCGGCGTGAACAGGAGCGCCAGCGCGTACCAGTGCCAGCCAACGCGCGCGCGGACCATGCGCAGGAGCACGTCCCTCACCGCGGGCCAGCCGCCGCTGAGCGCGGCCGCGCCGAAGGTGGCCGCCGTAAGGCCCAGCCAGAACGCCAGGGCGCTGGGGACGTGCCAGGAGATGACGCCCTTCTGTTCGGCGATGGTCGTGCCCCAGACGGCCCACGGCAACAGGAACGCCAGCACGAAGAACAGACTGAGACCGCGGTACTTGATCATTCACGCCTCCAGGTTCGGCCGGTCTTGCGATCTCTTCCCACTCGAGCGCGCTCCCACCATCAGAGCCACGTCGAGAACCGCCACCATCACCCAGCTGTACTTGGCGAGGTCGGGGTCAAGGAACGCCAGCGGGATAGACACGCCGAAGACCACGGGCGTCACCAGGTTCCGCCGCACCACGTAGCGGAACAACCGCCTGTCGACCCCGTCGGCGAGGAGCCGGTTCGCTCTGGCGTACCACCACATCCCCGTCTGGCAGAGGCCTATCGCGGCGACCAGCCCTGCGTACGTGACGACCGCCGGAGCGTGGTTGCCGTACTCAACAAGCAGCGCCGTGGCGTAGCCGGTCAGACCGACCAACATGAGCACCACCAGGTTGAGACGCAGCAGGCCCGAGGTGTAGCGGCCGAGCAGGTTGAATAGTCGGTGGTGCCCCAGCCAGTAAGCGCCCACGACGAAGAACGACAGGGCGTAGGCCGCCACGTCGATCCACTGGCCGAGCAGGGCAGGAGCCAGCCGGTCGGCAGGCACATCCGGGACCCGGATCTCCAGCGCGAGGAGGGTCATCGCGATGGCGAACACGGCGTCGCTGAACGCCGCCGCCCGCTCCGTGTTCTCGCCGGAGGACGCCTCGAGGAAACGCCGGAAAGCGTTCACGCGTGACCTGGTCGCCGAGGTGACCAGACCGACCCCGCTCCGGCTGGGGGCCGTGTGGGCACGCGGTTCCAACGACTGATAGCGACTCCGGGCAGTTGCGTGGCGAGAGGATACGCGGCGCCGAGGACCCTCAAGGTGCAGCGGTCACCGCGCGAGTGGCCCCGCCCGTGCGTCCGGCAGAGGGGACGCACCGAGCGGGCCTATGATGGCCGTCATGACCGAGTTCCTCGACGTCGCCATCGAGGCTGCCCGCGCGGCCGCCGCCATCCACCGCTTCCACGCCGCCGACCGGGACAAGCAGGTTGACACCAAGGCTAACTACGCGGACATCGTCACCAAGGTGGACAAGCTCAGCGAGGCCCGCATCCGCGAGATCCTCACCAGCGCCTTCCCGGACCACGCGGTCCTGGGCGAGGAGGGCGGCGCCCACGGAAGAGCCGATGCCACCCACCGCTGGGTCGTCGATCCGCTCGACGGCACCACCAACTACGCGAGCGGTTTCCCGTTCTACTGCGTCTCAGTGGCGCTGGAGATCGAGGGGACGGTCGAGGTCGGCGTGGTGCTCGACAGCGTCCGCGACCGGCTCTTCACGGCCGTCAGGGGCCAGGGCGCGCGCGTCAACGGGGCGCCCATCCGGGTCAGCGGCACCCGCGCGCTGGACCAGGCGGTGGTATCGACCGGCTTCAACGCGGTGGAGGCCGACATCAGCGCCAACGAGGCGAAGTTCGCGCGCGCCCTCCGCAAGACGCGGGCGGTCAGGCGCGCCGGCGCCGGCGCGCTCGACCTGTGCACGGTCGCCAGCGGCAACGCCGACGCCTTCTGGGAGCTGACGCTCAACCCGTGGGACGTGGCCGCCGGCGTGCTCATCGTGCGCGAGGCCGGGGGCAGCGTGACCGACGAGGCCGGAGCCGACTACCGCATCGACCACCCGTACGTGGTCGCGAGCAACGGGCTCATCCACGAGGAGCTGCTGGCGCTCCTGGAGGGCAGCGCCGACTGAGGCGCGCAGCGACCGCCCGGGGCGAGGCGAGCCTGCGCCGCTGAGGATTATGCTGCCGCCCATGTTGGATGTACCACTCGACCTGGCGCCGGCCGTCGCGGAACACGCGAGCACGAACTCCAGTCGCAGCGGCATCGTCGCGGTGGCCCGCGACGGGGCGGTGCTACGGTCACTCGCCTGGGGGCCGGACCCCTACGACGAGTCCACCTCGTTCCGGGTGGCGTCGTGCACCAAGAGCTTCACGGCCCTCGCTCTGCTCGCCCTGCGGCGGGCGGGCAGGCTCGGCCTGGACGACGAGGTCCAGAACCACCTGCCGGAGGCGGTGATCGACGCGCCGCGGGGTTGGCCCAGCCTGCGCGTCCGTCACCTCATGTCCATGTCGGGCGGGTTGGCCACCGACAACCCTTGGGGCGACAGGCAGGAGGCCACCAGCCGCGAGCAGTTGAGCGCCTGGATGAGGAGCGGCCTGCGGCTCATGTTCCCGCCCGGCAGCGCCTACGAGTACTCGAACCTGGGGTACGCGCTGTTGGGCGAGATCATCACGCGCGCGAGCGGGCGGTCGTACCGCGACTACGTCATGGAGGAGATCGTGAGACCGTTGGGCCTCGTCGGCACGGCCTTCTCCGCCGACGAGCTAGTCGCCGTGGCGCCCGGCTACCACCGGGCGTCCATGCTCCCCGGCGCGCCCGGTGGGTGGAGCCCCCTGACGCCCACCCCGCCCGGGGCCTTCTCGCCGATCGGAGGCCTCTACTCGAGCGTCCGCGACCTGGCCAGGTGGGCCGATCTCCACGTCAGGCCGGACCCGCCTGCCGGCGCGGCCTTCACGGCGGCCGACCTGCTGGAGTCGCAGCAGCCCATCCGCCGCATCGCCACCGCCCCGGCCGAGGCGCCGCTCTCGGGCCTCGTCACGACCGGCTACGGCCACGGGTTCAGGGTCGAGACCTACGAGCGGCACGGCACCCTCGTTTCGCACGCGGGTGGCTACCCTGGCTTCACCGCCTACATGTGCTGGCACCAGCCGTCCGGGTACGCGGTCCTAGCGTCCGCCAACGGCAGCCACTCCGGCGCGCCGAGCCTCGCCCGCAAGGTCATGCTTCGGCTCATGCTGGACCTCGAGCGACCAGTGGAGGTGGCCGAGCCGTGGCCGGAGACGGCGGCCGCCCTCGAAGCCCTGAACACGCTGGTGGCGGAGGCGGGGGAAGCCGACCCGGCGGAGCTCGCGCGGCGCCACGCCCACCTGTTCGCAGACAACTTCGAGCTCGACTTCCCCCTCGTCGACCGCGTCGAGCGACTCAAGGAGGCCCTGGTCGCACTCGGCCCTGTGCGCGGCGGCGCCCCGGACGCCCCGCCCGAGTTCGAGTGGCCGTGCCGGGCGAGGTGGCGGGTCCCGGCGGAGTTCGGGCGCCTCGAGCTTCTCATCGAGCTCGCCCCGGTGGCTCCCTTCAAGGTCCAGACGTTCTCCGCGGAGGCCGTCGACGGCCCGAGCAGGGTGACCCTCTTCTGAGTCCCGGCGCCGGACCGTGCGGGTTCACCCGGGGCGGCGGCGCCGGACGCGCCTCCCTTATGGTGTGGCGCGTGGAGGTAGGCTAGATGAACACGCCAGACGCCGGCCGGGCCGGAACGTTCCGCTTGGGCGGTGAGGTGCAGGTGAACCGGCTCGGCTTCGGCGCCATGCGCGTCACCGGCGCCGGGATCTGGGGCGAGCCCGCAGACCGCGACGAGTGCCTCGCCACCCTGCGCCTCACCACCCAGCTCGGCGTGAACCTCATCGACACCGCCGACTCGTACGGACCCCTCGTGTCGGAACCGATGATCCGCGAGGCGCTCCACCCGTACCCTGACGGGCTCGTGATCGCCACGAAGGCGGGCCAGGTCCGGCCCGGACCAGACCGATGGGTGCCGCTCGGGAGGCCCGAGTACCTGATCCAGCAGGTGCAGATGAGCATGCGGCTGCTCGGCCTGGAGCAGATCACGCTGTGGCAACTGCACCGCATCGACAAGCGGGTGCCGCGCGACGAGCAGTTCGGCGCCATCAAGCAGATGCTCGACGACGGCTGGATCCGCTTCGCGGGCCTCAGCGAGGTGAGCGTCGAGGAGATCGAGGCGGCTAACCGGGTGTTCCCGGTGGCCACCGTGCAGAACCGCTACAGCGCCTCCCACCGCGCCCATGAGGACGTGCTCTCCTACTGCGAGGCGAACGGCGTTGGCTTCATCCCCTGGTACCCGCTGGCGGCCGGCAGGTTGGCGCGTGCTGGCTCGCCGCTCGCCGAGGCGGCCCGCAGCCACGGCGTCACGCCCTCGCAGGTGGCCATCGCCTGGCTGCTGCAGAAGAGCCCCGTGATCCTGCCGATCCCGGGCACCTCCAAGCCGGCGCACCTGCGCGAGAACGTACTAGCCGCGGACCTCACCCTCACCGCGGACGAGGTGGACGCGATAGGCTCAGCCGGGTGAGACCAGGGCGACAGTCGGGCGAAGGGAGCCCCACCCAACGCGCGGTGACCACGCCCGACGCGGTCAGCGCCACGGCGATGGGCGTCATCGTCGCCATCAGCTTCTCGCACTTCCTGAACGACCTGATGCAGGCGCTGCTGCCCGCCATCTACCCGATGCTGAAGGACGATTACGGGTTGACCTTCACGCAGGTCGGGCTCCTCACCCTCACGTTCCAGTTCACCGCGTCGCTCCTGCAGCCCGTGGTCGGCATACTCGCAGACCGCCGGCCGCTGCCGTACTCGATGGCCGTGGGCATGGGTTCCACCCTGCTCGGTCTGCTGCTCCTCGCGGTCGCGACGAGGTTCCCGGTCCTGGTCGGAGCGGCGGCCCTCATCGGCCTCGGCTCCGCCGTGTTCCATCCCGAGGCGTCGCGCGTGGCCCGCATGGCCGCCGGGTTGCGGCCCGGCTTCGCGCAGTCGGTGTTCCAGGTCGGCGGCAACTTCGGTTCGGCCCTGGGGCCGATCCTGGCCGCCTTCGTGGTGCTGCGCCTTGGCCAGGGGAGCATCGGTTGGTTCTCCCTGATCGCAGTGCTGGCCATGTGGGTGCTATTCAAGGTCGGCAACTGGTACCGCGGGCACGTGGCCAACCTGCAGTTCCGTAGGCCGGCCGTCCTCGGCGGCGCCGCTCATTGGCGCGTGACCCTGTCCATACTGATCCTGGTCGTCCTCACGTTCTCCAAGGCCGTGTACGGCGCTGCGCTGGGCAGCTACTACACGTTCTTCCTGATCGAGCGCTTCGGGGTGTCGATACGCGACTCCCAGCTGCTGCTCTTCGTCTACATGGCGGCCGTGGTGGTCGGCACCCTGATCGGCGGACCGCTCGGGGACCGCTTCGGCCGCAAGCTCGTACTGTGGGGAAGCGTCCTCGGGGCGCTGCCGTTCACGCTGCTGCTCCCGTGGGTGAACCTGCACTGGACGGTGATCCTCACTGCCGTCATAGGGGTGATCATGGCCTCGGCGTTCCCGGCGATCGTGGTGTACGCCCAGGAGCTGCTGCCGCGTGGCGTCGGCATGGTGTCGGGCCTGCTCTACGGCCTGTCGTTCGGTGCGGCCGGCGTAGCCGCGGCGCTCCTGGGCGGCCTGGCCGACACCCACGGCATAACGTTCGTCTACCAGCTGTGCGGCTGGCTGCCGGCCGTGGGCCTGTTCGTGGTCTTCCTGCCCAGCACCCAGGTGCGGCGCTAGCCGGGCCTCAGCCGCTCCGCGCGGCGCGCTTCTCCTCGTACATCCTCGAGTCGGCCAGGCGCAGGAGCCCGTCGGCGTCGCGGCCGTCGAGCTCGCAGCTCGCCACGCCGATGTTGATGTGAAGCGCTCCCACCTCGGTGCTGATCTCCGACACCAGGTGTTGCACCCGGGCCTTGACGCGGGCCGCGTCGACCGCCGGCGTGTCGACGAGCAGGCCAAGGAACTCGTCGCCGCCACGGCGGGCGGCCATGTCGATGGCGCGCAGGCTCTGGCGCAGCACGGCCGCCACCTGCCCGAGCACCTCGTCGCCCTTGGCATGGCCGTACCGGTCGTTCACGGCCTTGAACTCCTGGAGGTCCATTAGGAGCACGCTGGGCCCCACCCCGCCACGCTCCGCGCGCGTGATCTCGCGGCGCAGGGCCTCGTCGAACGCGCGCCGGTTGGCCAAGCCGGTCAGTTCGTCCGTGTGCGCCGCGCGCCTAAGGACGTCGCGGGTCTGCTGGCGGCGCAGGAGGCTCGCGAGGGGCGCGCCGAAGAGGTAGGCCAGCTGGGCCGAGTCGCGCGCCAGCCCGCTCCCCGCGTGCAGGTCGTCGAGGTTGAGGACGGCCATCACATTGCCGTCACGCAGCACCGGCAGGCACAGGGTGGACTTGATGAGGTGGTAGCTCATGACGTCGGGGTCGGTCCCCGGCGTGCTGGCGGCTCCGAGCTGCACGATGTCGGCCTCGTCGCGGTGCAGGATGCGGGGCAGCCCCTGGCGCCAACCCGCCTCGTCGGCCCCGTACCAGGCGATCGCTGCCTCCTCCGTCACAGGTCGTTCCTGCAGCTTGGCCAGGTCGAACCCCTCGGCCGCCTTGTACTCGAACGGCGAGTCCGGGTCGGTGCGGGTGAGGAGGGTACCGCAGTCCGCGCCCGGCACCAGCTGGAGGGCGGTGCGGAGCACGCGTCCGTACATCTCCGTGGTCGAGGTCTCCTCGGAGGCGTTGTTGAGTTCGAGCAGCCTCGTGAGGACCGTGTCGCGCCACAGGGAGTCGACGAAGGGCGCCGCCACGTTCGCGAGCTCGGCCAGCGTGGGCAGCGAGCCGGTGTGTACCTCCCGGCCGCTCCTGAAGCAGAGGAGCAGCACGCACCTGGCGGGCGGGCTGGACGCGATCGGGACCGAGACCAGGCCCCCCTCGTGCCGCGCCGGGCCCGCGTCCCGCGCTGCATGCACCGCGATCTCTCGCCTCCGCGCCACCGCCGACGGTTCCTGGTTCCATTCCCCGAGCGCAGCCAAGGGCTCGGGGCCGTGGCGGCCGCTGAGCAGCAGCATCGCCGAGTCGGCCCTCGTGAAGCGCGCCGCCAGCGCGACCGCGTTGGCAACGAACGCGCCGAGGTCTCGCTCGGCGTACATGGCGTCGCGCAACTCCGTGAGGGTGTCCCTCAGCCGCCTGCTGGTGGTCACGTCGATGACGTTGGTGAGGTCCTGCGCCAGGTGCGAGAGCGCCCAGGCGAGCGCGGGCCGCGGTGGCTCCTCGAACGCGAGCTCCAGCGCCGCGAACGGCGCGTCCTGGTGCCTCAGTTCGAGGACCACGTGACCGTCCTGCGCCGCCTCGGACAGGGCCGGCGCACCGTCGGCCCACCCTAGCGTGGTCCGGCACCCGAGCAGACGCTCCAGCGTGGCGGCCGCCTCGCGCAACAGGTCCTCGGGCGGCAGGTCCAGTGGCAGCGCGGCGGGGACGTCGAGCACCGCGCGGGCGATCCGGAGTTCGTCCGCCAAGGCGGGGCCGGCAGTGATGTCGTGAGTGTGGGCCACGCCACCTCCCTTGGAGTCGAGCCATAGGCTAGCCCACCGGGGCCAAGCGTGGCGCGCCCGGCGGCCGGGAGACGCGCCGGCCCGGGACGCGTCTCAGTACCCGGCCGTCTTGTCCACCACGTTCTCCAGCGGCTCGCCCCGTAGGTAACGCCGTAGGTTGGCCACGAAGATGTCGAAGGCGCGGTCGGCGTAGGCGGGCGTCGCACCCGCGTAGTGCGTCGTGACGATCACGTTCGGCAGACCCCATAGCGGCGAGCCGACCGGCAACGGCTCCTCCTCGAACACGTCGAGGCCCGCCCCGGCGATGGTGCCGTCCTGCAGCGCTCGGGCCAACGCGGCCTCGTCGACCGTGAGGCCGCGCCCGATGTTGACGATGTGGGCGGTCGGCTTCATGCTGGCCAGCTGAGCGGCGCCGACCATGCCCTCCGTGGCGGCGGTCAGCGGCACCGTGAGGATCACGAAGTCGGCGAGCGGCAACAGCTCGTCCAACGCTCCGACGCGCTCGACCCCGGGCAGCGCCGGCGCGCCCAAGTGGCGCCTAACGCCCAAGACGCGCACGTCCAGGGCGTGGAGCAGCCGCGCGGTGCGCGCGCCGATGGCGCCGAGACCCACGATCAGCGCGGTCCGGCCGGCGAGCTCGAACACGGCCGGGGGCTTGCCGGGCCAGCGCGACTCCCGCTGGTTGTCGAACGCCCTCGGGAGGTTGCGCGCGAACGCCAGGAGCAGCGCCAAGATGTGCTCGGAGATCGGCACGGCGTGGACTCCCGAGGCGTTGGTGACGACCAGCGGCCCGGCAACCACCTCCGGGTGACGCCTCAGCCAGTCACTGCCGGCGCTCCACTGCTGGAACCACTTGAGCCGCGGGGCCGCGGCCACGAGGTCGAAGGGGACGGGACCGAAGGCGATCTCGGCGCCCTCGAGCGCCGCCGCCTGCTCGGACCGCTCGCGGGCGACGACCACTTCGTAACCGGGCGCGGCCGCGGCCACGCGGGCGAGGTCCTCATCCGCGAGCACGCCGGACCTGAGGCCCACCAGTATCTTCTTGGCCATGGTCGTCCACGGTACCAGCCGCGCCGCGCCGCGGCGCGGCCTTCCTCACCGTACGCGCCAGAGGTCGAACTGGTTCCACACGAGCTGGGCCTCGTAGCTCGCGTCCTCTCGCATGTAACCGGTCCACGCGGCCGCCTCTTCGTCCGTGATGCCGCCTGAGTGACCGTGCTGCCACCCGACGAGCAGCCACGGGCGGTCCGCGAGCTCCAGCCGCAGGGTGGCCGGGAGCGGCGGGCGCATCTGAGGCGCCAGGTAGCGCTGCGTCTCGTTACCCGTCACGCGACCGGTGAACGCCACTTCCGCACCGCCGTCGACGCTGACCGTACCCGCGACGTCGTACCTGGTCGGGTCGACGTAGGTGGGCTCCGCCCGGAGGACCAGCCTGTAGAGGTGGCCGCGCGCCAAGTCGGCCGCCACTGTCATGTCGCTCGCCCTGACGAGCTTCGTGTCGACCACGAGGTGGCTCTGCCGTCGGCACTCCACTCGGAGAAGCTGCGGGCCGCGTGGGGGAAGCTCGCCAGCGCCTCCCGGGTGCTCACGTCGATGACCTCGATGGTCGTGTAGCGGCCGGCCGGCACCTCCGTGGTGACCAGGCTCCCGTCGGGGCTGAGGGCCCTGAACCAGCTCCCGGGCTCCGGGTAGGGCAGCGTGGCGGCGCCGCCCGCGAGGTCGAAGAGGCGCACGTCGGCATCGGAACCGACCGCCAGGCGGCTCCCGTCGGCGCTGAAGCCGAACTGCGGCGTGCGCGCGTGACCTAGAGAGCCCTCCTGCTCGAACGTCAACTCGAGGGTCCCCGTGTCCCACACGCGCAGGAAGTAGCTGGTGCCGCCCGAGTCGACGTTGAACGAGGCCGAGGCCAACAGAGCGCCGCTCGAGTCGAAGGCGACGAGCCCAGCCTGCTCCCCGCGCACGTCCAGTTCCTGGTTCACCGCGCCGGTCAGCGGGTCGACTAGGAGCACCACCGGCGCGTCGCCCGCGACCGCCAGGACGTGACCGCCGGGCGCCAGGGCCAGCCTCTGCGGGCCGCAGTACGGGCAGGTGCCGAGCCTCGCCCCCGGGTCGAAGTCCAGCCGCGTCGACCCGTCCCGCCCGTCCCACACGCGCACCCTCCGCCCCACGATCCCGGCCACCAGCGCGCCCGTCCGGTCCAGGGCCAGTCCGCTCAGCAGGGCGTCGTCGGTGGTGTGCGGGTCGATCGTCGTGGCGAGTGCGAGCGACGGTAGGTCGTAGACCTCGGTGGCGCCTGGCCAGGAGATGGCCAGCGTGGACGCGTCGCCCGACAGCGCCATGTGGAACGGTGCCTCGCGTGTGTCGACCAGGCCCTCGTAGTCGCCCCGGAAGATCCGCGGTGACGTGGCGAAGTCGAGCCGATCCGGCAGGGGGAGCCCAGGGCAGCCCGTGAGGAGCGCCATCATGGGTGCCAGGACCGCCAACATCGCTGCCCTCTTCATGCCCGACTGTACACGGGTGCCTGCTTCCTGGCGCCCGACCTCGCGGCGGACTAAGGAGAACTTAAGGCGTGCACGGCTAGGGTCGCCAGTAGGTACTCGCATCGTCCCCAAGGAGGTCGTCCGTGCCCCGAAGCCGCAAGTTGCCCCTGCTCGTTCCCTTCGTCGTGCTCGCCCTGGCGCTGGTGGCCTGCGGCACGCCGCCCACCACGCCTGCGCCGCCGCCCCCACCGGAGCCGCTGGAGGCCTGCACGGACCCCGCCGAGGAGGTCACCTTCCCCGACGCCGATCTCCGGTCGTTCATCCGTCTGCGCCTCGGCCTGGAAGACGGACAGCCCATCCTGTGCGGGGCCCTGGACGTCGTCACGCAGCTGAACCTACGCGACAACCGCGACGTGCGCTCGCTGGAAGGCGTCGAGCACCTGCGCAACCTCGAATACGTCTCCTTCGACTCGCAGAACTCGCTGCCGGACGGCGAGTTCACCCGCTTGGGAACGCTTCCCACCATCACGAGCCTCTCGGTGAACGAGTCGAAGCTGCTGAGGTCGGCGACGTTCGTGCGGAACCTGCCCGACCTGGAGCTCCTCATGCTCGACGGCACCGGCCTCGCCTCACTGGAGGGCGTCGAGGGCTTGTCTAGGCTGCGGACGCTCTACCTGCGTGGTAACCCCGACCTGAAGAGCGTTGCGCCCCTCACCGGGTTACCGAGCCTCGTGTCCCTTCAACTGACGGGCACCGGGGTAAGCAGCCTGGCCGCGGTGACCGGTAGCCCTGCCCTCAAGTACCTGCGGACCACCAACAACGCGCTGACCGCCGTGGACGTCAGCGACCTCCCGTCCCTCGAGGAGTTCCAGTTGACCGGTAACCGGATCGGTTCGTTGCCGGCGTTCTCGGGGCTGGGGTTCCCCAAGCTGAGGGTGTTGTCGGTCGCCAATAACGAACTGACCACGCTCCAGGGTCTCGAGGGCATGACGCTCACGTACCTGGCCGCGAGCGGGAACAAGCTGGAGACCATCCACCACATCGCCGACCTAAGCGGCGTCAGCACCCTGAACCTGGAGGACAACCTGCTGAGCGACATCACGCCGCTGCGCACCGTCTCGTGGGGGCTGAGCCCCAGGCGGGTGAACCTGGCGCAGAACTGCCTCGGCGTCCTCTACTACCCCGAGTCGGGCATCACCACCATGCCGGAGGGCCCGAACAACGACACCTGGGGGCAGTTGATGTTCGAGGACGACGTGAGCGTGAACCTGCTGCCGGTGGTCACGGACGGCAGGTGCGCGCGGTGAGGTAGCCGAGAGGGGCGCGGGCTAGCCGGACCTCGCCGCCAGGTTCGCGCCCACCGCCGCTCGCATGAGGCGCTCGAACGCCGCGGCGTCGAGCGCCTCGCCCTCGCGGATGTCGATGGCGCGCCGCGTGCCCGCGGCGAGGCTCGCGTTGAACAGGCCGTCGGGGTCGGGAACGGACGCGCCGCGAGCGAACGTTAGCTTCACCTTGTCCTTGTAGACCTCGCCGGTGCAGACGATGCCGGCGTGCGACCATGTCGGCACCCCGAGCGGGTTGGTTGGCTTGACCCACTTCGTCTCCTCGACGATGTCGGGGTCCGCCTCGTGGATGAGGCGGCGCACCTCGGCGAGGACGCCGCCGCGCCAGTCGGCTAGCGAGGCGAGTAGCTCTTCCGTCTTGTTCACGTCGACCATCATGCCTCGCGCCGGCGGGTGCGCTCCGTGAGCCCTCACGGCACCTTCCCGTACAGCACCGGCAGCCGCACGCACGACGGCCACTTCGTGCCGTGGTGCACATGCTGGCGCGCCACGACCGGGGCGGGGTCGGCGTAGGGGTCCACGCCGGTGTTCGTGTTGGGGAAGAACGTCAGGTAGTCGGCCGAGCAGATGTCGACCCGGATCCGGTGCCCGGCCTGGAACACGTGGCCTGCGAAGTGCAGGTAGAGCCCATACTCCTCGACGCTGCCGGGCGTCAGCGGGGCGGACGCCACGGCGGGCCACTTCCTGAACTCGGCCCGCACGCCGTTCGTGGAGACCTTGCGGGCAACGCCGTGTTCGTCCACGTCCGACACGGTCACGAAGAAGTCGGTGTCAACGGCGCTGGAGGCGGCGAAGAAGCGCGCCGAGAGGTTGCCGGCCACGGCCACGTCCTCGGTGAGCACCGCGGTGTCGTACACGAGATAGTCCTGGCGCGACTGCAGCTCGTTGAGCACCGACGGGAGGAACTGGCCGTCGCCCGAGGCCACGTTGTTCGGGTCGTACACGTACGTGTCCGAGCCGCCGCCGGGCGCCGGCGCCGTGAGCAACCTGCCGCCGCCGTGCATGGAGTTGGCGTCACCGTCGCTGCTCAGGTAGAGCTCCACCAGCTCGGCATCTCGGGGGCTCCAGTCGTCCGACGTGCGCCATTCGTTGGCGTCCTTCCCGCCCAGGTAGTAGGTGGCGCGGGGCTGCTCGTCCTCGCCGTTCTGCACGCCCTTCAGGTAGCGGTCGAACCAGCGGATGGTGCGGGTGTCGAAGTCGTAGTCGATGGCGTCGTCACCGTAGGCCAACTCGCCGCAATCGCGGAAGGCGTTCAGGGCGTGCGGCCACGGCCCGATGATGATGCGGCGCCCCGGCACGTCGTGCTCGGTGAGGAAGCGCCACGTCTCCTGCACCCCTAGCGCGTCGCCGTCGTGCCAGCCCGACAGGATGAGCATGGGCACCTTGATGTTCTCGGCGTGCTCGCCGTTGTCGCAGTGGCGCCAGAACTCGTCGTACCGGTAGTGCTCCGCCCAGATGTCCCACGGTCCCGAGCGCTTGCCGATGGCCTGCGTGGGGATGTCCCTTATGGGCCGCATCCGGACCACCTTCTCGGGGTCCACCGCCTTGCCCGAGAACACCTCGAAGTCGGTGCGGTTCGACACCGACTGCCCGAGCGTCCAGGAGAGCAGCGGCCACGAGCACACGGCGCCTCCGCGCCTGACCGTGTCGAAGTAGAAGGGCGAGCCGACGTTCACCTCGCTGATGGCGGTCTTCAGGTTCGGGTGGCCGGTGGTGGCTGCCGCCGTGGTGGTGTAGCCGAGGTAGCTGGCGCCCCACATGCCGATGTTGCCGTCGCTCCACTCCTGAAGGGCGATCCAATCGAAGAGGTCACGGGCGTCCTCGCGCTCGTGGTAGAAGGGCACGAGCTCCCCGTCCGAATCCGACCGGCCCCGCACGTCCTGGATCACGAAGGCGTACCCGCGGTTCACCCAGTGCGTGCAGCGGGGCAGGTCGCGGGCCTTGCCGTAGCAGGTGCGCACCACGATGGTCGGGAAGCGCTGGCCGGGACTGCCGCCCGCGGGAAGGAAGACCTCGGTGGCCAGGTCCGTGCCGTCGCGGGTGCGGACGGCCACGTTGCCCAGCGGCCTGATGCCGTACTCCGCCTTGGAAAGCAGCGGATCTTGGTACTTGACGAACGGCGTTATGTTCTCGTGACCCCCGAGCACCAACAGCTCGCTGGAGATGCGGCCCGGCATCACGAACGCCACCACGCGGCCCTCCACCGTCACCACGTCCATGATGGGCGGCTCGCCGCGCCGGGCCCACAGCACGCCCGTGGCTGCCGCGCCGTCCACGGTGCCGGGGTACTCGCGGTAGCGGTTGTAGCGGGCGCCGTCCTCGAGCACCACCGTGTCGCCACTCCAGTCGGCGGCCAGGAAGCCGGCCAGGCCGGCGTGCAGGGCCGGCAGGTCGAAGAGCGACTCCTTCATGGCCTTGTCGAACGGGATGCGCTTCAGTTGCATGCGCGTCTGCGGGTCGACGCCCAGCCAGAGGAGGCGCTCCTCGCCGAACACGAACCGGCCCTCGTACACGCCCGAGCGGTAGTGGTTGAACGTGAGGCTGTTCTGCTGGTCGGTTGTCATGCTGGCTCTCTCCTAGTGCGCGACGCCGGTCCCGCGGCCTGACCGGCCACGAGGCCACGGTGCCGCCGCGGGCGGCGCGGGGTTCAGTGTTGCGACATGCGCGAGTCGATCGCGTCGCGTAGGCCGTCGCCGACGAGCGTGAGCGCGATGATCGTGACGACGATGGCGGCGCCGGGCAGCGTGGTGATGTGCCAGGCGTCGCGGATGAAGGCGCGGCCGCTGGCCAGCATGGCGCCCCATTCCGGGTCGGGCGGCTGCACCCCGAGGCCGATGAAACCCAGCCCGCTGATGGTCATGATGCCACCGGGGATGTACATGACGAAGCTGGCTATCACGGGCCCGATGGCGTTGGGCAGTACGTGGAGGAGCAGCACTCGCGCGTCGCCCGCGCCCTGCGCCCGCGCGGCGGACACGTACTCGAGGTCCTTGACCGACAGGACCTGCGCCCGCACCAACCGCGCCATTCCCGGCACGAAGCTGAGCCCGATGGCGAGCATGAGGTTCGTCTGGGTGGGCGCCATGATGGTCACGAACGTGATCATCAGCAGCATGGCGGGGATGGCGAGCAGCACGTCCAGGGCGCGCATGAGGATGCTGTCGGTGCGGCCGCCGTAGTACGCCGCCACGGTGCCAATGAACGTGGCCGCCAGACCGGCGAGCACCACCGAGCCTATGCCGATCTTCAGCGATATGCGCCCGCCCCACAGGATGCGCGCCAGCAGGTTGCGGCCCAGCTCGTCGGTGCCGAGCGGTTTGCCCTCGGCGGGGAACTGCAGGCGCTGCGCGATGGACACGCCCACCACGTCGCGCTGGTAGTCGAAGAAGAGCGGCGCGCTGAGGCACGCCGCCAGGATGAGCGCCAGCAGCAGCGTGCCGGCGACGGCGGTCCGGTTCCGGCTGAGCCGACGCCACGCCGTTTGGAGCGGGCTCCGCGAGAGAGTCCGCGGGGGCCGCGCCGGGCCGGGCGCTTGCGCCGCCACGCTCATGAGCCCGGCCGGAACATTGACTCGAGGCGAGGGTCTATGACCGCGTAGGAGAGATCGGTGAGCAGGTTGGCCACCGCTATGACCACGGCGGCGATGAGCACACCGCCCATGATGGTGGGCACGTCCTGCTGCCGCACCGCGTCGACCATCATCTTGCCGATGCCGTTGATGCCGAAGAGGATCTCGATCACCACCGCGCCGCCCACCGATTGGCCGATGAGGAGACCGACGGACGTGACCACGGGTAGGAGGGCGTTGCGCAGCGCGTGCTTGCGCATCACCACCGTCTGCGGCAGTCCCTTCGCGCGAGCGGTGCGGATGTAGTCCTGACTGATCACGTCGAGCATGGACGCCCGCGTGAGGCGCGACGTGACCGTCCAACCGGCGACCGACAGGCAGATGAGCGGCATGATGGCCGAGCGCACGTCGGCGAGGCCGCTCGAGGGTAGCCAGCCGAGCCTCACGGAGAAGAGCAGGATCAGCATTAGGCCCAGCCAGAACCCGGGCATGGCCGCCGTGACGAGCGTGAGGACCCGCATGACGTTGTCGAAGAGGCTGTTCTGGCGCACGGCCAGCGCCACGCCGAGCGGCACGGCTACCAGCAGGATGAGCATCAACGACCCGAACGCCAGGATGAGGGTGTTGGGGAGCCGCACGCCGATCATCTCGAACACGGGCCGCTTCGTCGAGTAAGACACGCCGAAGTCGCCCTGCACCGCGCCGCCCAGGTAGTTGACGTACCTGACGAGCAGCGGGTCGTCGAGCCCGAGCTGTTCGCGGAGCATGGCCAGCTCCTCGGGCTTGGCGCCCATGCCGAGGATGAGCTGCGCGGGGTCGCTGGGGCTCAACGACAGCAGCGCGAACACGAGCAGCGTGGTCGCGAGGAGCACGGGAACTATGTGCAGCAGGCGCTGCAGCACGTAGGTGGTCATGGCCCCCTCGTCACGGTCGCCTGGTCCCGGGGCGCCGCGCCGGCATGGTCAATCGGCGCGGCGCCCCCTCGTGTCACTCGAAACGGGCGTTGCGGAAGGAGTACAGGGCGCTGGGGAACGTCTCCACGCCCACGAGTCGTGCGTCGAACGCGTACATGGCGAGGGTGCTGAAGGTCGGGATGATGGGCATCTGCGCGGCGGCGATCTCCTGGACCTCGCGGGCCGCGTCGATCAACACGGACTCGTCGACCGTGGTGCTGGCGATCTCGTACAGCTCGTCGGCGCGGGCGTTCTCGAAGAAGGAGATGTTCTGCGAGCCGAAGCTGCCGCTCCAGTAGTTCTCCAGGGCGGAGAGCGGGTTGCCGGTGATGTTGTTCCAGGAGCCCGAGAGCATCTGGTACTCGCCGCGCGCCATGCCGTCGAGGAACACCCCGAACTCGAGGTTGCGGATGCTCATCTCCACCCCGATGGCGCTGAGGAGCGCCTGGAACGTCTCGGCCACCACGGTGTTGGCGCCGTAGGTCCACATCTCGAACCTGAGCGGGTTGGAAGGCCCGTAGCCCTCGTCCGCCAGCAGCTGACGCGCCTTCTCGAGGTCGAAGGTGGGCACTCCCGGCGCGGAGTAGTACGTGACGAACATGGTGGGGGTCATGCTGTCGATGACGGTCGAGCCGCCCTGCACGGTGGCCAGCCCCTCCTTGTCGGTGGCGTAGGCCATGGCCAACCGCACGTTGGTGTTGTCGAACGGCGCCTTCTGCGTGTTCATCGAGATGAAGGCCGTGTTGGTGGTGCGCTGCTGGATGACGTTCAGCCGCGCGTTGGCCTGGGCGCGCGCCAGGTCGTGGTAGCTGATGACGGCGAACTGCGCCTCGCCCGTCTCGGCGGCGATGTAGCGGTTGGCGTCCTCGGCGATGGTCCTGAACGTGATGCGGGGGATGGCGGCCACGCCGAACGGGTAGTCGGCCCACGCCTCGAGCTCCAGCCGGTCGCCCTGCACGAAGTTGCGCACAACGTACGGCCCGGTGCCGATGGGCTCGTTGGCGTAGTCGACGCCCGGGGTGGTCGCGTAAGCGGCGTTCAGCACCTGCGCGTCGGCCAGGAGCTCGCGGATGGTCGAGCTGTTCGGCTCGACCAGCGTGATGGTCACCTCGTCCGGCCCGGTGGCTACCGTGCTGGCGATGTTGCCCATCACCGACGCCATGCGGGGGATGTCCCGCAGCCGCTCCACCGAGTACACGACGTCCTCGGCAGTCAGCGGCGCGCCGTTATGGAACACGAAGCCGCTCCCCAGCGTGACCTTGAAGGTGGTCGAGTCGACCCACTCCCAGCTCGCTGCCACGCCCGGCACGAACTCGAAGTTCTCGTCGAAGTTGATGATGCGGTCGTACACGTGGCTCATGGCGATGGTGGTGTTGGTGAAGTTGGCCACCGAGGTGTCTAGGGTGTTGCCGATGGCGGAGACGGCCACCACGAGTTCCGTGGGCGTTGCGCCCTGGGCGTTGGCGGCGCCGACCCCGAACAGGAGCGTCAGCAGCGCCGCGAGCAGGTAGCGCGGCGCCTTGCGCCGCCCTGCTGCGCGTGCCTCGTGGGTCTGGTCGGTCTTGGGGGTTCTCTTGATCATAGTCGGGTTGATCCTTCCGTGGAGCAGGGGAGGGGTCTCGTCGTCTCGTTCTGCCGGGGCGGGGGCTGTCATGGCGGCCGCGTCCTTCGGGGCGTGGGCGCCCTGGCGCGGGCGGTGGCGCCGCCCATCAGCCGCACACCTCCCTCAGGACGCGGAGCCAGTTGCCGCCGATGATCTTCCTGACCGCGTCGTCGGGGTAGCCCCGGGCCACGAGCCCTGCAGTCAGGTTGCCGAACTCGCGGTAGTCCTTCATGCCGTGGATCCACTCGGTGGAGGGGCCGTCGCCCGGCGCGAAGCCGATGGTGGGCGCAACGAGGCGCTTGAATGCGAGGGCCATCCAGCGCGTCTGTGGCATGGGCCAGTCGGTGCCTATCCCCACGCTGTCGACCCCCACCAGGTCCACCATGTGGTCCACGTGGTCGAGCACGTGGTCGAGGGTGGTGTCGTCCGGGTCGGGCGCCACGAACCACGGCATGGCGAAGACGCCGATCACGCCGCCCGTGCCGGCGATGGCGCGGATCTCGGAGTCGCTCTTGCAGCGGGCGTGGTCGAACACGGCTTTGGCGCCCGTGTGGGTGGCCACCACGGGGCGTCCGGACGCGGCGCAGGCGTCGAGGGTCGTCTGCCGCCCGCAGTGCGAGGTGTCGACCACGATGCTCAGCTCGTCGCACCTCGCCACGAACCGTTCGCCGAAGCGGCTCAGCCCGGCGTCGTTCGGCTCCATGCAGCCGGCCCCGATCAGGTTCTGGTTGTTGTAGGTGAGCTGCTGCACGCGCAGGCCGAAGTCGTGCGCCAGCTCGAGGAGGCCCAGGTCCTTGCCGTAGCCCTCGGCCTCCTGGCTGGTGACGATGCCGGCGCGCAGGCCGGAAGCGTGAGCGACCTCGATCTCCGCGGCGGTGCGGACCTTCACTAGCCACGGCTTGTTGTCGAACTCCTCTTGCACGGCCACGATGCTGCGGAGAAGCGAGTCGGGCGTCCTCACGGACAGCTGGCGGCAGGCCGCCGTGATGCCGCTCTCCTCCCAGCAGCGCTCGTACAGGTCGGCCAGGCGGCCGCTGGTGTACCAGCGGCGCAGGACCTCGCCGGCGTAGGCCACCTGAGCCGCCTCGTCGCCCGGTCGTGCGTTCCTGGCGAGCTCGAGGAGCTCGTCTTCCAGCTCTTCAGGCAGGGAGTAGGTGCCGATGGGGCCCTGGAAGAGCATGTCGATGACGATGCTCTCCTCGTGAAGCGCGCGGGCGTGGTCGAGCTGTGCGGCGCTCGGTGCCGGACGGATCGTCATGTTGGTGCACCTCCCTGGTCGCGCCGCTCGAGGGCCGTGACGACGTGATCGGCGGCCGCCAGGTCCTGCAGCGCCTGACCCAACGACTCGAAGACGGTGATCTCGGCGGGGTGCGTGCGACCGGGCAGGGTGCCGGCGATGACGCCGCCCACCTCGCCCGCCACGTGCTCCGCGGTGATGACGCCCTCCGCGATGGCGAGGAGGAGGTCCCCTGCTTCAGCTAGCGCGGCGGGTGCCCAGTCGACGAAGACCCTGGCAGCTGCCATCAGGTCGGTGCTCAGCTCGCGCGCGTTGGGGGTGCACGCACCCACGGCGTTCACGTGCGTTCCCGGCATGATGTCGGCCAGCTGGAGGATCGGTTCGGTGGCGGCGGTGACGGTGCAGACGATGTCGGAAGTGAGCGTGGCGTCCGGCACGGTACGGCAGGCGCGCACGGGAAGCCCCGTCGCTTCTCGCGCCCGGCGCGCGAACGCCTCGGCGCGCTCGAAGCGCCTGTCCCACACCGCCACTGTCGTGAGGGGCCTAACGTGCGCCATGGCGGTGAGGTGCTGGTGCGCCTGCACTCCGGTCCCGAGCAGGGCGAGGCGCGCGGCGCCGTGCCGCGCCAGCGCGTCGGTGGCGGCCGCGGAGGCGGCCGCGGTCCGCACGGCGGTGACTGCCTCCGCATCGACCACGGCCCGCAGCCTGCCAGCACCCGTCTCGAACAGCACGATCACCCCCTGATGCGACGGCAGGGCCCGCAGCGAGTTCTCGGGGTAGACGCTCAGCACCTTCACGCCGGCCACGGTCGCGGCGGCGTCGTAGGCGGGCATCATGCCGAGGACGTTGCGGCCCTCCAAGCGCAGGACGGGCCGCACGATCTGGCGCGCGCTGCCGCCCGCGAGCCGCGTCAGCGCCGTGCGCATCAGCTCTACGCACGTGGGCATGTCTAGCAGCTCGGCCACCTGCTCGCCCGTAACGAACCTCGCGGTTACGGCGGCTCCGGGGGCCCCGAGCGGACCCTGTGCGACCACTTCCGACATCGCGCGTCTCCTTGGTCGGCAGGCTAAGGGCAGTGGCGGCTGGCTGTAAACTGACCGGAAGTCGTCCGTAATGAGAGGCGGCGGTCACAGGGAGGACGGGGCGGTGTTCAAGCTGGGAGTGGTCGGTCACCGCGACACGCTGCGGGCCGTGGCGGGCATCGTCGAGGAGTACTTCGACGACGTGGAACTCATGCCCGAGGAGTTCGGCAACGACGAGGACCTAAGCGAGGTCACCGGGCGGATCGCGGCGCTGCAGGCCCGCTGCCACGGCGTCCTCTACTCGCGCAAGGACCCCTACCTGCTCGTGTCGGGCCGTCTTCACCACACCGTGCCGGTGCGGTACGTGGAGGTGGACCGTTCCGACCTGCTCATCAGCCTCTTGGCGGCCACGGTCCAACTCGGACGCGTACCGGGCAGCCTGAGCGTGGACGCCTTCGACCCTGCGGCGGTCTCGGGGGCGCTGGGCGGCGTCGGCATCGACCCCGGCGGCGTGAGCGTGCGCGGCGTGGTCGCGCAGCCCGGCGACGACGGCTTCGTCAACGCCACGCTGCAGCAGCACCTCCGCAACCACGCAGCCGGCGCCGAGCTCTGCATCACGAACATCACCGACGTGCACAACTCCTTGGCCTCCCAAGGCGTTCCCAGCGCGCTGATCGCGCCCGCGGTCGAATCGTTCGTCCACGAGATACGCAACCTGATGCTCAGGCACCAGCTGAGGGCGCAGGACGCGGCGGGCCACGCCATCATGCATCTCCACCTCAAGTACAAGGAGAGGTACCGCTACCACGGCACCATGCCCATACGGGAGGTGGACGACCTGAGCCGCGCCGCGAAGCTCATCGCGGTGTTCGCCGAGGACCTGGACGGCGCCATGTTCCAGCTGAGCCGCTGGGAGTACCTCATCTTGTGCAGCAGGCCGCTGCTCGAGAACGCCACCGACAGGTTCACCAACCTCCGCATCATGCAGGCCGTCAGCCAGGAGACGCCGTTCGACGCAGCCATCAGCATCGGCTGCGGACAGACGGTCAAGCAGGCCGAGGCCAACGCCTTCGGCGCCCTCAGCGAGGGTCAGACCCTGGCGGGCACACACGCTCTGGTGGTGGTGGGCTCCGGCGAGGTGCTCGGGCCCATGAGGCCCAAGAGCGAGCAGCACCCGGACGCCAGCGTGGCCGAGGTGAACCTGGCGCGGGTGGCGGGGGAGACGGGCGTGGGCACGCGCGTGCTGGCCCGCGTCCGCGACCTGAGCGTGGCGCGCAACACCAACCTGTTCACCACCGCCGAGCTGGCCGAGCACCTCGGCGTGAGCGCGCGCACGGTGAACCGGATGGTGGCCAAGCTGCTAGAGCACGGCTACATGGCCGTGGAGGGCAAGGACCTCACGCGGGGTCACGGACGGCCCGGGCGGGTGCTCCGGGTGCGCCTGTGAGGGGCGGTAACGCCTAGGCCGCGGCGGATCAGCCGGGGTCGTCCACCAAGGGGCTGTCCCAGACCTCGCTCAGGAGCGCCTTGAGCGTGTCGAACTTCTCCCGCCCGAGCCAGGCGCGCCACTCGCTCTCGATGGCGCGCAGCACGACGTGGACCGTGGCGTAGGCCGCCGCCCCCCGCGGAGTGAAGTTGACGACGCGGGCCCGGCCCTCGCCGGGAAGATCGGACCTCGTGAGGTAGCCGAGCCCCTCGAGGCTGTTGAGCAACTGGTTCATGGCCTGCTTGCTCATGCCGGCGCGCTCTGCGAGCACGCTGGGGCGCACGCCATCGGGCCCGGGGAACTGCAGCACCGCCATGTGAGGGAGGCGCAGCTCGTCGTACCCGGCGGCGTTGAGTTCGGCGATGAGGCGCCGGTGGATAGCCTCGGCCGGCACGCGTAACAGCGCCCCGATCAGCATGTCCCCGGTCGGGATCGGCCGCGGCTGCGAGCTAGCGGTCATTGACAATCTGGTAAAGGGCATTTACTATCTTCATGGTAAACGCAGTTTACCGCTGGAAGGGGAGGGTGTCCATGACCCAGTCAACGAAGCTTCGTCTCAGCCCATCCGAGGTGACCAACCGTTTGGGGCCGCTGGTGGTGAGGTTCCTGATCACGGCCGCGGATTCGAGCGGCAGCGTGGCGGTGTTCGAGGTGAGCGTGCCCGCCGGCCAACGCTTGGCGGCGCCGGCCCACAGCCACGACGGCTACGAGGAGACGGTTTACGGGCTGAGCGGCGTGCTGACGTGGACCGTCGACGGTACCGCTTACGACGTCACGCCCGGCGAGGCCCTGTGCATCCCGCGCGGCGCGGTGCACCGCTTCGACAACGACGGAACCGAGGACGCCAAGGTCCTATGCGTCGTGTCGCCCGCCAAGATCGGACCCGAGTACTTCGCCGAGGCCGCTAGCATCCTGAACGCCTCCGCCGGCGGCCCACCCGACCCGGCCGCCATGAAGGCGCTCTTCCTACGCCACGGCCTCACGCCGGCGGCGCCGGCAGATCCTCACCCGGGCGACCGGCCCAGTTGAGCAGCGCCGGCTGCGGGAGCGGGCCAGTCGTCTCGTCCATGGAGCTGCTAGCGAGGTCCCCCGTGTTCGCGGAGCTGGACGCCTCGCTGCTGCGCAGGCTCGCAACCGCCATGAGCGACCGGCAACTGGCTGACGGCACGGTCCTGATCCGGCAAGGCGACGTGGCCGACGCGCTCTACTTCATCACGAGCGGCGAAGTGGAAGTCACGTGCGCCACGGAAGAGGGCCGCTCGGCCGTTCTCGACCGCCTCAAGCCGGGGGCCGTGATCGGCGAGATGGCCCTGTTGGCGGGTGACCGGCGCACGGCCACCGCGATCGCACGTGGGCCGGTGTCGGTAGCGTGCTTCACGCGGGAAGCGTTCGACGACCTAGCGGCCACCACCCCGGGTTTGCGAGAGCGGGTGGTCGCTGCCATCACGCCGCGACTGGAGCGAGTGGAGTTGGCGGCCATCGTCGAGCCGTGGTTCGGCGCCCTTGCCGATGGCGAGCGGGTGATCAAGGAGCTTCAAGACACGGCCGAGTTCGTGTCAATCCCGGGCGACGGCGTGCTCTACCGTCCGGGTGACCCCGCCGACGGGATGTACCTGTTGGCCAGCGGCCGGCTTCAGGTGACGCCGGATGGCGGGGAGGAGACGAACGCCTACCAGGTAGCTCGCGGCGAGAGCGTCGGCGAGCTCGGCGTGCTCGCTGGCACCGCCCGCACGGAGACCGTCACCGCCTTGCGTGATAGTCACGTCTTGCGACTGCCGGCGTCTCTGGTGGAGGCCCACCCGGCGGTCATGGCCCGCATCGCTCGCACGGCGGTGGAGCGGCTCGGCCGCAGGCGCCACGTCGGCGCTCACGACAACGGCTTGCGAACGGTCGCTCTGGTAGCTGCGCACGCCGGCGCCCCGGTCCGTGAAGTGGCCGGCCTGCTCGAACGGCAGCTCGAGGAGTGGGGCACGACGCTCCTCGTCGACGAGGCTTACGTCACGACCACGTTCGGCGGTGTCCTGCCCGCTCCCGGCTCGGCGCTCGATGTCGCACTGACGCATTGGCTCAACGACCTCGAGGCCGAACACGGTTACCTCGTCTTGATCGGCGATGCCAACCCGGACGGTTGCTCGGGTTCCGCCCGCGCCTGGATCGATCGCTGCAGGCGTCAGGCCGACACCGTGCTGCTGGTGGCGGACGCCACGGCGGCACCAGACGCCATCACGGCGGCGGCTCCGGCCGCCGCCCAACTCGTGCTGCTGCACCCGGCCGGAAGCGCGGCGCCGAGCGGCACCATGGCCTGGTTGGAGAGCACCGGCGCGACGGTCTGGCACCACGTTCGGTCAGGCGATGGTCACGGGGCGCCGCGCTTGGCGCGCAGGCTTACGGGCCGGGCACTGGGGCTCGTGTTCAGTGGGGGAGGCGCCCGCGGTTACGCGCACATCGGCCTGCTGAAGGCCGTGGAGGACCTCGGCATGGAGGTCGACATGGTGGCCGGCACTTCGATGGGAGCCCTCATCGCCGGGGCCTTCGCGCTCGGTGGTCGCTCCGCCGAGGTGGAGCGCGCCGCCGTGATGTTCGGCGACAGGAAGCGACTCCTCGACCGGACCCTCCCGGTCGTGGCTCTCACGAGGTCCAGCGGCGTGACGCGCACGTGCACCAGCATCTTCGGCGACGGCCGCATCGAGGACCTGTGGACGCCGTTCGTGTGCGTGTCCGCTAACCTGTTCGAGGCCGTGCCCGTCGAGCACGCGACGGGTCCGATCTGGGAAGCGGTTAGAGCCAGCAGCGCGATCCCCGGGATCTTCACGCCTTTCGTGCAGGACGGGGCGCTGCTCGTGGACGGCGCCATCATGAACGGTTTCCCAGTCGACCTGATGCGCGACATGGTCGGGACCGGCACGGTCGTCGCCTCGAGCGTCATGTCGAAGAGCGCGAGGCGCGAGCAGTTCGACTTCGGCCCGAGCGTGTCGGGCTGGAGGGCCCTCGCCCAGTACCTCAGGCCACGCGCGCGCCGTACTCGTTACCCGACGATCGTAAGGACGCTCATGGAGTCGACGTCGGTCGGCTCGAAGCACCAGAGCATCGCCGCCCGCAAGCTCGCCGACATCGTGGTGGAGCACCCGGTTCAGGCGTACAGCAAGCTGGATTTCCAACGCCACGCAGAACTCATCGAGATCGGCTACCGCCACGCGCTGGTGCAACTCCAGGCGTGGCAGGCGGCCGACCGTCAGTCACTGCCTCACCTCGAATGACAGGTGGAACGCGGGCAGCTCCTCGCCCGGGTGGTCGATCCAGTTGAGCATCGGTAGCTGCAGGAACGTGCCGTTGGCGCCAGGGAGCAGCGACGCGTCCTGGCCGGGCTCCAGCCGCGGGGCCGGTGGTGCGCCCGGCGCGGTGATGACGCCCCGGTAGATGGACGGGTAAAGGTCAATGTAGTGCACCCCGGGTTGGCCCGGCGCCTTCAGGTTGATCGTCACGTCGCCCTGACTGTTCACCCCGCAGCCGTACCCCAGGTAGCCGTTGTCCATCACCAGCGTGTAGATGTTGGCCGTGTCGCTCCACCCCACGCCCTTGATGGTGACCGTGATGTCGCCGGTCGCAGACACGACGGCGGGCGACACGACGCTGACGCTCGGGGTGATCGTGTAACGCGCCGCGGCCAGCATGTCACCTACGCTCGCTCGAAGGTCGTGCGCGCCTCCGAGGTCGTCTGGCGTGGCTATGACCGTGTCGAACGCGCCGGTGTCGGTGGTGGTCACCGAACCCAGGTCTATGGTGGCCGGCACCAGGCCGGAGATGATGTCGTTGCCGCGCGTGGTGGTCCAGGCGAGGCTCACCTCGGTGCTCGCCGGGAAGCCCTCGCCGTGCACGGCGATGGGGCTGCCCACGGTGCCCGAGCCGTAGTCGAGCGTGATGGCGGCGCCGTCGGCCCGCGCCGGTCCTTCGAACGCGGCCCGAGGCAAGGAATGCGTGTCCGGCGCCTTCGGTAACACGGCCTCAGCTGCAGTTATCACGAACGTGGCGCCAAGGACCGTGGGGACGTTCGGGTTGAAGGTGGGGGCCTGCTGCTGGTTCAGGTAGGGCACCGGATGCGTGCCCGAGAGGACCTGGAGCGAGTGCGGCCCGACGGCGCCCGCCGCCGGTATCACCGCCGTGGCCGTGCCACGCGTGGTGACCGCGGAGAGCCAGCCGGTATGTGCGCTGTCGTACAAGAGGTGCCACGCCAGCTGCCAGAACGTGTACCCGACGCCCGTGAGGGTCACGGTTATGGGCGTGCCGGGGGGCCCGGACAGCGGGCTGATCGTGAGCTCCGGCAGCACCGTGAAGCCCTGCCGCGCCAACGTCGTGCTGCCCGACACCACGAACACGTTATGTAAGTACCCGAAGTCCTCCGGCACGTTGAACTCGAACGAGGCGGTGCCGTCTGCGGCGACAGCTGCCTCGCTCACCTGCTTCAGCGATGGCGCTGCCGAGACGCCGAGGAAGCGGCCGTCGTCGGTCACGTTCCAGGTGGCGTCGGCGCTCTCCCACACCAGCTGGACTCTCGCTCCCGGCACCAGGCCGGAGGCAGCGGCAGACACGGTGCTGCCCACCACGCCCGAGGCCGGCTCGAACGCGAGCTTGCCGGGCAGCTGGGCGAACGCCGCCCCTAGGAGCGCGATCGCTGCCGTGGTCAGCGCACGCGTTGCCCATCCGCTTGCCTTGTAACGGATCATCCAGACCTCCAGGCCGTGGGGCTCCAGTGTCGAGTTGTCGCGGGGCCCGCCAGCTCACCGTAGCGCCTGCGTGACCTGTGGCCCCGCGCGATGCTCACAGGCTGGGGCCGTGTTCCGCTTGCGCTCCGCCCAGGACCAACGTGCGCGTGGCCACGGCCTTGATCAGCTGCCGGTCGTGCGTGGCCATGAGGATGGTGCCGGGGTAGTCGCGCAGCGTGCGCTCGAGGGCCTCCACCATCGCGATGTCCAGGTGGTTCGTTGGTTCGTCAAGCACGAGCAGCGGGGCGCGGGTGACCGACAGGCGCGCGAGTGCGAGCCGCGTGCGCTGCCCGCCGGACAACTCAGACACGGGGACGGAAGGGCCGTTCGTCACGCCCATCCGTGCCAGCACGTAGTGCACGTCCTGCTGGCGTATGGCCGGCTGGGCGTCTCGCAGCGCAGCCTCGGCGGTCGGGAACTCCAGGAGTTCCTCGCCGCCCTGGCTCGCCACGTAGGTGGCTAGACCAGCGGCGCGCACTACCTTCCCCGAGGTGGCATCTAGCTTGCCGAGCACCAGTTCGATGAGGCTGCTCTTGCCGCTGCCGTTGGGTCCGACCAGGGCCAGCTTCTCGCCCCGCCTGAGCAGCAAGTCGAGCCCCGAGACCAGGGTGCGCCCGCCCCGCTCGACGGTGACCGCCTCGAACCGCAGCAGGTCCCCAGGACCCGCTGGCACCTCCGGCAACGGTACGGAGACGGTGGCGTTGTCTCGGAACGGCGCTTCCACGACGTCCATCTGCTCGATCCGCTTCTCCAAGGCACTCGCCCTGCGTGCCATCGTTCGCGACACGCTCTCGGCTCTGTTCTTGGCCGGCAGTAGCGGCTGATTACCCACGCGCTTATGGTTGAACTTCCCGGCGCTGCGGCTGGTGGAGCCGAGGCGCGCTGCCTCCGCCGCGAGCTGCTGCTTGCGCCTGGCTTGAGCGTCGTGTTGGCGTTGCTGGGCGGCTTGGGCTGTGACCTTGAGCTCCTTGGCTTGAGAGTAGTTGCCTGGCCACACGCTCAGGCGACCGCGCTCCAGTTCGGCTACCTTCGAGACCGTGGCGTCGAGGAACGCCCGGTCGTGCGAGACGACGAGGACGGTCGCCCGGCTTGCCCTTATCCACTCCTCCAGCCACTGCGTGCCGGCGGTGTCCAGGTGGTTCGTCGGCTCGTCCAGTAGCACGACGTCGGCCTGAGCCAGTAGTTGCCGCGCCAACAGTACGCGCCGCTGCTGGCCGCCCGACAAGCTCGAGAGCGGTTGGTCAGGCGCCAGGCCAAGGGCGTCCAAGGTGGCATGCGCCAGTGCCGAGAAGTCGTACCCGCCGAGCTCGCGGAAGCGTTCCTCGGCGGCGGCGAAGCGTGCGAGGTTCTCGTCGGTAGGGTCGGCAAGGGCGGCTTCGGCGCTGCTCAGCTCGGCTTGGGCCGCTGCCAAGTGCGTGGGGGCTAACCCTTCGGCGACGCTTGCAGCGCCGGTTGGGGTGTGTTGCTCAAGGAGCGACACGCGCCCGCGCACGCTAACGGTGCCGCAGTCCGGCGTCTCGATGCCGGCGGCCAGGCGCAGCAACGTGCTCTTGCCGCTGCCGTTGGCGCCTATCAGAGCGACCTTCTCGCCGCCGCTGATCACGAGACTGAGATCCTCGAAGATGGTGTTGTCGCCGTAACGCTTGGTTACGGCTTGCATGCGCAAGCTCACACTGACCTCCTGAGCGGAGTCGAACTAGAACCTATGCGGGTCTGGTCGTCAGCGTGATTCGCGCATCCAGGTCGTACCTTTCACAAGCCGTATGGTCGCCGCCAGGTTAGCCGGGCGAGTGCTGGAAGTATACCAGCGCGACCGGGAGGCCCTGTACCCACCCGCTCCGGCTCGAAGTGGGGGCCGGACCGGGATGTGACTCGCTGCCCAGCGTCAGCGCTGGCGGCGGTAGTGCAGAGCCGCCGCGCCGTCGCGAAGTGCGGTGGCCGAGAGGAGCTCGAGGCGTCTCGTGCCGGGGAGGCCGTCCCGGTACAAGGTCGGGCCGTGGCCGGCGATCCTCGGATGGACGAGGAACCGGTACTCGTCGATCAGATCCAACCGATCGAGGGCGGTGGCCAGCATGCCGCTACCGATCAGCACCCCCGCCGGTGTTGCTTCCTTCAGGCTCTCCACGCTGGTGCGCAGGTCGCCGCTCAGGTGGTGACTGTTGGTCCACGGGAACTCGTGGCGGGTGGACGACACCACGTACTTGGGCTTGGTCTCTAGCTTGAGCGCCCATTCGCGGACCGCCGGTGGCGCCTCCTCGTCACCGCGGGCGACGGCCGGCCAGAAGCTCTCCATCATCTCGTAGGTGACCCGGCCCCACAGCATCGCGCCGCTCTCGTCCATCAGACGGGTGAAGAAGGCGTGCGTCTCCTCGTCGGCGACGCCCTCCCGGTGATCCACGCAGCCGTCGAGGGTGACGTTGATTGCGAAGGTCAAGAGTCCCATGCCGCGAGTCTAGGTCGGTTCGGTCAGGCATGAACCGACTAGAGTTATCAAATCGGTATGGAAGTGCCCATACCGGGCCCATCACCACTCGGCCCCGCCCACACCCACCCCAGACAGCCCCACAAGAAGCAAGCGGCTTGCCCACGAGCGGGCCTAGTGCGCGATGCTGCGCCGCTCGATGTCGATCTGCACGGCGGACGGGCTCGCCTGACGCTCGAGGCGGTCAAGGGCTCCTGGGGCACGACGTTCCCGGTGGCACTGAACCGTGACATCGCTAAAGTCGATGACGTGCTCCTGGGCACCGATCCCGCGGCGGGCGCCCCCAAGATCGCCTCGGTGGAGGGGTCGTACGACCAGATCTGGAACATCTTGAGCGATCTCGGCTACGGTGCGTTCGACGTGTTCGGGTTCGACGATTCGTGGGCGCCCATCCCGGAGCGAGGCACGGCGAGACTGTTCCACCCGGACGAGAGCGGCACGCCGCGGATCTTCAGCTACGACATCTTGTTCATCGAGTGCGGGTCAGAGGAAGAGGTTCTTCTCTACCCGGAGTACAGCGCGCTCATCCGTGAGTACGTGGCGGGAGGCGGCCGCATCTACGTGTCCGACCCGGCGTACGACGCTATCGAGCTGGCCTTCCCGGAGTACATCGACTTCCTGGGCGATGACACCGAGCAGAACGCCGCACGGCAAGGCGCGGAACCGCAATCGGGGAAGCTGACGGTTACCGTGCGCGACGCGGGCATGGCCGCCTGGCTAGCGAACCAAGACTGCGGCGCCGGTGCGGGCAGCTGCATCAACACGAGGGACTACACCATCGAGGTCCGCGGGCTGCTCAGCGGGTGGGCCGTCATGCTGGGCGCTGAGAGCGGTGCCAGCGTGAAGGTCTGGGCCGAAGCAGACGTAGAGACGCACGGCAGGGTCCCGCTGACGGTCAGCTTCGCTCACGGCGGCGGGCACGTGCTGTTCACCTCGTATCACAACGTCCCGGAACAGGAGGCGGAGAACGCCATCCCGCAGCGTCGCGTGCTCCAGTACCTGGTATTCGAGCTCTGATCGGGTGCTAGGTCGGGTTAGCTGGGCCCGAGCCGCGCCGCTTGCGGCCGCGCGGCTCGGCTCACCTAGGGGTCAGAAGCGGGCGTTAGCATCGCGTACGTGAAGCGTGCCCTCATCCCAGCGCTCTGCGCGCTACTGCTGTTCACCGCCTGTGCTCCGACCGTGGCGGTGGAAGATGCGGGCGCTCAGCTCGACGAGTTCGGCCTCAAGCCGGTGGCGCGCAGCGAGCGCTGGGTGATAGCCGTCCCCAGCTTCACGGTGGGGGTCGGCAGCGTGCGCATAGGCTCTGTAGACCTATCCACCGAAGGCGAGGACTTCTACAAGGAGCTCGGCTCGGGCGTGGCCGACATCTTCATCGCCGAGGCCTACGAGAGCCAGCAGTTCCGCATCACGGAGCGCGCCGAGATCGACAAGGTCCTCCACGAGCAGGACCTCGCCCGGTCGGGCCGGGTCAACCCCGCCACGGCCGCGGCGGTGGGGCGCATCGAGGGGGCCGAGCTGCTCGTGCTCGGGAGCGTCTCCGAGTTCGGGGTGCAGACGACCGGTGGAGGCGGCAAGGTCCTCGGCATCTTCGGCGGTGCGGCCGAGACGGTCACCGCCAGGGTGGCGGTGGAGATCCGCTTCGTCGACACGAACACGGCGGAGATCATGTCCATCGGCAGGGGAGTGGCGGCGGTGTCGCAGAGCAACGTGTCTGTAGACATCGCGAACGTGATGACCAACATCAGGGTGGGCCGCACCGGCACCACGATCGTCGATCACGCCGTGCGCAACGCCATCCGCTCGGCCATCGAGAACGCGGCGCGGTCGCTGCCGCCGAAGTCAGCGAACACGGCGCCCTAGTCCTGCCGGTCGGGGCCCGCTGCAGGTACGCGACCGCGCCGCCTTACCGAAGCACGACGACGACCGTCTGTCATGGTTCCGACACGAGCGCACGCGCTCTCACCTGCTCGAAGGCGTCGGCAGCGGTGCGCACGGGCAACGCCAGTGCCATGTCCACCTGCTCCCGCGCCTCGGCATCTCGGCCGAGCCCGAACAACACCCTGGCGTACTCGACCCGCAAGTTGATCTGGAGCGGCGCGGCGGCGACCCCGCGCTCGATCATGGGTAGGACCTTGTCGCGACTGGCGCCGAACAGCCACCCGACGCCGAGCTCGGTGAGGGCGTAGTGCCAGGAGGCGTAGGAGACGAGGGCGTCGGCGTTGTCCGGATCGAGGTCCAGCGCGCGCTCGAACAGCTTCCTCACGTCTCCGGCCATCCGTGCTCTGGCGAGAGCTCCTTGGTGGAAACCAGCTTCGCCCTTGGCTCGCGCCAGGGCCATGGTGGCGGTCGCGGCCCACGGCCCGTTCGGCTCGAGCTCCAGGCTCCTCAGGGCCGCCGTTTGGGCGCGGTCGAGCCAGTCACGGGCGGCCGCGCTCTCGGTGGTGAGGTAGACGGCTTGATCGGTGGCCGCGCGCGACGCCAGCAACTGCGCCGCCGCCGTCTGGACGGGCGTGGCCTCCTCGTAGGCCGCGGCGAAATCGCCCGCCAGCCACGCGGAGCCTCCGGGCACGCCTTCGTAGGGCACGGGTTGAGCCTGCGCCGGAGACAACATGGACATGAGTAGCCACGCAAGGACGAGGGTACGCACCACCGACGACGTGCGCGATGGATGGGCAACTGACCAACGTGGCCTCAGTGGCCGGGGGAATCCTGCCAGCACGCGCGCCAGCTTACCGACGGCGACCTGCTCCGCATGCGCCTTAGAGCACGTATCCGCGGATCGTGCCCCGCCGTGCTCTTGATCGTCTGTCGGCCTAACGCCCCGAGGCGCTGGCGCCTTCGCTTATCAGTCCTTCTGCTGCGGGATGATCAGGACCATGCCGGGGAAGATGAGGTCGGCATGGTCGATGAGGTGGGAGTTGGCCTCCAGCAGGAGCGGCCACAGGGCGCCCTCGCGGTAGAAGAACCGCGCGATGCTCGACAGCGAGTCCGCCGGCTGCACCGTGTAGATGCCCCGCGCGCCCGTCAGCAGCGCGACGCGCTGCTGCGCCTCCTCGAGCTCGCTGCGGACGCGCGAGAGCTCTTCCTGATGCTGGGTGCTGAGCTCGCGCAGGCCGGACTCCTCCTCGGTGAGTTCCTCGAGCTGCCTGGTGAGGTCCGCCGCACGCAGCCGGGACCCGTCGAGATCCGACGCGGTGGTGTCTAGGCGGCGCTCCAGGGCGGCCACGCGCTCGTTCGCTGCCTCGAGCTCCGCGGCGAGCTCCTCGCGTTCGCGGGTCACCTCGTCGAGCCTGGTTCCCGCGGCGGCCAGGGACGCCTGCGCCTCGTCTCGGTCCCTGGTGATCGAGGCGAGCGCCGCTTCCGCCGCCGATAGGGCCGCGGTGGACTCTTCACGCTGCCGCTGGGCCTCGGCGAGCTCCACGCCGGCCGCCTCGCTCGTACCGGTCGCCTCGGCCAGCGCCGCGACGGCCTCGTCAGCCCGGCTCTGGGCCCCGGCGAGGGCCGCCTGCGCCGCCT
>CAYNNL010000004.1:0-55803 GCA_964398765.1 uncultured bacterium | reverse complement strand
TGTCGAGCACGTAGGAGCGGATCTGCGAGCCCCACTCGATGGCCTTCTGCTCGCCCCTCGCCTTGTGCTGCTCCGCCAGCCGGCGCTGCTCCTCCCGCTCGAACAGCCGCGAGCGCAGCACCGTCATGGCCTTCTCGCGGTTCTTGATCTGCGACTTGCCGTCCTGGATGGTGACGATGATCTCCTCGGGCGTGCCGCTCTTGTAAACGACGCGCACGGCGGAGTCGGTCGTGTTCACCGACTGCCCCCCGGGGCCGCTCGAGCGGTACACGTCCACCCGCACGTCCTTCGGGTCGATGTCGAGCTCGAAGGTGTCGTCGATCTCCGGCATGACCTCGACGGACGCGAACGAGGTGTGCCTGCGGCTCTGCGAGTCGAACGGGCTCACGCGCACCAGGCGGTGCACGCCCCCCTCCACCCGCAACATGCCGAAGGCCCGGTCCCCGCGCACGATCATCTGCGCGTACTCGATGCCGTGGGGCGCGTCGCTGTTCGGCACGAGGTCGAGGAGCTCGACCTGCATGCCGTGCCGCTCGGCGAAGCGCCGGTACATGCGGAGCAGCATCCCGGCCCAGTCGGACGACTCCGTGCCGCCGGCGCCAGGCTTGATCGTGACGATGGCGGGCCGGAAGTCGTGGTCGCCGCTGAAGAGGGTCTCCTTGTAGAGCTCGTCAAGGCGCCCCTCGACGCTCACGAACTCGCCCTCGAGCTCGGCCTCCTCCTCGGGCGTGGCGAGCTCGTACAGCTCCGCCAGTCCCTCCACGTCGCCCGCGATGGCCGTGAACTCGTCCACCACGCGCCTCAGCTGCGTGGCCTCCTGGTTCAGGCGACGGGCCCGGTCTGGGTCGTTCCAGAGGTCAGGTTCGGAAAGTTGCGGTTCGAGCAGCTCCAGCTTGGCCTTCTTGGCGGCCAAGTCAAAGATACCCCCTGAGGTCGGTCACTCTCTCCTGCAGTCTGTTCAAGTCAAGCGGCATGGTGCCCTCCGGAGCACACTCTAGCAGGCGCGGCCACCCCCACCGGGAGCGCCGGAGACCGCGCCTGGGCGTGATATCCTCGCCTCACCTCGCACCGGAGGCGCGCGCTTGGCAATCTTCGAAGGGTTCGGCATCCAGGACGTCATCGACATCCTGATAATCGCCGTGCTCCTCTACCAGGCCTACGCCCTCCTTCGCGGCACCCGCGCCTGGAACGTGCTGCGTGGGCTGTTGGCCGTCGCCGGGCTCTGGTTCCTTTCGGGCCAGTTCGGGTTGCAGGCCACGAAGTGGCTGTTCGACGCCATCGCGCCCGCCGGCTTCCTCGCCGTCGTGGTCGTGTTCCAGCCGGAGCTGAGGGCCGTGCTCGAGCGCGTTGGCCGCGGTCGCATGCAGAGGAGCGTGAGCGCCGACCCCGTGACCGAGATCATGACGGCGGTTCGCGAGCTCGCCAGCCAGCGGAAGGGCGCGCTGATCGCGGTCGAACGAAGGACCCCGCTCAAGGAGTACGCGGACCGCGGCACGCCCATCGGGGCGCCGGTGAGCGCCGCCCTCCTCCAGACGATCTTCGCCTCCACCGGGCCGCTCCACGACGGCGCGGTCGTGGTCAAGGAGGACCTCGTGACGCACGCGGGCGTCGTCCTACCCCTGTCCGACAAGCACGAGGGCTGGTCCGTCAAGCACGGCACGCGTCACCGCGCGGCGCTCGGCCTCTCCGAGGTCTCGGACGCGCTGGTGGTGGTGGTGAGCGAGGAGCGCGGCACCGTCAGCATCGCGAGAGACGGCGCCCTCAACACCGACATAGCGCCCGCCGACGTCCTCAAGGCCCTCCGGGAGGTGTACGCCCCGTGACCGGAGCCTGGGCCACCCTCCTCGGCCTGCTGCAGCGACTGCACCGCAACTGGCCCAGCAAGCTCACCGCGCTGGTCGCAGCGTTCCTCTTCTGGTCGCTCGTCACCTCCACCAGCACGAGCACAACGCAGCGCTCGTTCCTGCTCCCCCTCGAGGTGGACGGCGTCGCCGAGGGCGCCGTGGCGGTCGGCGTGCCGGCCGTGGTGGAGGTCAGCGTGTCGGGCCCAAGCGCCCGCGTGGACCGCCTGCGCGCCGATCAACTGCGCGCCACGCTGGACCTGGCGGACGCCACCGCCGACTTCGAGCGCCAGGTCCAGGTTCAGACGCCGGCCGACATCCGGCTCCTCCACGTGGACCCCGAGGGTGTGATCGGTTTCCTCGAGCAGGTGACCAGCCGCGACCTCAGCGTGGAGGTGGCGCTGCTCGGCGACGCCCCGGCGGGCACGGAGCTCACCGCCACCGCCGAACCGGCGCGGGTGACGCTCACGGGCAGACGCCAGGCGCTGGACGCGGTGACCCGCGCGGTGGCGCTCTCGGGCGCCAGGGGCGGCAGCGTCGAACTGCTCGCCCTAGACGCGGACGGCCAGCCCGTGACGGGGGTGACCTCCTCCCCCGACCGCGTCACCGTGACGTTCAGCAGCAGCGACGTCCTGCGCACGAAGGTGGTGGCGCTCACCTTCTCCGCTCCCGCGGACCCGCGCGTCCTGAGCGCCACGCCCAGCGCCACGACCGTGGAGGTGGCCGGCTCACCCGCCGCGCTGGCCGAGCTCACGAGCGTGGTCGGCACGGTAGAGCCGCCTACCGGGAACGTGGCCAGCGGCCGGTATACTCTGCCTGTCAGCCTCGCCCTGCCCAGCGGGGTGGTGGCGCTGGACGCTCCCACCGCGACGCTGGTCTACGCCGCGGACAGCATCCCGAACTGAACCACCGGCGTCGGGCCTGGCGGCCCGGCGCACGCGGCGCCGCCGCGAGGCGGCAGGAGGTACCTTGATCTACCCGATCCGGCTGTACGGTGACCCCGTCCTGAGGCGGCGCGCCACCCTCGTCACGACCTTCGACGAGGCGCTGGCCGCTCTGGCCGCCGACATGCTCGAGACGATGTACGTGGCGGAGGGCGTGGGGCTCGCCGCACCTCAGGTGGGCGTCTCCAAGCGGCTGTTCGTGGCGCTGGAGCTACCGTCCCCGAGCGACGACGACGAGGGCGACGAGGACCGCTGGGAGGCCCGCGTCGAGCACGTGCTCGTCAACCCCGAGATCACCGCCAGGTCAGGCGTCCAGCTCGCGCGCGACGGCTGCCTCAGCATCCCCGGCCTGACCGCCACCGACGTTCCGCGCGACCTCAAGGTCGCGGTGACCTACCAGGACCTCCGCGGGGAACGGCACACCCTCGAGGCCGAGGGGTACTTCGCGCACGTACTGCAGCACGAGCACGACCACCTGGAAGGCGTCTTCTACTTCGATCACCTGCCGGAGCCCAGGCGCAGCGCCTTCATGGAGGAGCACCGCGCCGACCTGGCGGACATGCAGCGCCAGGCCAAGGCGCTGCTCCGCGAGGGCCGTGCCGAGGCGAGCGGCGCGCCGAGGCAGGGCGCGCGCGCCTCGAGGGCGCCGCTCCGGCGGTGAGACCCCTCCGCGTCGCGTTCTTCGGCAGCCCCGAGTTCGCTCTCCCCACGCTCGAGACGCTGCTCCGGCTACACGACGTGATCACGGTCGTCACCCAACCCGCCAAGCCGGCCGGCCGCGGGCTCGAGCTCCGCCAGCCGGCGGCCGCCCGGGTGGCGCTCGCCGCCGGCGTCCCGCTCGCCCAACCGAGGCGCCTGCGCGACCCGGGGTTCATCGACTCGCTGCGGGCCCTGGAGCTCGACGTGGCCGTGACCGCGGCGTACGGGCGCATACTCCCTCCGGCGCTGCTGGCCGTGCCGCGTCACGGCGTGTTGAACGTCCACGCGAGCCTGTTGCCCCGCTGGCGCGGGGCCGCCCCGATCCAGCGAGCGCTGATCGCGGGCGACGAGGAGACCGGCGTGACGATCATGCAGACGGAGGAGGGCCTCGACACTGGGCCGATACGGCTGCAGCGCCGCGTTGCCGTCGCCGCTACGGACGACGCGGTCACGCTCGCCGTCACGCTCGCGCAGCTCGGAGCCGAGGTCCTGACCGAGGCGCTCACGCTTCTCGCCGAGGGTTCGCTCCCCCTGACGCCACAGGACGACTCGGCCGCCACGGCGGCCCCCCCGCTCACCGCCGAGGACGGCCACATCCGCTGGAGCGACAGCGCCAGGGACGTGCTGAACCGCCACCGCGGCGTGGCCGGCTGGCCCGGCAGCTCCTTCGAGCATGACGGAACGCGCGTCAAGGTCCTGTCCATGGCGGCGCACGAGGAGGCCGCGGCGCCGGGCGCCGCGCCGGGCCAGGTCGTGGGCCTCGGGCCGGGCTCGGTGAGCGTGGCCACCGGCTCCGGGACCGTGGAGCTGCTCGAGGTGCGGCCAGCCTCGCGCGGCGCCATGAGCGCCCGCGCCTGGGCGAACGGACGTGCCGTCAGGGAGGGCACCACCCTTGTATAGCGTCGCCATCGTCGGCCGGCCCAACGTGGGCAAGTCGAGCCTCTTCAACCGCCTGATCGGTCGTCGCGAGGCCATCGTGGCCGACATGCCCGGCGTCACGCGCGACGTCAAGGAGGGCACCGTCACCACCGACGACGGGCGCACCTTCAGGCTCCTCGACACGGGCGGGCTCTGGTCGGGCGACCGGTGGGAGACGCCGATCAAGCGGAGGGTCGAGGCCGCCCTGGTCGGGGTCGACCTCGTGCTCCTCTGCCTCGACGGCCGCAGCGGCGTGATGAGCGCCGACCGCGAGATCGCGGCCTGGCTCCGCTCCCTCGACAAGGAGGTGCTCCTCGTCGCCACCAAGGTCGACGACCCGCGCCACGCGGAGACGGGCGACTTCTTCGACCTCTATTCGCTCGGTCTCGGCGAGCCGTTCGTCACGGCCGCAGAGCACGCCGTCGGCACTTTCGAGCTCGTGGAGCACGTGGCCGAGTTGATGGGCGACGCCGAGCACGACGTCGAGGAGGACGCCGTCAAGATCGCCATCATCGGCCGGCCGAACGTGGGCAAGTCCAGCATCGTCAACGCGCTGGTCGGTGACGAGCGCGTCATCGTGGCCGACGTGCCCGGCACCACCCGCGACCCGGTCGACGTGCACTTCGAGTTCGGCGGGCGCCCCTTCACCCTCATCGACACGGCGGGAATGGCCCGCAAGGACGTGGGCGACCTCGAGTACTACGCCCGCCTGCGGGGCGAGATGGCGCTGCGCCGCGCCGACGTCGCCCTGCTGGTCGTCGACCCGTTCGAGCTGGGCGACCACGAGCTGCACCTCGCCAACCTCGCGCTCGAGTGGGGCAAGCCCGTCGCGGTTGCCGTCAACAAGTGGGATCTCGTCACCGACGAGCAGCTCGAGCCGTTCCGGGAGCGCCTCGACCAACAGCTCTCGCACCTAGCGTTCGCGCCGCGCGTCTACACGAGCGCGGTCACGGACTTCGGCCTGCACGAGCTACTCGCCACGGCCGTGCGTCTGTACGACACCGCGCACCTGCGGGTGGGGACGGCCGACCTCAACTCGTGGCTGGAGGTGTGGACCGCCAGGCAGTCGCCGCCCAACTTCTCGGGGCGCCCGCTCAAGCTGCTCTACGCCAGCCAGGTCGACGTGGCGCCGCCCACGTTCGTGTTCTCGATCAACAGCGAGGCCCTCTTGACCCGGCCGTACGAGCACTACCTGCGCAACCGGATCCGCGAGGATCTCGGCTTCGCGGAGGTGCCGATCCGCATGGTCTTCAAGGAGCGGTCTGGGGGCAAGAAGCGGGTGCGCGTCTGAGGCGGCGGCGTTAGGCCCGCTCCACGCTCAGCTCCACCTTCAGGTTCCCGCGGCGCGTCTCCCCCTCCACGCTCGCCACCCGGAAGCGCCCCAGCCCGGCGGCGTACACCTCGTCGCCCACCGCGGCGCTGGCGGACTTGCCCGCCTGTCTGCCGTTGACCGTCACGCGGCCGGCGGCGACGCCCTTCGCGAAGTAGGCGCGCGACACGCCGAAGGCGCGCGCGCCCAGCACGTCCACCCGCAGGGACGGCACGACCGCCGGCTGGCGCCTCTCGCTGCCGCCGAAGGCGAGCTCGATCCGGGTGACGCTCACGTCCACCGGGGCGCCGGCCACGGCGCCCAGCCCGAGCAGCTCCGGCGGCGCCTCGCCCAACACGATGAGGCTGGCGCCGGCCTGGTGCGACGTGGCGTCCCCCAGGCGTGCCGCCCCGAGCAGGGCCTGCGCCGCCGCCCACAGGTCCTGCGGCCCCACGTCCCCCTCAGCGTAGACGGCGGTCAGTGGCGGCGTTGCCTCCGGCACCGGATCGGGCAGTGCCGCCACCACCCGCCTGCGAGCGCCGGGGTAGCCGCCCCACGCGGCCGCTCGCACGCCCGAAGCGCGCAGCTCGGCCACGAGCGCGTCCGCCTCGTCCGGTTCCAGGAACTCGCTGAAGGAGACCCGACCCCCCAGCGCCTCGGCCCTCAACCGCGTGGCGGCGACCCTGACGTCACGGCGGGCGGCGGAGGCGTTCACCGCAGGCGCGTCCTCAGCGGACGTCGACGACCTCGATGCCGGCGGCCTTGAGGCGCCCCGGGAAACCGGCGGCGTCCTCTCCGGCGACCCGCAGCACGAGCCGGCGCTTGTGGCCCGGCTGGATGCCGGTGGTGACGGCCGCGACGATGTTCGACGGCGCGCCGCACTCGGCCACCCTCGCCAGGACGCCCGGCTCGTCCGGCAGGTCGACCGTGACGCGGGTGCCGCCCTCTCGCAGGGCGAGGAACGAGACCAGCGCGCGCATGAGGTCGGTGATGGTGAGGATGCCCTTGAGCTCGTTGCCGTCGAGCACCGGCAGGCCGGAGACCCGGTGCTCCTCCATCAGGAGCGCCGCCTGCTCGACCGGGTCGTCAGCCCTCACGGTGATGACGGGCGACTTCATGACGTCCTTGACCCGCAGCTTGCTCAGGAGGTAGTTGAGTTCGTAGATGGATAGCGTCGTCGCCTTCGAGGGGGTGGCTTCCTTGAGGTCACGGTCGGTGACGATGCCTATCAGGCGGCCGTCCCGCGTCACCGGGAGTCGGCGGTAGCCACCCTCGCGTAGTCGCTGCAGGGCTTCCATCACCGGCGTGTCGGCGCTCACGGTCTGCGGGTCGGGCGTCATCCACTCGCGAACAAGCATCGATCTCCTCCTTGTCTTTGCCTGAATGCTACAACGCTCGTGACGCGCGCGGCCTCCGAGCCCGGGCGGGCCGTGGCATGATGCGCGTGTGATGAACGTCACGGTCCTTGGCTCCACCGGCTCGATCGGCACGCAGGCCTTGGAGGTCGCGCGCTGGCACGGGCTCAGGGTCGGGGCGCTGGCGGCCGGCGAGAACGCAGACCTGCTGATCCGGCAGGCCCGCGAGTTCGAGCCCGACATCGTTGCGTGCGCCGAGACCGTGGCCGCTGCCGTGCGGGCCGGTCTGCCTCGCGGCACGCGCCTGGTGGCCGGCAGTGGCGGAGCCGAGGAGGTGGCCTCCTCGAACGCCGACGTCGTTGTGGCCGCCATCCCCGGCATGGCCGGCTTGAGACCCACGGCGGCCGCCCTGCGCGCCGGCCGTCACGTGGCGCTGGCCAACAAGGAGGCCATGGTCGTCGCCGGCCCCCTCATGTGGGAGCTCGCGCGCGAGCACGGCGCGCGCATCACGCCCGTCGACTCCGAGCACTCGGCGCTCTACCAGGCGCTGCTCGGCGAGGAAAAGGACAAGGTGGCCGCGCTCGTGCTGACCGCCTCGGGCGGGCCGTTCCGCGAGGGGCCCGCCGACCTCTCCAGGGTGACCCCCGCGCAGGCCCTCGCCCACCCCAACTGGAGCATGGGCCCCAAGGTGACCGTCGACTCGGCGACGCTCTTCAACAAGGGGCTCGAGGTGCTCGAGGCCCATTACCTGTTCGAGCTCCCGCTCGACCGCATCGAGGTGGTGGTGCACCCGCAGTCGCTCGTGCATGGCCTCGTCAGGTTCGTCGACGGGAGCATCAAGGCGCAGATCGGCCCACACGACATGCGACTCCCCATCCAGTACGCGCTGCTCGGCGCTGGTCGCCTCCCTACGCCGCTGGCACCCCTCCCGCTGACAGGCGCGTGGAGCTTCGAGGCGCCGGATCACGCACGCTTCCCCAGCCTGGAGCTCGCCTACCGGGCGGGCCGCGCCGGCGGCGTCGCGCCCGCCTACCTGAACGCCGCCGATGAGGTGGCCGTCGAGGCGTTCCTGGACGGCCGCATCCCGTTCGGCGCCATCCCCGGTCTGCTAGAGGCCGTGCTCGCTGCGGCGCCCACCGAGGCGCTCAGCTGGGAGGCCGTTCACCTCGCCGACGCCGAGGCCAGGCGGTTGGCGCTCGAGCTGGCTACGCCGGTGCTCGGATGACTGTCGGCGGTGCGGGCGGGCTCCGGCTGCCGTTCAAGCTGCTGGGCATCCCGGTGCGGCTCGACTACAGCTTCCTCCTCATCCTGCCGCTCTTCGCCTACCTCATCGGGAGTCAGCTCCCTGCCTACGCCGAGCTGTTCAAGGCTGCCATGGGGATCAGCGTCGACGTCGACGCACTGACCTCGGGCGTCACGCAGTGGATCGTCGGGCTCGCCGGCGCGGTCGGACTCTTCGTGAGCGTCGTCGTGCACGAGCTGGGCCACGCGGTCGCCGCGCGCATGTACGGCGTGGAGGTACGGGAGATAAGGCTCTGGTTCTTGGGCGGCGTGGCGCAGTTCGACGCCATGCCCAAGCAGAAGGGTGGCGAGGCGGTCGTGGCCATCGTCGGCCCGATCGTCAGCTTCGCCATCGGCTTCGTGCTGCTCCGCCTCTCCCCCGCGCTGCAGGGCTCCAGCGCGGTGTTCATGGTGGCGGCCTACCTGGGCGTCACCAACGTCGCCCTTGCGCTCTTCAACCTCATCCCGGCCATCCCGCTGGACGGCGGTCGCGTGCTCAGGAGCCTGCTGGCCATGGTCCTGCCACCGGAACGCGCCACGGCCGCCGCGGTCGGCGTCAGCGGCGTCACGGCCGTCCTGCTCGGGCTCTACGGCTTCTTCACGTTGCAGCTGTGGCTCGTGGTCATCGCGTTCTTCATCTACAACGCCGGGCGCATGGAGGCGCAGGCCTCCACCCTGAACAGGGCGTTCGAGGGCAAGACCGTGGCCGACCTCATGACGCGCGACCCGATCACGGTCACGCCCGACATGCGGCTCACGCAGTTCCTTCAGCTCATCCACTTCAGGCCGCACACGGGCTACCCGGTGGTCGACGCGGACGGCCGCCTCCTCGGTTTCGCGCGGCTCTCGGCCGCCAAGCGCCGGACGAAGGACGGCAACGCCGACGAGGGCCCCGCGCCGGCGCGGGGCGAGGCCGAGGGCGGCCTCGGGGCCGCGCCGCTGACGAGCCTCACCGAGGCGGAACCGGCCGAGATCGACCCGAACGCCAAGGTCGCCGACATCATCGAACCCGCCGAGACGGTCGCCCCTGGCACCCCGGCCCTGGACGCCCTCAGGAGCGTGGCGCAGGGGCGGCTCGGTCGGCTCGTGGTCGTCGACCAGGCGGGCCGGGTGGTCGGGCTCCTCAGCAAGACCGACCTGGTCCGGGAGCTCAGGGACCTCTACGAGACGGGCCGGACCAGCGGCCGCTGACATACTGGTCGACCGGGAGATCTAGTGAGAGCATGCTGACCGCACTGACCTTCGCACTCATCCTCACGAGCGCCGTCGTGGTCCACGAGTTGGCGCACTACTTCAACGCTCGTAGCGTCGGGGTGGCCGTGCGCGCGTTCAGCGTCGGCATCGGCCCGGTCCTGGCGCGGCTCAAGTGGCGCGGCACGGAGTGGCGGCTCAGCCTCCTCCCCCTCGGCGGCTACGTGGACCTCCCGGGGATGGGCCCGCGCGTGGACGAGGACGGCGTGCTGCACCACCCCGACGAGGGCATGGCCAAGCTGAAGCTGCTTCCCAAGCTGTGGGTGCTGGTGGGGGGCGTCATCGCGAACTACGTCCTCGGTAGCCTCCTCCTGGCCACGGCCATCACCATGCAGCCGGGTTTCCGCGAGATCACGGGTGTGGCGGTGGTCGCGCAGGGCTCCACCATCGCCCGCGTCCTCCCTGGCTCGAACGCCGAACGGTTGGGCCTCGCCACCGGTGACCGCGTGTTGGAACTGAACGGCACCAAGGACCCGGCTCCCGACGCCATCGTCGCCGCCGTCCAGGGCACGGGCGGTCTCGACTTCTTGCTGCAGCGCGGCGACGAGCGCATCAGGGTCGCCACGCCGTGGCCCCCGGACGGCGCCGATGAGGAGCCCCGGTTGGGCATCGAGATCGGAGCGGTCCTCCCGGCGGTGCCCTTCGGCACGGCGCTCGCCGAGTCAGCAGCCTTCGGGGTGCGGGTCGTCCCCGAGATGGTCAGGGGGTTCGTGGCCGGCTTCGGCGCGGCCGTGACCGGCGCCCCCAACGCGGACGTCGCCGGGCCGGTCGGCATGGTCACCCTCGTGTCGCAGGCCACCCGCGTCGGCGTCGCCAGCGTCCTCTTGCTCGCGGCCGTGATCAACTTCTCGCTCGGCGTGTTCAACCTCCTGCCGATCCCCGGGCTTGACGGTGGCCGCATGCTCCTGGCCACCATCGTGGCCCTCAGGGGCAAGCCGTTCAAGCCGGGTCAGGAGGAGAAGTTCCACTTCGCCGGTGTCATGTTCGTCATGGCGCTCATCGTCCTGATCACCTTCAGGGAGCTCACGGCCCTGTTCACCTCGTGACGGAGCCTGGCGCGGCGCGGCCGGGCGCCACCGGCCCGGGGCCGTCCGAGGCAACCACCGGCTGCTCGGACCCCGCCGATCCCGACCATCCGGGCGTGGCCGGTGACGCCCGCTCCGGGAACGGAACGGGCTTCGACGTGCTCATCCCCGCCTTCGACGAGGCCCTTGGCGTGAGCGCCGTCGTCGAAGCCGCCCTGGCGGCGGGCGCCGATCGCGTCCTGGTGGTGGACGACGGGTCGACCGACACTACCGCCAGCGTCGCCGCCGGCGCGGGCGCCGAGGTCATGCGCCTGCCGGAGAACCGCGGCAAGGGCGGCGCGCTCCACGCCGGAGCCTCAGAGCTCACCGGCGCGGTGGTCGTGATGCTGGACGCCGACCTGGTCGGGCTCGAGGGCGAGCACGTGCTCGCCCTGGCGCGTCCGGTCGCCAGTGGAGCAGCCGACATGGCGCGCGGGAGCTTCGTGGGCGGGCGGTGGGCCACGACGGCCGCGCAGCAGGTGGCGCCGCAGCTAACGGGGCAGCGCGCCATGAGACGCGACCTGCTGCTCGGCATCCCCGGGCTCGCGACCAGCCGCTACGGCGTGGAGGTGGCCATCACCCGGCACGCGTCCGCCTCGGGCTGGCGTTGCGTCACGGTGCCCCTTCACGGCGTCTCCCAGGTGATGAAGGAGGAGAAGCGTGGGTTCTGGCGCGGCGCGCGCGTGCGCCTCCGCATGTACCGCGACATCGTGAGCGCGATCCTGCAGCGCGGGGGCGCGGGGAGGGCACGCGGCGGGTGAGTGACGAGCTCGAGATCGTGACCCTGCCGCTGGGACCCGTGCGCGCGAACGCCTACCTGCTCGCCCGCGGTGGCCAGGTGGTGGTCGTCGACCCGGGCGATGACGGCGAGGAGCTGGGCGAGGCCTTGGTGGAACGCGGCTGGCGGCTGGCCGCCGTATGGTTGACCCACGCTCACTTCGATCACGTGGGCGGCCTGGCCGGGCTGCTGCGCGTGGCGGGCCCCGTTCCCGTGCACATGCACCCGGACGACGAGCCGCTGCTAGCCAACGCGGCCGCGGCGGCCGCGCGTTTCGGCCTCGAGATCGAGGCCCCGCCGACCTCGTTCACCCCGGTGTCACACGGGGCGCTGCTCGACTCGGGCGGGGTACGCGCCCGCGCCCTCCACACGCCCGGCCACGCTCCCGGGCACCTCGCCTATCATCTCGAGGACGCCGGCACCGTGCTGTCGGGCGACGCGCTGTTCAGGGGCGCGGTCGGCCGCACCGACCTGCCATACGGCGATCACGATCAGCTCATAGCGGGCATCCGCCGCGAGCTGCTTACCCTGCCGCCCGACACGGTGGTGCTGCCCGGGCACGGCGGGCCGACCACCGTCGGCGCCGAGGCGGCCGGTAACCCGTTCCTCTAGCCCGGGTCGTCGGTGGGCGCCAGGCGAGACTCCGCCGCCCTGGCGTGAGCCTCCAGGCCCTCCGCCCGCGCCATGAGCGCGGCGGCAGGCGCGAGGCGCCGAGCCGCCCCCGCCGTCAAGTAGGTGACGGGCACCACCTTCTGGAAGTCGCGGAGGTTCAGGAACGAACTGAAGCGAGCGGTGGCGCCCGTGGGCATGACGTGGCTGGGGCCGACCAGGTAGTCCCCTAGGGCCTCCAGGCTGTGAGCGCCCAGGAAGAGCCCCCCAGCGTTACGCGCGAGCGCGGCCAGGCGCCACGGGTCCTCCACCAGCAGGCACAGGTGCTCTGGCGCGAAGGCGTTGGCCACCGCCATGGCCGCGCCCAGGTCGTCGACGAGGACAGCCACGCCCCGCTCTGCTACCGAGTCGGTCGCCGTGCGCGGGTCGGGCAGCGACGCCGCCGCCTCGGGGAGGGCGGCGACGACGTGCTCGAGCAACCGCAGGCTGGTGGTGACGAGGACCGGCTGAGCCTGAGCGTGCTCTGCCTGCGCCAACAGGTCGGCCACCACGTGTGCGGGGGCGGCGGAGCCGTCGGCCACCACCAACGTCTCGGTCGGGCCCGGCAACGCCTCGATCCCGACGGCGCCGAACACCTGCCGCTTGGCCTCCACGACGTAGCGGTTGCCGGGACCCACGACCTTGTCGACGCGCTGCACGCTCCGCGTGCCGTACGCCAGCGCGGCGACCGCCTGCGGGCCGCCCACGCGCAGCACCTGAGCCACGCCCGCGACGTGGGCGGCGAAGCGCACCTCCGCCGGCACGGCTCCGTCCCGAGCGGGCGGCGTGGCCACCACGACGCGCTCCACGCCGGCCACCTTGGCGGGCACCGCGGTCATGAGGACCGTCGAGAAGAGGGGCGCCGTGCCTCCGGGCACGTAGCAGCCCACGCTCTCCAGCGGGACGATGAGCTGGCCGAGCACGGAACCGTCCGAGGCGTGCATGAAGCCGCCCTCGGTCTGGCGCCGGTAGTAGGCCTCCACGCGCGCGGCCGCCAGTCGGATGGCCGCGGCAAGCTCCGGGTCGAGCTCCGCCTCGGCCGCGGCCAGCTCGCTCCGGGGCACCGTCACACCGTCAAGCTCCACGCCGTCGAAGCGGGCCGTGTAGTCGAGAAGGGCCTCGTCACCCCGCTCGCGCACGTCCCTGACTATCTCCATGACGCTCGCGCGCGTGGCCTCGTCACCCTGGTCGGTGGCTGAGCGCGCCTCGCACCATGCGAGCGCGGCCGCAGCACTGTTGAAGATCCGCATGAGCTAGAGGATAAGGCCTCGGCGATCCCGCTAGGCGCCGCACGCCCCGGCGGGCGACTCGGCGACTCCGAGGCCCTCCAGGCTGAGCTTGAGCGCCAGGCGGAACTCGTCCCTGATGGGCCGGTCGTGGCGGTAGGCGGCCCACTGAAGGGCCGTCATGAAGTAGACGTTGGCCAGGGTGCGCGCCAGGCGCTCGGGGGATTGGTCGGTGCGCAGCCTGCCCTCAGCCTGTGCCCGCCTTATGGCGTCCCTGAGCAAGGTCACGAGGGGCAGGGCGAGGAACGTGGCGCGCGAACGCTCCTCGTTCGGGTCCAGCAGCTCGAACGAGATGGGGAGGATCAACTGGCGGTGGGCGGCGACGAAGTCTGCCAGCTCGTCGAACAGGTAGCCGATCTCGCTCACGCCGTCGAAGCCCGTCCGGCACCGGCTGACCCCCACGCGCTGCTCCAGCGCCTCGAGCTGCTCGCCGAAGTAGGCGACGAGCATGCTCTCCTTGGTGGGGAAGTAGTTGAAGACGGTCCCGCGAGAGACGCCTGCGCGTTCGGCGATGAGCTCGAACGTGGCGCCCTTCAGCCCGCGCTCCCTGATGAGCGCCAGGCCGGAGGCCAGGATGTGGGCCCGGCGGTCCGCCTTCCTGCGCTCCCGCGGACCGGCGCGCACCGCCTCGGCCGGCGGGTCGCTTCGGTCTCGGGGAGCGGTCACGCGCGCATCATACCGTGTGGCACGACACTCCCCGGCTCACGCGGTCGCCGCGGCCGGGCCCAACGAGAGGAGCGCCGCACGGTGGGTCCGTGCGGCGCTCCCCCAACAGGCGTTCCCCTGTCGTCAGGCCTTGCGGGCGACGTCGACCAGCGCCTTGAAGGCCGCCGGCTCGCGGGCCGCGAGGTCTGCGAGGACCTTGCGGTCGAGTTGCACCCCGGCCTTGCGGAGTCCGGCGACGAAGCGCGAGTAGCTGAGCCCTTCCGTGCGCGCGGCGGCGTTGATGCGCGCGATCCAGAGGCGCCGGAACTCGCCCTTCTTGTCGCGACGGTCGCGGTAGGCGTAGTCGGCGGCGTTGAGCAGCGTCTGCTGGGCGATGCGGAAGCTCTTGGAGCGCAAGCCCCAGTAGCCCTTGGCACGCTTGAGGACCTTCTGGTGACGGCGACGGCGAACGATGCCGGTTCTAGCGCGAGGCACGGTTCACCCCCTCACTCGTAAGGCAGGAGCGCCTTGATGCGCTCCGCCTCTGGCTTGGCGACGATGAGGTCCGTGCGTCCCTGGCGGATCTTGCGGCCCGACTTCTTGTAGTTCAGGTGCCGCTTGCCGGAGCGCATCGCCTTGACCTTACCTCGCCCTGTGATCTTGACACGGGCTTTGGTGCCCTTATGGGTCTTCAGCTTAGGCATGCTTCTCTCACTCCTAGTTGCTCTCTGGCGTCCGCGCCGGTGAGGTCAGGACGCCTGCCGCCGTGGGCGGCATAGCCCACGGATGTTACTACCTCGCCCCGGGTCGGCGCCAGTCTCGGCGCCGTGGGTGAGTCCACGGAAGGGCGCGCGTCAGCCCTCCACCAGAGCTCCGGCTGGCCTGAGGATCATGTTCATGTCCATCCCGGCGATCACCGGGGCTGCGTCGACGACTGCAATCTCGGTGACGTCGGCCGCGACGCGGTTCAAGATCCCCTGCCCTAGCTCCGGGTGGGTCCGCTCGCGACCACGGAACATGATGGTCACCTTCACCTTGTGACCGCTCTTAAGGAAACGGCGGATGTGGTTGACCTTGGTCTCGTAGTCGTGATCGTCGATCTTGACGCGGAACTTGATCGACTTCATCTCCTGCTGGCGCGAGCGGCGACGCGCGTCCTTGGTCTGCTGCTGGAGTTCGAAGCGGTACTTGCCGTAATCCATCAGCTTCGCGACCGGCGGCTGCGCGGCCTCGCCCACGAGGACGAGATCGAGGTCTTCCTCGCGTGCCATGCGGAGCGCGTCACGGGTCTCGACGATGCCGACCTGCTGACCGTCGGAACCGATGAGGCGCACCTGGCGCATGCGGATCTGCTCGTTCACCTTCAGCTCTTTCGAAATGGACTCCACCTCCTGGGTGAGTTGCCGCGAGGACGGGCGTTGGGTCGGGCACGGCTCACGCGAGACACGCCCCGCCAGCGTCACAAACAGCGCTCGATTCTAGCAGAACGCGGCTCCCGTTCACAACGCCACCTGCGGGACACTCCCGGGCCGCGCGGCGCTTCCCTCCCGCGACGACACCGCGCCGGGGGCACCGGCGCTACATTGGTGCCATGGAAGCCACCGACTCAGTACTGAAGCGGGTCCTCGAGGAGAGCCGCGTCGTGGCGGTGCTCGGAGCGAGCACCAAGGACGAGAAGCCCGCCAACTTCGTGCCCGCCTACCTGACGAGGCACGGCTACGAGGCGCTGCCCGTCAACCCCGCGGCCGCCGGCGGGGAGCTGTTCGGCCACCCCATCACGGCCACCCTGGCCGAGCTCGAGGTGCCCGTCGACGTGGTGGATGTGTTCAGGCGGCCCGCCGACATCCCGGCCCACCTGCCCGATATCCTCGCCATGCGACCCCTGCCGCGCGTGGTCTGGTTCCAGCTGGGCATCAGGAACGACGCGGCCGCCGCCGAGCTGGAGGCCGCCGGCATCGAGGTCGTGCAGGACCGGTGCATGCTCGAGGAGCACGAACGACTCGTGGGCGAGCGGCCGGGCCGCACCTCCCTACCCGAGGTCGGGGAGCGAGGGTAGGCTGGTGTCATGGTGAGCTTCAGCACTGGTGAAGAGGTCCTGTACCGCGGCGACCGGTACGTGATCAGCACGGCGTCGCCACTGCCGCCCTACCAGTACCGCTTGCTGGCGACCACTCCGGAGGGCGCGCGGGTCGTGTGGGCCCAGGCCTCCGAGCTAGGCAAGATGGAGCGGTACACGAGGGCCCGCGACGACACGGCGGTGTACGCGAGCAGCGCCCCGGGTGGGTCGCGTCGCGGCTGAACGAGAGCACGCCGCCCGCGCCGCCGTTCGCCGTCCCGCCTGGGAGTGGCACTAACGGGCGCCACCACCTACGTGGTGGCGCCGTTGTCAGCGTGGGCGCGCCGCACCGCCGCCGCGGCCAACGCCATCCCGTCGGCGGCGCATGCCTCGTAGCCGAACCGTCCGGCGCACGCGCCCGCGGCCATGAACCCGCGCAGGCGCCTGATGGTGTGAGTGTCGGCGCCAAGTTCCGCGTCGGCCAGGACGTCGAACCCCACCGTGTAAGGTAGGGCCCCGTCGACGTCGGCCATGGCCAGGGACGCGCGCCGCAGCTCGAAGCCACGCGCCGCCAGGTCGTCGCGGAGATCGTCGTACGCCATCTCGCTCAGGCGCCCGGCCTGCTCAACGCCCGCGCCCAACCGGAGCCGCGCCCCGAGGAAGCTGCCAACGCACAGGGCGACGAGGTCCGCCCGCCGCTCCGGGCCCTCCCACGTCTCCACGCCCACGACCGCGCCGTCCGCCACGAGCAGGCGCGAGGCCGTGGACTGGAGCAGGTGCAGGCGGGGCTCGGCTTCCAGTAATCGCTTGGCCTCACGGCGCAAGGGTGCGGCCCTGACCAAGGTCGGCGCGGTGCCACCCACGCACGCGGCCATTAGGCTGCCCGGCGGAGCGCGAAGCTCGTGGCGGTCGTGGGCCATGACGTAGAGGGTGTCGAGGCTGGTCGTGACGAGCATCGTCTCGAGGCCGGCGCGCGAGGCAGCGTACGCCGCCTCGCAGCCCGCCACGCCGCCCCCGACCACGAGGAACCGGAAGCTCATCGGCTAGGTCCGCTCAGTGCAGGCCGGCGCCGAGCAGCAGGGGGCGGCGGCGCCCCGCTGCCCGCACGACCACGTGCTTGCCCGTGCGCGTGCGCTGGTAGATGACCGTACCGGCGCGAGCGCCGAGCAGCGGCACGACCTCGGCCGCGTCCACCAGGACCCGCATGTGTAGCGGCACCGCCCGCGACAGGTGGCCGATCTCGTAGCGCTGGTCGTCCGACAACCGGTACCCGAGGAAGAAGTCCGGCACCTCGTCGTCCGAGTAGACGCACAGCAGGGACCGCGCCTCCTCCGACCGGTAGTGCGCGACGGCCTCCCATACGGTCGCCGCCGCCTCGGCCTCGGAGACGAAGCTGACCTTCGCCCGGGCCGTGTCACCGAAGAACGCGGCCGGGAAACGCTGCGACTGCGAGTAGTAGCCGCCGGGGCCGACGCGCAGCCGCATGACGTCGTTGTCGTAGGCGCGGCCCTTGACCGTGCCCTTCAGGTGGTCGATCGCCAGGGAGAAGCGCCGGTCGTGCCCGTCCTCGCCCTCCTCGAAGGAGGCGTCGAAGAGCATGGGGTCGGTGTTGACCTCGAACCCGGCGTCGTCACCCACCGGCACCGCGAGAGACGAGGCCGCGCGCTCCGCACCGGCGCCGAGCGGCGGGCCCACCATCGGCTCGCGGCCGATCTCGAACTCGTCAGACATGTCCACCCTCCACCCCGCCGGGGCCGGCGTCGGCGACGTGCACCGCCGACACCCCGAAGGTCTGCAGCCGGTACTCTACCGCCGCGAAGCCCGCCTCCAGGATGCCCTGCCGCAGCGCCTCGGGCGTGAGGAAAGCCAACACCGATTCCGGCAGGTACGAGTAGGCCCCCGTGGCGCCCGACACGAGGCGACCGATCCGCGGCAGCACGCCGGTGAAGTACGTCCGGAACAGCGCGCCGAAGGCACCCTTGGGCGGTGGGGGGAACTCGAGGACCACGAGGCGTCCCGCAGGTCGCAGCACGCGTCTGAACTCACGCAGCCCGGCCCCGACGTCAGCGAAGTTGCGCAGACCGTAGGCGATGGTGACGGCGTCGAAGGAGCCCGTCTCGAAAGGCAGGGAGGTGCCGTCGGCCTGCAGGAAGCGCACCTCCGCGTGCCGCTTGGCGGCCTTGGCGCGTGCCAACTCCAGCATGGGCTCCGCGAAGTCGACGCCGACGACCTGGGCGTCGGGTCGAGCGCCCTTCAAGGTCAGGGCCAGGTCGCCCGTGCCCGTCGCCACGTCCAGGACGGCGCCGCCCGGCGGCACCACGCTGAGCGCGGCTCGCGCTGCCTCACCGCGCCAGCGCCGGTCGACGCCCAGCGACAGCACGCCGTTGAGGAGGTCGTAGGTCGGCGCGATCTCGGAGAACATGGCCCGCACGCGCTCGGCCCTGTCGGTGTCGGGCCCTCGCCCTGGACTCGTCCCGCTGACCGTCATGCCCGGGAGGCTACCATGTGCACCAAAGCGCAAGCGTCGCGCCCTCCGGGCCGGCGCGGCGCCTCAACCGGCGCTCAGGCCCGCTCGCGCCAGGAGGTCGTGCGCCTTGCTTGTCGAGAAGTTCGATAGGCTCGCCGCCACGTCACCCACGACCGCGGTGGGCACGCTGCGCCTCCCCTGGTTCAGGCGCATGACCAGCTCGAGCGCCTCCTCGTCCTCCTCGATGTTGACCTCGGTGAACGAGATCCCCTTGGCGACGAGGAACGCCTTCAGGGCGTGGCAGTCGGGGCACCAGCTGGTCGTGTACACGGTCATGTGGGGCGCGTTCGGGTCTGGCACCTGTTCTCCTTCGGTGGGGCTCGGCGCCGCGTCGCGTGCCGGACCCGGACAAGGCTACCGTGCGGCGCGCTCCCGGCCGGTCAGGGACCACACGCTGCGCCTCGGCCCACCGCTCAGGCGTCGTACGTTCCCGACGTCGTCTTGCCGCCGTGACCCGTCCAGTCGGTGTGGAAGTGCTCGCCCCGCGGCCGGTCCACGCGCTCGTAGGTGTGCGCGCCGAAGAAGTCGCGCTGCGCCTGGATCAGGTTGGCCGGCAGGCGCGAACGCCGGTAGCCGTCGAAGAAGGCGAGCGCCGCCCCCATGGCAGGCATGGGTACCCCCGCCGCGACGGCGCGGGCCACGCTGCGGCGCCAGCCGCCCTGGGCGGAGTGCAGCGCGCGGGCGAAGAAGGGCACCACGAGGAGGCTTGCCAGGCCCGGGTCGGCCTCGTAGGCGGCCGCGATGTCGTTGAGGAAGCGCGAGCGGATGATGCAACCACCGCGCCAGATGCGGGCCACGGCCCGGTAGTCGAGGTGCCACCCGAACTCGGCGGCCGCGACGCGCATGAGCATGAAACCTTGCGCGTACGACGCGATCTTGGAAGCGTAGAGCGCCTGCTCGAGGTCGGCCTCCAATGGGCCCTCGCCGCCGGCCTGGCGCGCGGCTGCCTCGGGCCCGGCCAGCACCTTGGCGGCGGCCACCCGCTCGTCCTTGAGGGCCGAGAGGTAGCGGGCGAACACGGCCTCGCTGATGAGCGTCAGCGGCACGCCGAGCTCGAGCGCGTCGGTGGCGGTCCACTTGCCGGTGCCCTTCTGGCCCGCGGAGTCGAGGATCTTCTCGACGAGCGGCAGGCCGTCGCCGTCCACCTGGGCGAGGATCTGGGCGGTGATGTCGATCAGGTAGCTGTCGAGGACGCCCCGGTTCCAGCGCCCGAACAGGTCGCCCATGGCTGCCGCCTCGAGCCCGCCCACCTCGGCCAGGAGGTGGTACGCCTCGGCGATGAGCTGCATGTCGCCGTACTCGATGCCGTTATGCACCATCTTCACGAAGTGGCCGGCTCCGTCCTCGCCCATCCACTCGCAGCACGGCGCACCGTCGACCTTGGCGGAGATGGCCTGCAGCACGTCCTTCACGAGGGGCCACGCCTCCGGGTGACCGCCCGGCATGATCGAGGGCCCGAAGCGCGCGCCCTCCTCGCCGCCGGAGACGCCGGTGCCCACGTACAGGAGCCCCGCCTCGCGCAGCTCGCGCGAGCGCCGCGTCGAGTCGACGTGGTTCGAGTTCCCGCCGTCGATGATCACGTCGCCGGGCTCGAGCAGGGGCAGCAGCGAGGCGATCACGGCGTCGACCGCCGCACCGGCCTTGACCATCAACATCACCTTGCGTGGCCGCTCCAGGGCCGCCACGAAGGCGGCGAGGTCCGCGTGGCCGGTCACCCGCGTGCCGGCGGCCGGTCCGGCCAGAAACTCCTCGGTCACGGCGTGGGTGCGGTTGTGCACGGCGACGGTGTAGCCGTGGTCGTTCATGTTGAGTACGAGGTTCTGGCCCATCACGGCGAGGCCGATGAGGCCGATGTCTGCGCGCTGGTCGCTCATGCGTCTAGCTTACCCGCGGCCGCGGACGCTCGCCGCCGCGCCCGAGCCTCGGAGCGTCGCCGCGACCCCACGCGCCGGGTCGTTCCGCTATACTCTCCCGTTCCGTCCGCGTTCATCGTCGGACGCTCAGAACCCGGAGAGCTGATGAACCATCGCAACGTCGCAATCATCGCCCACGTCGACCACGGCAAGACCACGCTGGTCGACGGGCTCCTGCGTCAGTCCAACGTCTTCCGCGCCAACCAGCAGGTGGCCGAGCGCGTGATGGATTCGGGGGACATCGAGCGGGAACGCGGGATCACCATCCTCGCCAAGAACACGGCCGTCGAGTGGAAGGGCGAGAAGATCAACATCGTCGACACACCCGGTCACGCCGACTTCGGTGGCGAGGTCGAGCGCGCGCTGATGATGGTCGACGGGGTGCTGCTGCTCGTGGACGCGGCCGAGGGCCCCATGCCCCAGACGCGGTTCGTGCTCAAGAAGGCCCTGGCGCGCGGCCTGCGGCCGATCGTCGTGATCAACAAGGTGGACAAGCGCGACGCCAGGCCCGACGAGGTCGCCTCCCTGACCTTCGACCTGATGGTCGACCTCGGGGCCGACGACCACCAGCTCGACTTCCCCATCGTGCACGCCGTGGCCCGCGAGGGGCGCGCCTGGCTGGAGGGCGACGAACCGGGCACCGACCTGGCGCCCCTGTTCCAGGTCATCCACGACCATGTCCCGCCGGCCAAGGCCGACCCCGACGCGCCCTTCAGGTTCCAGGTCGCCAACCTCGACTACTCCGACTACCTGGGCAGGCTCGCGCTTGGCCGCGTGCTGGACGGGACCGTCAAGCCGGGCGACACCGTCGTGCGCGTCGCTCCCGGGAAGGAGTCGCAACGGGTGCGCGTGACCAAGGTGTACACGCACCTGGGCCTCAACCGCATCGAGACGGAGGAGGGGCTGCCGGGCGACATCATCGTGCTGTCCGGCCTGGGCGAGGTCACCATCGGCGACACCCTGTGCGACCCGGAGCACGTCGTCGCTCTCCCCGCCGTGGAGGTCGACGAGCCGACCGTGAGCGTCACGTTCTCGCCGAACACCTCGCCGTTCGCGGGGCTTGAGGGCACGTACGTGACCAGTCGGCACCTGGCGGACAGGCTCGAGCGCGAGCTCCTCGTCAACGTCGCGCTCCGCGTGGAGCCCGTCGGCAGCGAACGCTACCGCGTGAGCGGCCGGGGCGAGCTCCACCTGTCCATCCTCGTGGAGAACATGCGCCGGGAGGGGTACGAGTTCAGCGTGTCCCGACCCGAGGTGATCATGAAGGAGCAGGACGGCGGCGTGCTGGAGCCGTTCGAGCGGGTAGTGTGCGACATCCCGAACGGCGCGATGGGAAACGTGATGGAGTCGCTCACGGCGCGCCGCGGGCTGCTCGTGAACATGGATCCGGGTGAGACGCGCTCGCGCCTCGAGTTCCGCATCCCGAGCCGCAGCCTGTTCGGTTACCGCAACCTGTTCCTCTCGATGACGCAGGGCGAGGGTCTCCTCAACCACACCTTCGACGGCTACGAGCCGTTCGCCGGCGACGTCACCACGCGCAACCACGGCTCGCTCGTGTCGATGGAGGCCGGCGAGGCGTTCGCCTACAGCCTCTTCAAGCTGGAGGACCGCGGCATCTTCTTCATCGACCCCGGCACCGAGGTGTACGTGGGGATGATCGTGGGCGCCAACGCCCGCATGGGTGACCTGGACGTCAACGTCTGCAAGAACAAGAAGCTCACGAACGTGCGCGCCGCGGGCTCCGACGACAACCTGTTGCTCACTCCCCCCAAGCGCCTCACGCTGGAGGAGGCCCTCGAGTACCTCGACGATGACGAGCTCCTCGAGGTGACGCCTCGCTCGCTCAGGCTCCGCAAGCGGGTGCTTGACCCCGGCATGCGCAAGCGCGAGCGGGGCAAGGCCTTGGCCTGAGGCGGACTTCGGCGGCGTGCGACCGGCCGCGACCGGGTGGCGGCCGGGGTGATCGCGGCGCGGACCTAGTCTGCTCCGGTCGTGGTCGCGGACGCCGCGGTCGGTGGTGCCGGGTCGGGACCTGCCCAGTCGCCGCCCGCGGGTGACCCCGCGGTTGACCCCGCCGTCTGGTCGGGGGCTTGGTCCGCGGCGTCGCCGCCGGCGGACTGTGCCGGACGGCCCCCTGCGGTCACCACGATCGGGCCGTAAGGCTCGGCCTGGTCCGCGCTGACCCGCCCCTCCCGGATGAGCTCGAGGAGGGCGGCCAGGCCGACGGTGCGCGTGGACCAATCGGTGGCGCCGAGCAGGTCGAAGAGCGGGGCGCGGCCGGCGCGCCGCAGGGCCGCCAGCACGTGGCGCGCCACGCCGGCGAGCGTCAGGCGCTCGATGGCAAGCTCGAAGTAGCCGCCCACCCTGTAACGACCCGCCAGGCGGGCGAGGTCGCGGGGCGTGACCCGCAGCGGGCGCTCGCGGCGCGGGTAATCGGGCGCGGGCGCGCGGGCGGGTACCACGATGCGGCGCTCCTCGCGGCGGCGCCGCAGGAAGCGGATGGCCTCCTCCAGCTCCTCGAGGAGAGCGACCGCCTCGAGCGCCAGGTCGACGTCGGCCGACTCGTCATCCGGGTCCTCTCGCGGGGGCCGCGGCAGCAGCAGTCGGGTCTTCAGCTCGATCACCAGCGCCAGGCGGGGCAGCGCCTCGGTGGCCAGTTCCAGGTCGGCGGCGGCGTGACGTTCGAAGTACTCGAGGTAGGAGCGGACGAGCCGGTAGAGGTCGAGATGGGCGGGCGGCAACTGGTGGGTCCTGAGGGCGTGCGCCAGCTCCGGCAAGGTCCCCTCGAAACGTTCCTGTGCGACCAGGAACTGCTCTGCCTCCACCACCGAGCGACGTTACCATGCGGCCCCGGCCGGGTCCGACGCGGCTCGGGTAAGCTTGGGCGCCGTCGGGCCGGCAGGCGCCCGGCAGGAGCGGAGCGAGGTGAGCCTTGGACGTCTACCCGGTAGCTAAGCGCCTACTCTTCCGGCTCGAGCCGGAGCGAGCGCACGGCCTGGTGATGGACGGCCTGGCCCTCGTGGGCCGCAGCGCCGCCCTCCCGCGCCTGCTCAGCTGGGGCCGCGGCGCCGCCGACCCGCGGCTCGCCGTCGAGGCCTTCGGCCTGCGCTTCCCGAACCCGCTGGGACTGGCGGCGGGCCTCGACAAGGACGGGGTTGCCGTGCCGGCGCTGGCAGCGCTCGGCTTCGGGGCGGTCGAGGTGGGGAGCGTCACGGCGCTGGCGCAACCAGGCAACGAGAGGCCTCGCCTGTTCAGGCTCGTCGAGGACGAGGCGCTGATCAACCGGATGGGTTTCAACAACCTGGGCGCCGCCGCCATGGCGCACCGCCTGGCCGGCCTCGACCGCTCGGCGCTCCCAGGTACGGTGTTGGGCGTGAACGTCGGCAAGTCGAAGGCGGCCGGCGTGGAGAGCGCCGACGACGACTACCGCGTGGCCCTGACCGCGGTGTGGCCGGTGGCCGACTACCTGGCGCTGAACGTGTCGTCGCCCAACACACCGGGTCTGCGCTCGTTGCAGCGGACAGAGCCGCTCCTCTCGCTGTTGGGCGTGGCAGCGGGACTCGGCAGGGAGCTCGGCGTCCGGCCCGTCCTTGTCAAGCTCGCACCCGACCTGGACGACGCGGAGATCCCCGAGGTGGTCGACGCCGCGGTCCGGGGCGGGGCGGCGGGGCTGGTGGTCACCAACACGACCGTCGCGCGGGTCGGCCTCACCTCGGCACGCCGGTCCGAGGCCGGCGGCCTGTCGGGCCGGCCCTTGGCTCGGCGCGCGCTCCGGGTGCTCGAGCTCGTGCGGGAAGTCACAGATCTGCCTGTCGTGGCGGTGGGCGGCATCGGGGGTGCGCAGGACGCGGTCGACAGGTTCCGGGCGGGGGCAGACCTGCTGCAGCTCTACACGGCGTTCATCTACCGCGGCCCGCGGGTGATAACGGACGTACTGACCGGTCTGTCTGCGGAGCTCGACCGGCGCGGTCTCGGGAGCGTGAGCGAGCTGAAGGGGGCCGCCTGAAGGGCGCCTAGCCGGCCGGGCGCTTGCGCTGAGGGCGGCGGGCCTCCCAGACGACCTCCGGCACGCCGGCCCTGAGGCAGGCCACGCGGGCGAGGACGAAGAACAGGTCGGACAGCCGGTTCAGGAGCGGCAACACGCTCTCCCCCACCTGCTCGGTGCGGGCGAGGTTGACCGCGTGCCGCTCGGCGCGCCTGATGGTAGCCCTGGCGAGTTGGAAGGCGGCGGACGCCGGGGTGCCGCCCGGGAGTATGAAGTGCGTCAGGGGCGGGAGCTCCAGCGAGTAGGCGTCGATGAGGTCCTCCAGGTGCGTCACGTCCTCCTGGAGGATGGGCTGGATGAACTCGCGGGTCTTCGTGTCCACCGGGGTCGCGAGGTCGGCGCCTAAGTCGAACAGGAGGCTCTGCAGCCGCGCCAGGTCGGCGTCGAGCTCGGGATGGCCGACCGCCACGTCCGCGCCCGTCACGGCCGCGTCGCGCGCCAGCTCGGCCCGCGCGAGCCCGAGCGCCGCGTTCGCCTCGTCGACCGTGCCGTAGGCCTCCACCCTGGCGTCGTCCTTGCCGACGCGCGAGCCGCCGAAGAGCGCGGTGCTGCCGTCGTCGCCCGTCCGAGTGTAGATCTTCATGCCGGTACGATATTACGTTCCGAACGGGGCACCCGGCGCGACCGCACCTCGCGGCGGCCGGGCGCCCCGACCGGGCGGGCCCTCGGTCAGTCGAGGACCACGTGGTAGACCTTGCCGGTCAGGCCTTCGGGGCCCGTGGTGGCTGTGGTGAGCACGTAGAGCTCGCCGTCGGCTCCCTGGCCGAAGCCCATGATGAACTCGTCGAGCCGCGTGATCTGGCCCGGGACGAGCCCGGTGACCGCGCCGCTCGCGTCGCGCCGCGGTTCGGCCACGATGAGCGTGCCGCTCGGCTCGCCGAAGCTCTGGCCCCAGTCGCCGAACACGTAGTAGCCGTCGAGCGCGGGGAACGCCGCACCGCGGTAGACGTAGCCCGCGATGACGGTGATGCCGATGAAGTCGTCGGGGTCGACGCGCTCGCGGGTGTACTCGAAGATGGGCGCGACGAGGGGTTCACCCATGTAGCCCTCGGTCAGCGCGGCGTCGGTGGGGACGGTGTTCGGGTCGTCGGGGTGGAAGCGGTGAAGGCCCTCGTTGAGGTTCCAGCCCATGTTGCCGGGGCCGGTCACGACGTTGACCTCCTCGAAGAGGTTCTGACCCACGTCGGGGATCCACAGCTCGCCGGTCTGGCGGTCGAATGTGAAGCGGTACGGGTTGCGCAGCCCCCACAGGTAGATCTCGGGCTTCGGGGAGGTGCCCCAGTAGCCGAGGCTCGAATCGAGTTCCACGTCGAGCAGCGGGTTGTCCGCGGGGATGGCGTAAGGCAGGCCCGGATCGCGCCCGTTCACGTCGACGCGGAGGAGCGAGCCGCGCAGGATGGTCACGTCCTGACCGCTCCCGAGCGGCGGGTGGCCGGCCGCGACGTCGTTGCCGGCGCCGCCGTCGCCGAAGGCCGCGTAGAGGTAGCCGTCGGGCCCGAAGGCGAGCGCGCCGCCGTTATGGTTCATCTGCGGCTCGTCGATGGCGAAGAGGACCCGCTCGCTGCCGGGATCGGCGCGGTTGGGGTCGTTCGGCGACACCGTGAACTCGGAGAGGTGCGCCGTGTGGTTCCAGCCGCCTGGGGCGCTGTTCCTCAGGGGCGCGCTGTAGTTGACGTAGAACTTGCCGTTGGTGGCGAAGTCGGGATGGAAGGCGAGGCCGAGGAGGCCGCGCTCGTCGTAGCCGGGGTTGACCGTCACCATGCGGTCGGCGAGGTCGAGGAACGGCTCGGCCAGGAGGACCCCGTCCTGGATGACCCTGATCTGGCCCGTCTGCTCGATCACGAACAGGCGCCCGTCGTCCGCCGGCGCGTGGAGCGTGAGCGGCGACACCAGCCCGTCCACCACCAGCTCCAGATGCACGGTCGGCGCACCTGCCGGGCTCTGGGCGGCGGCGAGACCCGCCGCCAACAGGACGGCCAGCAACGACTGCCGGACGATGAGCGAGCACAAGCGAACTGGCATACTTCCTCCTCGCGCGGTGATCGCACCGCCTGACAAGTCAGCAGCCGGCCGGCTGGTGTTGGTCGAATGGCTCGACCAGTCGAATCTAGCAGGGATATCACCGTTGGCTTGTGTTCGGTGCGCCCTACTCAGGTGGCGGTGTGCGCCTCTGTCCCGAAGCGGGCCCTCACGTACTCGTCGACGAGCCGGTTGAAATCGCCGGCGATGTCGGGCCCGTGCAGGGTGGTGAGGAGCTTGCCGTCCTGGTAGACGGGCGCCCTGGGCGACTCGCCCGTGCCCGGCAGGCTGATGCCGATGTCGGCGTGCTTGGACTCGCCGGGACCGTTCACCACGCAGCCCATCACGGCCACCTTCAGCCCCTCGACGCCCGGGTACAGCTCCTTCCAGGCGGGCATGGCCGCCTTGAGGTGCGCCTGGATGTCGCGCGCCATCTCCTGGAAGAGCGTGCTGGTGGTGCGCCCGCAGCCCGGGCAGGCGGTGACGCTCGGGGCGAAGCGGCGCAGGTCGAGCGCCTGCAGGACCTCTTGCGCGATCTCGACCTCGCGCTCCCGCGGCGCGCCGGGGTCGGGCGTGAGCGACACGCGGATGGTGTCGCCGATGCCGTCCGCGAGCAGCGGCGTCAGGGCCGCTGTGCTGGCCACGGCACCCTTGATCCCCATGCCGGCCTCGGTCAGGCCCAGGTGCAGGGGGTAGTCACAGCGGGCGGCGAGGCGCCGGTACACCTCCCACAGGTCGCGCACGCCGCTCACCTTGGCGCTGAGGATGATGCGGTCGTGCGGGAGGCCGTGCTCCTCGGCCGCCTCGGCCGAGCGGAGCGCCGAGGCGATCAGCGCCTCGACGAGCACCTCGTGGCTCGGCAACGGCTCGGCCAGCCGACCGTTGTCGTCCATCATGCGAGTGAGCAGCGCCTGGTCGAGCGACCCCCAGTTAACGCCGATGCGCACGGGCTTGTCGTTGTCCTTGGCCACGTCGATGATGGTCAGGAAGTTCTCGTCGTGGCGCTTGCCGGGACCCACGTTGCCCGGGTTGATGCGGTACTTGTCGAGGCCGGCCGCCATGGCCGGGTAGCTCGTGAGGAGCGTGTGCCCGTTGAAGTGGAAGTCGCCCACGATCGGCGCCGTGACGCCCATGTCGGCCAGGCGCTGCCGGAGCTCCGGCACGGCCGCGGCGGCGCGCGCGTCGTTGACGGTCACCCGCACGATCTCGCTGCCGGCTCGCCACAGCGTGGCGACCTGGCGAGCCGTTCCCGCGGCGTCGGCGGTGTCGGTGTTCGTCATCGACTGCACTACCACCGGGTGGTCGCCGCCGACGGGCACGCCGCCGACCCAGGTGGTGGGCGTCTTGCGTCTGAGGGTCAGGTCCATCGGGAACGAGTCTACAACCGCCTCTCGCTCTGACCCGCCTTCGAGGAACCCGCCGCCGCTCACCCTTCGATGAGCGCCAGCACCTCCGGCAGGAGTTGCAGCGACGTGCTCAGGCCCTCGCCGCCATGTATGCCGGGGTTCCCAGCCCAGTCGCCGAAGTAGCCGCCCGCCTCGGGGAGGATCACCCCGAACGGCCCGCCGTCGTGGGCGTTGAGGACCGGGTCGAGCATCAGCTCCAGGCGCCCCGACGCCACGAGAGCGTGACCGTACGCGTCGGACCAGCCGACGCGGTAGTAGCTGGCGGCGGCGATGCGCTCCCAAGCGGCGGCCCGGCCGGTAGCGGCGAAGGAGGCGGCGTCGGTGAACGACACGAACGCGCGTTTCAGCGTGGGCGTGTCCCTGACGCGCACGGGACGGCCGTTCAGGTGCGCTCCGAGGCCCTTGGCGGCGTAGAGCATCTCCCCGAGCGCCGGGAAGTAGGCGGCACCGACCACCGTCTCGCCTTCGGCCTCGAGCCCCAGCAGCACGGCGTAAAGGGGCACGCCGCGCATGAAGCTCTTGGTCCCGTCTATCGGGTCGATGTACCACTTGAGCGCGGCGCCCTCGCGGGTCGTCCCCCACTCCTCCCCCACGATCCCGTGGTCGGGGTAGGCGGCCTCGAGGCGCGCCCGGATGAGCTCCTCGGCCGCCTTGTCGGCCTGCGTGACGGGCGAGTCGTCTGGCTTGTACTCGGCCACCGGGTCGGTGCCGAAGTAACCGAGGGTGAGGCGGCCCGCCTCGTAGGCGGTCCGCACGCAGGTGTCGAGAAGCTCGCTCAGCAGGGGTGTTCGCATGGCCTGGTATGGTACCGCCACCATGCTGATGACGCGTGAACAGCTCGAGCGCAACGAGCGGCAGACGTTGGCTCCCTACGCCACCCTGGCTGCGGGGTCGCGCGGCCGCATCCACGCGGAGGGCGAGAGCGCCTACCGCACGGCGTTCCAGAAGGACCGCGACCGGGTGGTGCACACCAGTGCGTTCCGCCGGCTCGAGTACAAGACGCAGGTGTTCGTCAACTACGAGGGCGACTACTACCGCACTCGGCTCACTCACACGCTCGAGGTCGCGCAGGTGGCCACCAGCATCGCCCGCGCGCTCGGCCTCAACGAGGACCTGAGCGAGACGATCGCTCTCGCTCACGACCTGGGCCACCCGCCGTTCGGGCACGCCGGCGAGAAGGCGCTCGACACGCTGGCGGCGGCCGTGGGCGGGTTCGACCACAACCGCCAGAGCCTGCGCATCGTGACCAAGCTGGAGCGCCGCTACCCCGGGTTCCCCGGCCTGAACCTCACGTGGGAGACGCTAGAAGGGATCATGAAGCACGAGACGTCCTACGACGTGCCCGATCCCAGCTGGGAGCCCGACGTGCAGCCGTCGCTGGAGGCTCAGGTCGTGAACGTGGCCGACGAGGTGGCTTACAACGCTCACGACCTCGACGATGGTCTGCGCTCGGGCCACCTTCACCCGGCGGGAGTGGCGGAGGTGCCCATCGTGGGCGAGCTGTTCTCGCGCCTGGGGCTCAACGCCGACCGCTTCGACTCGTCGCAGCGCTACGTGCTGATCCGCGAGCTGCTCGGTGACGTGATCACCGACGTCGTGCACGCAACCCACGCCCGGTTGGCCGAGCGGGAGGTGCGTGACCTGGCGGACGTCAGGCGGGCCCCCGACAAGCTGCTGGCGCCGTCGGACGGCATGGCGCGCCAGCTGGGCGAGCTCAAGGAGTACCTCTACGCCAACTTCTACTTCCACCACCGGCTGATCCGGATGACCCGCAAAGCCCACCTCGTGCTGGAGCGCATCTACCACGCCTACGTCGAGACGCCCGACATGCTGCCTCCGGACGTGGCCGCGCAGGCGCCCGAGCTCGGTCTGGAGCGGGCCGTCACCGACTACATAGCCGGCATGACCGACCGTTACGCCAACGAGGAGTACCGCCGCCTGTTCGACCCGCTGGCGCTCACCTGAGCAGGGTCAGCGCCGTGGCGGGTGGCGTCACTCGCGCCGCGCCACCCCGATGAGGTTCCCACTGTCGGCGTCGCGCAACCAGACCGCCTGATAACCGGCGCGCAGCACACGCACCAGGAGCCACGGGCTCGTGAGGGCCTGGGTCGTGATGGCGCCGGGGCCCGGTTCCGTGACCCGCAAGTCTAGGTAGAGCTCGCCGCCCTCCACTCGGGCGTCGAGGACGTCGAGCGCGTACCCGCCGGTCGGCTTGCTGCCCATGAACAGGGCCACGACGGTCTCGCGCCTGTAGTCGAACTCCGGTAGCGGCGGGACGGTCAGCTGGCTCCCGTAGGCGCGCTGCCACAACGCGATCAGTTCGTCCTGGTTGCTCACCAGCGTGTACGAGGCGGCGCTGAAGCCCACTGCCTGGCTGCCGCGCGCCACGACCTCCCAGGTGAGTTCCTCGGCGACGCTGGTGGCCGGCGCGTCGACGGTCTTCAGTCCGAGCTGAACGAACACCCCGGTCCGGCGGTGCTCGGCAAGCCCGTCGACCGGGTGGGGCGGCAGGGCGTCGGTGGGTAGCACCGCGATGGCGAACGGCTGGCCGCGCGCCTCGAGGGTCGCCGCCAGCGCATCAGCCTCGGCGCCCGTCAGCTCCCCGAGGCCCCTGAGCCGGTTGAGCCGGGGCTTCGGCACCACGCGCTGGAGCGTGCCGGCGGCGCCCTCCGTCAGGAGGCGCAGGTACGACTGGCCGTCGTAGTAGACGACCTCGCCGACGTCGGCGGCGAGCGCCACCTGCACGTCGGTGGTCAGCGGGATGCGGCTGACGGTGGCGGGCGCCTCCGTGAGGCGCTCAAGGCTCTGGCGCAGGTACGGCCCGCCGTCCGCGAGCAGGGCGCCCTCGACCGCGAACGGCCTGGTGGAGGCCGGCGCGGCGGCGTCCGGTTCGGTGAGGACCAGGGTCCCGCCGCCGTAGAGCAGCTGCCCGGCTTGGCCGTAGAAGTAGGTGATGCGCGCGTTGTCGACGCCGTAGACGTAGAGGTCGTGCATCTTCAGCGCCGAGGTCGGCACGCACCCTCCCAAGAGCAGTAGCGCTGCGGCGACGAGCGGCCAGGTTCTCTGCATCGGACCCTCCGCGGAGATGCTATCACCCGCCCCTGGCGGGAGCGCGCCGCCTGGCCCCGCTCATACGCCCTTGCTATGCTCCGAGCGTGGCTGACCCGGCGCGCGTGCTGATCCTGTCGGCGTCGATCGGCGGCGGCCACGTCGCGGCCGCGAAGGCCCTGCTTGCCGCCTGCGAGACGCAGGGGGCCGCGGCGGCTCACGTCGACCTCCTCGAGCACACGGCCCTCCCGTTCAGGCGCCTGTACCGGCAGGCGTACTTCGACCTCGTGCGCACCGTACCCGACCTCGTCGAATGGGTGGGCCGGAGCTTCGACCGGCGCCCCAGCGAGTTCAAGGGCGTGCAGGCGCGGCTGAGGGCGCGCGTCACCCGCCTGCTCTCGTACGAGGTCCCCCGGATGATCGACCGTTACCGGCCCGACGTCCTGGTCCACACCCACTTCCTCGGCGCCGAGATCGTGTCCGGCCGCACGCGGCGGCACAGACCCCTGCCGCAGGCGGAGGTCATCACCGACTTCACGGCGCACGCGTTCTGGCTGCAGCCCGGGATCGCCCGCTACTTCGTGGCCTCGGACGACGTGCGCGCCCAGCTGCAAGCCGCCGGAGTCGACGAGCACCGCGTCCGGGCGACCGGCATCCCGATCGACGAGCGCTTCACCCGGCTGCCGGGCCGGGGGGCGGCGCGAGACGAGCTCGGCGTCGTCGGGGAGCGCGACGTGCTGCTCCTCCTGGCGAGCGGCCTCGGTGAGAAGACGCTCACCGCCATCCTCGACCAGGTCGTGGCCGTCCGCTGGCCGTTACACGTGATGGTCGTGTGTGGCCGCAGCGCCGACCTGCTCACGCTCGCGCGGTCGTACGTCGAGCGCGTCTCTCCTCCCGTCGCGTACACGGTGGCGGGCCTCGTGGCTGACATGCCGACGCGCATGGCCGCAGCCGACATACTCATCAGCAAGCCTGGCGGCCTGACGAGCAGCGAGGCGCTGGCCTCACGGCTCCCCATGATGCTCGTGAGCCCCTACCCGCTCCAGGAGGAGATCAACGCCAACGTGCTGCTCGAGCACGGCGTGGCCGTGAGGGTCGAACCCATCTCGACTCTCACGCACAAGCTGAAGCGCCTGCTCGAGACGCCGGCCCGGCTGGAGGAGATGCGCGCCAACTGCGCCGAGCTCGCCCGGCCGGAGGCCGCCGCCACCGTGGCCGCCACGCTGCTCAGCGAGCTGGCCCCACGCACGCGGGGGCGCGAGGCGTGAGCGCCGCAAGGCGGACGCGGTGGAGGGTGCCGGCGGCCGCGGTGCTCTGGCTGCTGCTGCTGGCGGCGCTCTCCGGCCACGCGGCGGCACAGTCCGCCGCGGAGGCGGCGACCCTCGGCCCGAGCGACCCGGGCGCGGGCGGCATCACCTACTTCGACGTCGTCGTCTACGGTAGCGAGCCCGAGGGCATCGCCGCCGCCGTGGCGGCCGCCGAGGAGGGGGCGCGCACGCTCCTGGTCACGACCGACGAGCGGCTTGGCGGTCTGTTCGTGCTGGGCGAGCTGAACATGCTCGACATGCGCACACAGCCGTTCAACTACCAGCGAGGCGTGTTCGAGCGCTGGTGGCGCCGAGTCGGTGGTCACGACGCGTTCGACGTCCTCACCGCGGAGGCCGTCTTCACGAGCATGCTCGAGGAGGCGGGCGTCGAGGTATGGCTCGGCGCCGGCGAGGCCGAGCCCCGCTTCGAGGCGGGCGAGCTGCGAGGGTTGACGCTGCCGGGCAGGCGGGTGGCGGTTAACGCGCTCCAGGTCATCGACGCCTCTGCCAACGCCGATCTGGCCGCGCGCGCCGGCGCGCCCTTCGACTTCGGCTGGGAGCGGTTCGGGATCAGCCAGCGGCAGGCCGACACCCTGGTCCTGAACGTCGCGGGCGTGGACTGGGCGGCACTGCGACGTGGGGTGGCCGCTCGCGGCAGGACGTACGCCAGCATGCGGGACACGGTCGCCTGGGGCCACTTCGGCGGCGTGCCCGCCGCCTACGTCCCCGGGCAGCCGGGGACCCGCCTGCGTGGGCTGAACCTGGGCCTCCAGAAGGACGGCAGCGTCCTCGTGAACGCCCTGCTCCTCTACGGTCTCGACCCGCTCGATCCCGCCAGCCTGAGCGAGGGGCGGGAGCGGGGGCTGGCCGAGGGCGAGTCCATCGTCGCCTACCTGCGAGACGAGCTCCCTGGATTCGGGAGGGCGGAACTCGCTGGCGCAGCCACCAAGCTTTACGTGCGTGAGGCACGTCACCTGCTGGCGGACTGCGTGCTCACGGCGGACGACACCCTCTCGAACCGGGTCACCTCCCACGACGTCGCCGCGGGCGGATACCCGCTGGACGCACAGAGCCTCACGCCGCAGGACGCCGGCTTCGTCTGGGGCGCGCCTGACATCTACGGCGGCCGCCTTTGCATGATGGTCAGCTCGCAGGTGGAGGGCCTCTGGGTCGTAGGCAAGAGCGCCGGTTACGACCCGGTCGCCTTCGCCTCGGCCCGCGTCGTGCCGTTCGGCATGGCCATGGCGGAGGCGGCCGGGGTGGCCGCCGCGACGGCCGTGCGCCTCGAGGTGCCGGCCAGCCGGGTGGCCCACGGCGACGCCTACGTCGACATGGTGAGGCGGCGCCTCGTCTCGCGCGGCGCGCTCCTCCCCGAGGTCCGAGAGCGGCCGGCCGTGGGTCCCACTCAGCACCCGGCCTACGCCGCCTTCCGGGTCCTCGTGGCCCGCGGGCTCGCCGTCGGGGGGTACGACAACGACCCCAAGCTGGATGCGCCCGTCACGGCGCTGTCCTTCGCGTACCTGCTGGGGCACGTGGCCGTCCGCTTCTACTTCCACGGCGGTCTGGGGGCGAGCCTCGTCGGCTCCACGCTCGCGCTGACCGACGGGGACGGCACCGCACCGCTCACTGCCGACCTCGCCGCGCAGCTCCTCGCCGAGACGGCCTGCGACCTGAGCGTCTGCCCGGAAGGCGACGACTGGGAGGCGCTGGAGGCGGCCGGCCTCGCCACGTTCACCCGGCCCGGCGGGACGCTGACGCGCGGCGACGCCTACAGGCTGGCGGCGACGCTGGCCACCGGCGGGCGCTAGCGCGAACGGCCGTAGCCGGAGGCAGACGCGGCGCGCTCGGTCGTCAGCGCCCGCGAGCGACCGTCACGACACCCGGCCCAGACCGAGCGCCTTGCCCAGCTGGCCAAGGAGTAGCGGCAGGAACCCGCCCGCGGCAACCAGCGCCCACCCGGCGGCGCCCAGCAGCTCGACGCCGAGCAGGTCCCTGAGGGCCGGCACGAGGGTGGCGATCAAGAGCACGCACGTGCAGGTCAGGGCAGCACCCCATACCCAGGGGTTACGGGTCACCTGGTTGTGGACGGCGGAGCCACCCGGGTCGCGCATGTTGAAGACGTGCCATACCTGGCCCAGCGCGAGGACGAGGAAGGCGACGGTGACCGCCGTCCCGGCCTCGGCGCCCGGCAGCCGGAACGCGAGCAGGAACGCTCCCAGGGTGGTGGCGGTCAGCAGCGCCCCGTACCCGACCACCGTTCGCCAGTGTCGGCCGGCCACCAACGACTCGCCGTGGGGACGCGGGGGGCGGTCCATGATCCGCGCGTCCCCACGGGTGGTGCCGAGGGCCAGCGCCGGCAGCACGTCGGTGACGAGGTTAAGGAACAGGATCTGGAGCGGCAGCAGCGGCAACGGGTACCCGGCCAACCCCGCGAGGCCTATGACGAGCACCTCGCTCAGGTTGCACGACAACAGGTAGACGACGAAGGCGCGGATGGCATCGAAGATGGCCCTCCCCTCCCTAACGGCGCTCACGATCGTCCCGAAGGCGTCGTCAAGCAGGACCATGTCGGCGGCCTGCCTGGCCACCTCGGTGCCACGCAGGCCCATCGCCACGCCGATGTCGGCCTGGCGCAGCGCCGGCGCGTCGTTGACCCCGTCGCCGGTCATGGCGACTACGGCCCCGGCGTCCTGGTGCAACCGGATCAGGCGCAGCTTCTGTTCCGGTGAGAGCCGCGCGAACACCGTGGCAGCGAGCAGCTCCCGCCGCCCGGCCTCCCCCGCCTCCTCGAGCCGAGCGGCCGCACGTCCGTCCAGCACGCGACCGGCTCCGTCCAGGCCGACCTCGGCGGCCACGCTGCCGGCCGTGACGGCCTGATCGCCGGTCGCCATGATCACGCGGATGCCGGCGGCGTGGCAGCGGTCGATGGCGTCGCGGGCGTCCGGCCGCGGCGGGTCGGAGAACGCCACCAACCCGACCAGCCCGAGCCCGGCGTACGGGGACACGGGCGAGGCCTCGGCCGCGGGCGTGGGCGGAACCCCAGCGAGCGGCGCCGGGACGCGGCGCTCCGCGAGGGCCAGGACCCGCAGGCCCCGGGCTGCAAGCAGCCTGTTGCGTTCCAGCCACCGCTCACGACCGGTCTCGTCCAGCGCCACGCGGCTCGCGCCGCCCTCCCGCACCTCCTCGGTGGCCGCTGCCACGACCTCGCCTGGTGCTCCCTTGACCACGATCCAGGCCCCTCCCCCTCCAGGTGCCGCGGCGTGGACGGTTGCCATCATGCGCGTGTCGGCGTCGAACGACTCCTGCGCCAGTTCGGGGTGCCGAGCGAGGAGCGCCGCCCTCTCGATGCCCTCCGCCCGCGCCGCGGTGAGGAGCGCCAGCTCCAACGGGTCGCCGACGCCGGCACCGTCACTCCCGCGATCCTGCAGCTCGGCCGTCACGCAGAGGGCGCCGACGGTCAGGGCGTGTCGCAGCTCCGCCGGCGACGCGTCGGCAAGTGCAGCAGAGGCGCCTAATGGTGCGAACGTCACGGGGCCGGACGGCAGCCACAGCTCGGCGACGCCGAGGCGGTTCTCGGTCAGCGTGCCGGTCTTGTCGGTGATGATCACGCTGGTGGCGCCGAGCGTCTCCACGGCGGCCAGCCTGTTCACGAGCGCTTGACGGCGCGCCATGCGCCGAACGCCGCCCGCCAGCGTGAGGGTGGCGATGACGGGGAGCCCCTCCGGCACCGTCGCTACGGCCAGCGCGATGGCCGTCTGGACCAGCACCACCCAGCCCTTGCCGCTCCCGATCCCGGTGAGGGTGACGGCCACGGCCACGGCGAGCGTGAGCCACACCAACCGGTGAGCGAGCTCGTCGAGGCGCGCCTCGAGCGGGGTGCCCGGTGGGGTGGCGCGACCGGTCAGCCGCCCGATGCGCCCGAGCTCGGTCGCGGCGCCGGTGGCCACCACCACGGCCTCGCCCGCGCCGCGGGTGACCGCGGTGCCCCTGTGGAGCATGGAGGCGCGGCCGTGAAGGTCGGCAGAGGCGGGCGTGGCGGCGGCCGTCTTGGCGACGGGCACGGCCTCGCCAGTCAGGGTCGACTCGTCCGCCTCGAGCCGACTGGCCTTGAGCACTCGAGCGTCGGCGCTGACGAGGTCCCCCGCCTCCACCACGAGGACGTCGCCGGGGACGAGCTCGTCCGCGGGCAGGCTCGAAAGGTGACCGTCGCGCCGCACCCTGGCGTGGGCGGCGCCCAGCCGCCTCAGGGCGTCGACGGCGCTCCGCGCCCGCATCTGGGTGGCGAAGCCGATGGCGGCGTTGAGGAGTAGCACGGCCACGATGGCGCTCGCCTCCGGCCAGTCGCCGAAGGCGGCGGACAGGGCGGCGGCACCCACCAGGAGCAACACCAGCGCCCCCTTGAACTGATCGGCGAGCACCAGCCACCAGGGTCTCGGTCTCGCCGCCGGCACGTCGTTCGGGCCGTGCAGCCGGCGCCGGCGCGCCGCCTCGGCGGCGGCCAGGCCGACGGACGGGTCGACGCCCAGCCCCCGGGCGACGTCGCCGCCCGCCAAGGCCCACGGGGCAGCGCTGTCCTCCGCCACCCCGCCGCGCGGTCCGGTCGTCTCGCCGCCCGCTCTCACGCCTCCAAGGTTAAGGGCGCGGCGCGCACCCGGCCAGGGTTAGTCGCCCCGCGGCGCCGCGGCGGCCGTGCTGTCGACGAACTGCCGCGCCGTGCGGCCCGACAGGCCGTTGTTCCACTCCGCGAAGCGCAAGGCCCGCTCCGTCAACTCGGGGTCAAGGGCCAGACCGCGCCTCTCGGCCAGCGAGCGGACGAGCTCGAGGTAGCGGCGCTGGTCGGCGCTCGGGAAGGTGATGACGAGACCGAAGCGGTCGGCCAGCGCGAGCCGTTCCTGGTGCGTGTCCCAGGCGTGCACGTCGTCGTCGAGGGGATCCGGGCGGTCGCTCAACCGCTCGCGGACGAGGTGTCTACGGTTGGAGGTGGCGTACACGAGCGTGTTGTCCGGGCGCCGCCGCAGGCCGCCGTCCAGCAGGCTCTTGAGGGGTCGGTAGGCGTCGTCGTCCGCCTCGAACGCGAGGTCGTCCACGAAGAGCACGAACCTCAGGGGTTGGGGTCGCAGCAGCTCGAGCAGGTCTCCCAGCCCCTCGAGGTTGGCGGGCGTCACCTCCACGAGGCGCAGCCCTCGGCCGGCGAAGCGCCCCAGCAGCCCGCGGACGGCCGTCGACTTGCCGCTGCCGCGCGCGCCGTAGAGCAGGCAGTCGTTGGCGCGCCTCCCCGCCAGGTGGGCCTCCGTGTTCTCGGCCAGGCGGGCGAGCGGCTCGTCCAACCCGGCCAGCTCCTCCCACGCCGGTGCGTCCGGATGTAGCACCGGCACGAGCGCCCCGCCTGCCCACGTAAGGGCCGGGTGCAGGCTGGCGGGGCCGTTCCCTACCTCGCGCAGGAGCGCGAGGTAGGTGCCCAGGATGGCGTCGGCGTCGCCGCTCAGCAGCTCCCGCGCCAGCCGGCCGACGCGCGCCTCAGCGTCCAGATCCAGGGCCGGTGGCGCCAACTCGCTCAGCTTGCCCGCCGCGGAACCGGCCGCGACCGGGTCGGTTGGTGCGACGACGCGCCTCAGCGTCTCTGCCAGGCGCCACAGCTCGGCCCTGGCGAGCGCCGTGAGGCCGGCGGGGACGGTCCCGACGGCGTACGGGCTGAGCACGGAGGGGTGCGCGAGGATGGTGTGTGCCATGGCGGCGGCCGGGTCGGCGTGGCCGGCGGCGGCCAGCGCCACGGGGAGGTCGAGGCCGGCAGAGCTGGCCTCGCGCCGGGCCACGAAAGGACCCCACCAGTCGGAGCGGGCCAGGGCCGGGAATAGTGAACGGGCCTGAGGTGTCATCCGGGCGAGGCTACCAAGGCGGAAGGGGCGCCGAACCGGTCGGCGATCAGGTCCAGCATGGCGCGCTCCCCCGCCTGGATGGCGGCGGGCGACCGGTGGAAGTCCCACCAGGCGATGTGGGGTTCGACTCGCAGCAGCATGGCGCCTTCGGGCACGCTCAGCCCGCGGCTGTAGGAGCCGAGCGAGATGGCGAGCCCGCGGTAGATCTGCCCGAGGGGACCTCTGGGCTGCACCCGCTCGGCGCGCTCGAGGAAGGCGCGGCCGGCCGCGGTGGCGTTGAAGCGCCTGATCTGCCTGATGGCGGTGGAGCGCCTCACGTCCACGCCGGCGTGGACCCCGAGCCGCCTCACGCCGGTGGCGCGCGTGAGGGTGCCGAACGGGACGGGTTCCACGAAGCCGCCGTCGATCAGCAAGCGTCCGTTCCACCTCACGGGCGCGAACAGCCCGGGCAGGGCGCAGCTCGCCCTGACGGCGTCAGCCACGGAGCCGGAGTCGATGTGTACGGCTGCCCCGGTGCCCAGGTCGGTGGTGGCCACGACGAGCGGCACCTGCGCGTCGGCGAACGTGGCGCCCTGGAAGAACTTGCGGTCGAGCCAGTCCCTGAGCCTCAGGCCGTTGATGATGGCGCCCCGGTGCAGCCCGAAATCGATGCCTTGGCGCCACACCTCGGCCATGTCCTGCTCGCGGACGATCCTCTCGAGCTCGAGGGCGCTCCCTGTTAGGGCGTAGAGGGCGGCTATGACCGCCCCGAAGGACGTCCCGCCTACCATGACGGGCCGAACTCCGGCCGCCTCGAGCGCCTTCAGGGCCCCGACGTGCACCAGGCCCCTCGCGGTGCCGCCGCCCAGGGCCAGCGCCACGACGGCGGCGTCGGCGCGTGCCTGCATGGCCCGATGTTACATCCGGCCCGGGCAGGGGGCCGACGGAGGCTCAGGGGGGCCGGTGGTAGACTCCGGCCGATATGTCGGCTCTGTACCAGCGGGCGCGGCCGGTCACGTTCGACGAGGTCGTGGGGCAGGATCACGTCAAGGACGTGCTGACCGCGGCCATCGCGCGCTCGCGAGTCGGCCACGCCTACCTGTTCTCCGGGCCACGCGGCGTCGGCAAGACCACGACGGCGCGGCTCCTGGCCATGGCGGTCAACTGCGAGGCCCCGGTCGGCGAGCGCCCCTGCGGCCGCTGCGAGTCGTGCCGGCTGGTTCAGGCCGGTTCCCACCCCGACGTGGTGGAGCTCGACGCCGCGTCCAACAACTCCGTGGAGGACGTTCGCGACCTGCGCGAGCGGGCCATGCTGGCAAGCATGCGCGGCGGCACGCGTGTCTGGATCCTCGACGAGGCGCACATGCTCAGCAAGGCCGCGGCGAACGCCCTGCTCAAGACGTTGGAGGAACCGCCACCAGGTCTCATGTTCATCCTCGCGACGACCGAGCCGGAGCGCCTACCCCCCACCGTGCTGTCGCGCTGCCAGCACTTCCGGTTCAGGCGGCTCACCGACGAGGAGATCAGGGGCAAGCTGGCGCGGCTCGCCACAGCGGCCGGGGTGAGCGCCGACACGGGCGCCCTCGACCTGGTGGCGCGAAGCGCCGACGGCGGCATGCGTGACGCGGAGTCGCTGCTGGAGCGCCTGCTCGCGTCCGGAGAGCCCGTCACGCTGCCGCGTACCGAGGACGCCCTCGGGCTGCCGCCTCACGAGCGCCTCAGGGCCATGGCCACGGCCCTCGCCGGCGGCGACCTCGCCGCCCTGCTGGAGGAGGCGAGCGCTCTCTACCGCGCCGGGTTCGCCCCGCGGACGCTGGCAGACCAGCTGGCGCGCACGCTGCGCGCGGCGCTGCACGCGGCGTTGGCCGGCGCCGCCTGGCTGCCGCTCGACGAGGACGAGTTGCTCAGGCTCATGCACGCGCTCGACGACGAGCAGGAGCGCTTCGTCCGGCACGACGACCTCTACTCGCTCGAGGTGGCGCTCATCAAGGCGCGGAACGCGCTGGCGGGCAACAGCCCGGCCGCTGCCGCCGCCGTGCAGGCGCAGGCCGCGGCGGTGGCGTCCGCCCCTCTTCCGACCCAGCCGACCCCCGAGCCCGTGCGCTCCGAGGCGGTCGGCGCCGAGCGTTCCACGAGCGCCAGGGCCGTGGCTCCCTCCACCCGGCGTCCGCGGGCGGAGTCAGCGGTCTCGGGCGGGGCCGCCGCCAGGACGCCCCCGCCCTCCGACGGCCCTAGCGCTGACGATGCCGAACCGGAGCCGAGGGGCGCCGCGGTTTTCTCGTGGCACGCCGTCCGCAGCCAGGCCGACCTGCGCCTCAAGGCGTTCCTCGCGCCCGTCCGCGTGGAGCACTCCGGAGCGTCGGTGCACGTGGCCTTCCCGGAGGCCAACGAGTTCCACCACAAACAGCTCCTGATGCGCCGCGAGGCGTTCGAGCAGCTGCTCACGAGCGTGGCCGGACCCGGCCTCGAGGTGACCATAGACGGGCCGGCCGGCGTCACGAGCTTCACCACCGGGGGCGCGAGCGGGGGCGGTCCAAAAAAAGCCTGACGGGGCAGGCGGCGCCTGACCCCGGACCCGACACTCGCGGTGCGCGGGCGACCCGGCCACAGGCACCCGCGCCCTCGCCTAGCGCCGACCGCGCCGCCGACCGCGGGCCCGGATCCGCTCCGCCCGAGGTGAGCGACCTCATCCCGCCCGACGTCGTCTCGTCGGCCGGCGGCGCCACGGGCGACCTGTGGGACGAGGCTTGGGACGACGGCCGTTCTCCACCAGACACGGAGGCGCCCGCTCCCGGCTCGGAGCCGGCAGGGGCGACCGCGGCCGCAGCCGTGCAGCGGGGCACCAGCGAGCCCAAGCGCCAGCCGCCGACCTCCCGACCACGCCGCAAGGCGGCCGCCGGTGCGCCACGTGCGTTCTCGGCGGGCAGCGTCGCCTCCGACACCCCCCAAGGCAAGGCGTTCGCCGAGGTGGTGGAGCTCTTCCCCGGCCGCGTGGTCGAGGTCCGCTCGCTGCGGCGCGGCGGGGATGACGACGACCAGAAGGGCGGTGGCGACGAGACGGAGCCCACGTTCGCGGCCGGTTACGATGACCCCATCGAGGCGGGCTCCGAGGCAGACGAGGCCTGAACCGCCCGGCAGGTCGCCGGCGGCAACGGGCGCGCGGTGACGGAGCTCCAGAGGAGAAGACGTGAACATCCAGAAGCTGATGAAGGAGGCGCAGCGCGCCCAACAGAAGGTGGCCGAGGCGCAAGAGCGGCTCGCTGGCATGGCTGTAGAGGGCTCCGCGGGCGCCGGCCTCGTGCGCGCCGAGGCGACCGGTGACGGCACCGTCACCAAGGTGCGCATCGACCCGAAGGTCGTGGACCCGACCGACGTAGAGATGCTCGAGGACCTCGTCACCGCGGCGGTCAACGAGGCTCAGCGCAAGGCGAAGGAGCTCCAGGAGCGCGAGATGGGGGCGGCCATGGGGGGCGTGGGCGGCCTCGGCGGCCTGGGGGGCCTCCTCTGAGCGGGGGGCGGCCCACCGCGGTGGGCGCGGGAGCGCCCCGTTGAGCGTCCGCTACCCCGGCCCGCTCCTCACCCTCATCCGCGAGCTGGGTCGATTGCCAGGCATCGGCCCGAAGAGCGCGCAGCGGCTGGCGTTCCACCTCTTCAACCGGCCGGAGTCGGAGGTGAGGGCTCTCGCCGAGGCTCTCGTCGACGCCAAGACGGGGCTCGAGCGCTGTCCGGTCTGCTTCAACGTCATGGCTGCCGGCGCCGAGTGCTGCGAGGTGTGCGCCGACACACGCCGCGACCGCGGGCTCCTGTGCGTCGTGGAGCAACCGGCCGACCTCCTCGCCATCGAGCGCTCGGGCGAGTTCCAGGGCCTATACCACGTGCTGCACGGCGCGCTCAGCCCCATGAACGGGGTCGGGCCCGACCAGCTCACCGTGGCGGCGCTCGAGAGCCGCGCGGCCGGGCTGCGCGAGGTCGTTCTGGCCACCTCGACCACCGTCGAGGGCGAGGCGACCGCCCACTACCTGGCCCGCCAGCTGGCGCCGACGGGCGTGACCGTCAGCCGCATAGCGTACGGGCTGCCCGTCGGCGGCGACCTCGAGTACGCCGACGAGGTCACGCTGGGCCGCGCGATCAGCAACCGCCGCCCTATCTGAACGCCCCTTGACCGCGGCGGGGTCGTGCGTATAATGTGCGCGCTCCGCGGGAGGATTGGGGTCAGCACATTGTCGTCAACTCATGCCACCAAGCGGCTCGTCATCGTCGAGTCGCCCACGAAGGCGCGCACGATCAAGCGGTTCCTGCCGCCCGAGTACCAGGTGGAGGCGAGCATGGGGCACGTCAGGGACCTGCCCTCGAGCGCAGCCGAGATACCCGACAAGTACAAGGGAAGCGAGTGGGCCCGCCTGGGAGTGAACGTGGACGCGGGGTTCGAACCGCTCTACGTCGTGTCGCCCAAGAAGAAGGCCGTGGTCAAGAACCTGCAGGCCGCGCTCGCGCAGGCGGGTGAGGTCTTCATAGCGACTGACGAGGACCGCGAGGGCGAGTCGATCGGCTGGCATCTGGTGGAGGTCCTCAAGCCCCACGTGCCGGTCAAGCGGATGGTCTTCCACGAGATAACGGAGCGCGCCATCCTCGAGGCGCTGGGCAACACGCGCGAGATCGACGCGAACCTCGTCGAGGCGCAGGAGACGCGGCGGGTGCTCGACCGCCTGGTCGGCTACGCCATCAGCCCGCTGCTATGGCGCAAGATCGCTCCCAAGCTCAGCGCCGGCCGCGTACAGAGCGTGGCCGTGCGCCTGCTCGTCATGCGCGAACGCGAGCGCATGACGTTCGTGCCGGCGAGTTACTGGGACCTCACCGCCAAGCTCGCCAAGGGTGGAGCCGCAGGTGGGGGCCGCTTCGAGGCCACGCTCACGCACGTCGGCGGGCTGCGCGTCACCGGCGGCCGCGATTACGACCCTGCCACCGGCCGGTTGAAGGCGGACCTCAGGCCGGGCCTCGACGTCGTGGAGCTGGACGAGGCGGACGCCGCGCGCCTGGCGGCCGCCGCCGAGCGCGGCGCCTGGAGCGTGACGGGGCTGGAGGAGCGCGAGCAGACGCGTTCCCCGGCGGCGCCCTTCACCACCTCGACCTTGCAGCAGGAGGCGAGCCGCAAGCTCGGCCTGGCCGCGCGTGACACCATGCGCGTGGCGCAGAGCCTCTACGAGAACGGCTACATCACGTACATGCGCACGGACTCGACCAACCTCTCCGAGGAGGCGTTGGCGGCCGCGCGGGAGGCCATCGAGCGCCGCTACGGCCGCGACTACCTCAGTGGCGGCGCCCGCCGGCACAAGGGACCGGCCCGCAACGCCCAGGAGGCGCACGAGGCCATCCGCCCGGCGGGCACCGAGATGCGCACCGCCGAGGAGCACGGGCTGAGCGGCCTGGAAGCGGCCGTCTACGACCTCGTCTGGAAGCGCACGGTCGCCTCGCAGATGGCCGACGCACGCCTCAAGTTCGTCACCGCTCGCGTGGCCGTGACGCCGGCGGGCGAGCCGGAACTCGGTTTCAGGGCCAGCGGTCGCACCGTCCTCTTCCCCGGCTTCTTCCGCGCCTACGTGGAGGGCAGCGACGACCCGGAGGCCGCGCTGGACGACCGCGACCAGCCGCTGCCGCCGCTGGCGAGTGGCGACGCGCTGGACTGCTCCGGGGTGAACGCCGAGGGCCACGAGACCAAGCCGCCGGCGCGCTACACGGACGCGTCGCTCGTGAAGCTACTGGAGACCGAGGGGATCGGGCGGCCGAGCACGTACGCCAGCATCATCGACACCATCCTGGCGCGCGGTTACGCCCGCAAGCAGGGCCAGCAGCTCGTGCCCACCTTCACGGCGTTCGCGACCAACAACCTGCTCGAGCGCCAGTTCAGGCAGCTCGTCGACACCGAGTTCACCGCCAGGATGGAGCGAGTCCTGGACGACATCGCGGCCGGCGAGCGCACGTCGGGCACCTACCTGAAGGACTTCTACCTCGGCGACAACGGCATCGTGCGGCTCGTCGACGACGCGCTCGGGGCCATCGACGCCCGCGAGATCTCGACGGTGGAGAACCCGGCCTGGGCGCCGCTCGTCGTGCGCGTGGGTCGCTACGGTCCGTACGTGGAGGGCCCCCTGGACGGCGAGGTCAAGACGACCTCGCTGCCCGCCGACGCGGCCCCGGGCGACCTCACGCGGGCCGACCTGGAGCGCTACCTGGTGGAGGGCAACATGGGCGACGTCACCGTCGCCACCGAGCCGACCTCGGGACAACCAGTGCTGCTGAAGCGCGGCCCGTTCGGGCCCTACCTCCAGCTCGGCGAGGCTGGCGCGGACGGCGCGAAGCCCAAACGCGTGTCGCTGCCGCCCAACGTCGCCCCTCACGACGTGAACAGCGGCCTGGCGCTCAGGCTGATCGAGCTACCGAAGCGGCTCGGGGACCACCCGGAAGACGGCAAGGTCGTGGAGGTCGGCATCGGCCGCTACGGACCGTACGTCAAGCACGGCAGCCTGTACGCCAGCGTCCCGAAGGGCGAGTTCCTCCTCGACGTGACGCTCGAGCGGGCGCTCGAGCTGCTGGCGCAGAAGAAGCGGCGCGGCGCGGCGCCGCTCAGGGAGCTGGGGGCCGACCCGCGGACCGGCGAGGACGTGGAGCTCTACGAGGGCCGCTTCGGACCGTACGTGAAGCGCGGCAGCGTCAACGCGTCGCTCCCTCGCACCCTGAGCGTGGACGCCGTCACGCTCGAGCAGGCGAGCGAGCTGCTCGACGCGCGCGAGGCGATGGGCGGCGGCAAGCGGCCCGCCAAGGGCAGGGGCGGCTCGAAGCCTAAGGCGCCCGCCAAGAGCACCAAGGGCAAGGGCGCCGGTAAGCGCGCACCGAAGGGCAAGGCGAGGTCGGCAGCCGGCGCGACGCGGTCCGCGCCCGCCAAGCCGAAGGCCACGCCCGAGCAGTTGGCCGCTCACCTCGGTGAGCTCGAGCCGGGCGACGCCGCCGTGGTTCGCCTCACCCTGGGCGCGGGCGAGCCCGCCCTCACCGTGGAGCAGGCCGCGCGCCGCCTCGGCATCGACGAGGCAGACGCCCAGGCGCGCAACAAGCGCGGGCTGTTCAAGCTGCGCATGAGCTACGGGCGCGCCCGCTCGAAGGGGTCGGCGGGTTGAGCCCGGCCGCACCCGGCCGCGCCCTGAACCTCCCAGCTCTCGCCGCTTCGGCAGCGGGCGAACCGTTGGCCGTCCCCGGCGGTCCGTTCGCGGTCCAGGAGCTGCGGCACCCGCGCGAGCTGACACCCGACCAAGACGGTTGGGTGGTCGCGCTCAGGGGCGAGGTGATCGTCGACCTCCCGCGCGGCGACTTCAGGGTCCTGCGCCCGGGCGACGCGCTGCACCTCCCGGCCGGTTGCCCCGTGACGTTGAGGAGCGTGGCAGCGCCGGCGATCCTCGTCTGGCACCTCGGGGGCTAGACTTGCCTCGTGAGGCGTTACACCGTCGCTGACGGGCTGGTGATCAAGCGGCAGGCGCTACCCTCCGGCGACGTGGTGGTCACGCTCCTCGGTCGCCAGGGCAAGTGGCGCGCCGTGGCGCGAAAGGGCAAGCTGCCCGGCGGCAACGTGGGGAGGCTGTCGCTCTTCCACGACGTGACCGTGCAGTTCTACCGCCGGAGGGAGGAGGACCTCGCCCTCCTCACGCAGGTGCAGCTGAACGGGGCGCTGCAGTCCCTCTCCGAACCCGCCGCCTACCCGTACGCCCACCTGCTGTGCGAGCTGGCCGACGCCCTCACCGTCGACGTGCACCTGGAGTCGCGCGTGTACGACTACCTCACCTCCGCCCTTCGCGGCCTGGCCGCTCATCACGACACGGAGCTCGTGGCCCTCCTGTACGCCTGGCGCCTCCTAGGGGTGGCGGGCCTCGCCCCGCGGGTGGGCGCCTGCCACGTCTGCGGGGCGACCGGGCCGCTCGTGGCGCTCGACATCGAGGCGGGTGGCCTGACCTGCGCGGGCTGCCGCTCCGGTTGGTCACTGCGGGACCCGGGTGCCGAGGAGCTCGCCCTGCTCGTGGCCGGTCCGATGAGCGCGGCCCTCGCCGCCGAATACCCCGACAGGCGCGAGCAGTGGCGGGTGCTCGAGGCGTACGTCACCTACCACGTGCGCGAGTTGCGGAGCTTCGCCGCCGCGCGGGAGCAGGCCGCCGCCCGGGAGCCCGCGTGATGGTGGAGCTCCTGGCGGCCCTGGCGGCCGGCTACCTCGTCGGTTCGGTGCCGACCGCCGCCATCGTGGCGCGCGCTCAGGGCAAGGACGTGTTCCGGCTCGGCTCCGGGAACATGGGGGCCATGAACACGGCCCGCAACCTGTCGTTCGGTTGGGGCGTCCTGGTCTTGCTGTTGGACGTTGGCAAAGGCGCGCTGGCCACCTACATGGGGCTGCTCATGGCTTCGGCCACCGGCACCGCGCTCGGGGCCCCGCCCACGCTCGCGGCCCCGCTAGCTGCCGGGTTCGGCGCCGTGCTCGGCCACGCGTTCTCCATGTTCGTCCGCTTCCGGGGCGGCAAGGCCCTGGCCACGACCCTCGGGGTCTCGCTCCCCCTCTACCCGGCCGTGGGCCTCGCCGGGCTGGTGCTGATCGTCGCGCTGTACCTGATCACCAAACGCGCCACCCTGGCGGCGGTGATCACGATGGTCGCCTACCCCGCCGTCGCGTTCCTGGCGCTGGAGCGGTCGGGCTGGGCGCGTGGCGACACGTTCGCGGTCGTGACCGGGGTCGTGCCCATCGTGATCGTCGTGCTACTCAAGCACCTGCTGGCGCGCCGCGGGGAGCCGGACGTCACTGCCAGCGCGGCCGCCCCTCCGGGGCGCCGCCCGTGAGCAGGTCGCGCGTCTCGCCCACCAGGAAGAGGCTGCCGGCCACCACCACCGTGTCGCCCGGTGCCGACAGCTCGAGGGCCGCCGCCAGCGCGTGCGCCGGGTCCTCGGCCACCACGGCGCCCGGCATCATGGCCGCCAGGTCGGCCGCCGGCATGGCCCGCGGGCTCGAGGTCGCCTGAGCGGCCACGAACCGCCGGGCCCTCGGGGCCAGCTCCGCGATGACCCCGGCCACGTCCTTGTCGGCCGACACCCCGATGACGAGCACCGCCACGGCCCCCTCCAGCTCGTCGACGGCCGCGGCCAGGGCGCGCGCCGCGGCGGGGTTGTGCGCGCCGTCGAGCACGACCCGCCGCCCTTCCAGATCGAAGCTCTCCAGGCGTCCCGGCCATGTCGTCGTGGCGACCGCGGCCACGGCACGACCCGGCGGGACACCCAGGGCGACCGCCGCCTCCAGCGCGGTGGCGACGTTCACGACCTGGTGGCGGCCGACCAGCGGTGTACGAACGCGCACGCCGTCGTGCCGAGCCCCGGGGTGGCGCCAGGTGAACCCCGTGCCCGCCCAGCCAACGTCAACGGCCTCACCCCAGAACCCGGTCCCGTAGGCCGAGAGCGGCGCGGCGAGCTCGGCGGCGCGGTCGGCCACCACGGCAGCGGCCTCCGCCTCCGTCACGCCGGAGACGACCGGCACCCCCGCGCGCATGATCCCCGCCTTCTCCCCCGCTATCCGCGCGAGGTCGGGCCCAAGGATGGCGGTGTGGTCGAGGCCGACCGAGGTGATCACGGCGAGGGCGGGCTCCACGGCGTTGGTCGCGTCGAGTCTGCCTCCCAGTCCCACCTCCAGGACGGCCGTGTCCACGCCCGACTCCGCGAACGCCAGCAGCGCCGCCGCCGTCATGACCTCGAAGAACGTGTTCCCGATGCGCTCGGCGGCGGGCCTGACCGCGGCGACCACCGCCTCCAGTTCGGCCTCATCGGCGGGGCGCCCGTCGACGACGACCCTCTCACCGACCCGCTGCAGGTGCGGGCTGGTGTAGAGCCCGACGGCACGGCCGTGGGCGGCCAGGGCCGCTGCGAGCACCCGCGCCACGCTCCCCTTGCCGTTCGTGCCGGCCACAAGCACGCTCGAGTACCCCTGGTCTGGGTGGCCCACGGCCGCGAGCAGCTCCCGCATGGGCGCGAGGCCCGGCTTCACGCCGAAGCGCTGCAGCGCGAACAGCCAATCGAGCGCTGGGGTCGAGCCGGCGTCAGGTCCGTTCATCGCACTCCCACAGGAGCCGCGCCTCGGGGTCGCCCCGCCGGGAGGCGGGGTCGTGGTGGCCGGCCACGAGCGCCACTACCCGCGGCGACGAGCCCGCGCGCGCTAGGAGCTCGGCACCGTAACTCGCGTGGTGGACCCGTGCCTGGCGCGCCCCGGCCAGTCCGAGGAGGCGCGGCTCCGGCGGAACGGCCAACGGTGGCAACAGGTGGGTCAGGACGCGTCGGGCCACGCCCTGAGGGCTGCCCAGCTTGCCGACGTCGTGGAGGAGCGCGGCGGCCACCAGCTCGCGTGGCGCCTCGGGCGCCCGGCGCAGTAGGCGCAGGGCGACCTCGATCCCGTGGGCCCGCTCGGTGGCCGGCAGGCGCAGGAACAGGGCCGCCTCCGCTTCGCTCAGGCGCCCAGTCGCCCACGAGTCATCGGGCCGGGCCAACGCGGGGACGGCCGCGAGCACGGCGCGACGCGCGGCGTTCACGTACCACGCCGCCGGCTTGCCCCGCATGTCAAGGCCGCTCATCTCAGTGGGAAGTCTAAGGCGGAGGGGGCGACCGAGACGGTATGCTGGCCGGGTTACCGCCAAGGTGGCGGCTCAGGAGTCGAAGGTGCCCACCCGTTCCGCCAACCCCTCCCGCCGGCTGGTCGTGCTCCTCTTCGCGGCCCTGGCAACGCTGGCTCTCGGCGGCCTCGGCTGGGCGCAGGACGTGCCCGCCGGCGACCCGGTCCCCGCCGCCGCCGACGCGGCCGGCGAGGCCTGGCTGGCGCGGCCGCCCGTATCGCTTGAGTCCCTCGCCGGGCTGGACGCCCGGCAGCTCTGCATCAGGCTCCCCGACCTCGTCACCAACCCGGCGCCACTACCCGGCACCCAGGTGAGGCTTGAGGACCGCATCGAGGCGCCCAGCGACGACCCGGACGTACGGCGCTTCACCTACGCCGCGGTGAGGCCGGGCGATCAGCTCGACGTCGTGGAGGTCGTGATGGAGCGCAGGGCCGGGGAGTGGGTGGTGGCCTACGCCGGTTTCAGGGCCTCCGCCCAGCCGACGGGCGTGCGCGCCTGGCTGCAGACCCCCGCGGCCGGGTGGGCGTTCGCGGCGTTCTCGCTCCTGGTCCTGCTGGGCCTGCTCCGACCCGGGTCGCTGGTTCGTCGCTGGCTGAGCGCGGGCCTCGGCGCCATCCGCGAGCACCGCCGCCTCGTGACCGTCACCCTGGTGGGCCTGTACGGCCTCTTCGCGCTCGGAGCCTACGTGGGCACGACGCTGCCGAGCGAGTGCGAGCAGGCCGTCCTCGACGTGGTGAACGCCGCTATCGGCAGCGTGGGCGCGACTGCGGCCTACGGGAGCGGCAACGTCCTCCGAGCGGCGGCCACGACCTACTTCCAGAACTTCGGCGTGGTCACCGCGTCGGTCACCTTCCCGCTGGCGGCCATGTTCGGCGTCCCGGCCTACCTGTTCGCCGCGGCGTCGTTCTTCACGCAGGGCGTGCCGTTCGGGCTGCTGGCGGCCGGCGGACCCCTCTACCTGCTCCTGCTGCTGGTCCTGCTCGCCCTCGAGCTCACGTCTTACTTCCTCGTGGTGGCGGGCGGCGGCATGTTGCTCGCCACCGTGGTGAGGCGCGGGCCGCCTGGACGGTTCGTGCGCGGCTTCCGCAAGCTCCTGCTCATGCTGCCGGTGGCGGGGGTGCTGCTTCTCGTGGGCGCCTGGTACGAGGCGCTGATCATCATCCTCGGCCTGGCTTGATCCCCTGGCGCTCCCAGACGCGCCTGACGCCGGGCGCCACGTCGAGCAGCGAGCCCGCCGCGGCGAACTCCGCCGCGCCGGGGCCGGCGGCCAGGAGCGGCACCGGGTTGAGCGTGTGGTGCCCGGACGCGATGTCCTCCAGGTTGCCGTGATCCGAGGTGACGACGAGGTCGACCCCCGCTCCCATCACGACAGCGAGGAGCTGGTCGAGCCGCTCGAGTAGCGCCACCGCGCCGTCGAAGTCGCGCGCGTGGCCGAGCGCGTCGGTGGGCCACACGTCCAGGAACACGAACCGCGCCGCGCCCACGAGGCGCACCAGGACCTCACCCGCCTCCGCCGCGCTCTGAGGCCTGAGGCTAGGGTCGAACCCGACGATGCGCCCGCCCCCGACGTCGGGCGCGACCGCCGACCCTGAGCGGTACGCCTCCAGGTCCCGCAGCTCGACGCCGGCGGTCATGGCGGCCACCACCGGCGCGTTCGGACGCTGCCGCCTTCCACCGAGGTGTTCGAAGTAGGGCGGCGGGTAGGCGTTGGCTAGGACGGCCCCACCCGCACGCGCGCCATCGTCGAACAGGGTGCCGTGCTGCAGGATGGCCCTCAGCGTGGGTCCCGGCCACGGCCCGTAATGGCGGCCCATAGCGACGGCACCGTTCACCCCGGTGAGCAGAGTGGTCTGGCCAGTGGCCGACTGGGGCAGGCCCTCGACGCCCAGCGTCGCGTCGAGGTGGCGGAACACCAGCCCGTCCCGCGCCAGCTCCGGTCGGTCGCGCGTGAGCGGCCCGCCCAGCGCCCCACGCAGGAACGGCATGCCGGCCGCGGCCAGCGGGTTGCTTGCGGGATCATCCAGCCCGAGACCGACCCCGTCGAGGAAGACGAACAGCACGCCGCCACCGTGGGACCGCGGCGAGGGCGCCCCGCCGGCGGGCGTCAGCCCACCCCCATCGCGGCGCGCACGCGCCTCATGGTGGCGTCTGCGATCACGCGGGCGCGCTCGGCGCCCCGCGCCAACGTGGCGTCGAGTTCCGCCGGGTCGTTCATGTACTCGTGGTAGCGAGCCTGGACGGGCGCGAGAGTGCTCACGACGACGTCGACCACCGCCTTCTTGAGCTGACCGTAGCCGCCACCACCGAACTCCGCCTCGATCTCGCTCGCGTCCTTCTTGGTCAACACCTGGTAGATGGACAGGAGGTTGCGCACACCAGGCGAGGCGTGCTCGAAGCGCAGTTCCCTGCCCGAGTCGGTCACGGCACTCATGACGGCCTTCTTGATCGTCGCCGGCTCGTCGAGGATGTTGATGGCGTGCCCGGGCCTGTGGGCGGCCACGCTCTTCGACATCTTGACCGTCGGTTCGTCGAGGCCCATGATCCGGGCGCCGACGGCCGGCACCTGCGCCTTGGGCACCACGAACACCTCTCCGAAGAGGTGGTTGAAGCGTTGCGCCACGTCGCGCGTGAGCTCGATGTGCTGCACCTGGTCCTCGCCCACCGGCACGCTCACGGTGTCGTAGAGGAGGATGTCGGCCGCCATGAGGACGGGGTAGTCGAGGAGCCCGGTGCCCACGCTCTCGCGGCCCTCGCTCTTGGCCTTGAACTGGGTCATGCGGTAGAGCCAGCCGAGGGGCGTGACGCAGTTCAGGAGCCACGTGAGCTCCGTGTGCTCGCGCACGGCCGATTGGACGAACACCACGTTGCGCTCGGGGTCGATCCCCGCCGCGAAGTAGATGGCCGCGGCGCTCCTCACCTGGTGGCGGAGCCGGGCGGGCTCGATCTCCTCCGGCACGGTCAGCGCGTGCAGGTCGACCACACAGAAGACGCTGTCGCGTTCGTGCTGCTGGGCGACCCACTGACTGAGCGCCCCGACGTAGTTGCCTAGGTGAAGGGCGCCGGTGGGTTGCACGCCCGAGAAGACGCGCGGCTTGGCGGCGCTCGTGGTCTGACTCATAAGGGCCAAGTATACGGGCCGGGGAAGCCGGCCGGCGGGCGTCAGGGGTAGGTCTTGCCGACCCAGGCGAGCGGACTGCTGGCCTCGCCGCGCACGCGCATCTCCCAGTGCAGATGCGGTCCGGTCGACAGGCCCGTGGTGCCCACCAACCCGATCACGTCGCCGCGCCCGACGCGCTGCCCGACCTGCGCGATGATCTCGGACATATGGAAGTAGTAGCTCATGAGGCCGTCGCCGTGGTCGATAGCGACCCAGCCGCCCTTGATCGGGTAGGGTCCCGCCACCACGACCACGCCGTCGTTGGTGGCGTGCACGGGCGTCCCCTGCGGCACGGCCAGGTCCAGGCCGTAGTGGTACGACACCGGGCCGCCAGGCTCGTAGCGCCTGGCGTCGCCGAAGCCACTGGTCGTCACGCCCTCGATGGGCAGGGCGAACGGCTCGGTCCACTGCGGGTCGGGCAGCGCGGCCGCCCAGGCGGTGGCCACGGTGTCGGCCTCCAGCTCGCGCCCGGCCGGCGTGATCACGGCCAAGGTCGCGGCCGACAGGTGAAGCTGCTCCACCGCCACGGGCAGGGGCTCGAGCACCGTGCTGAGCGTGCGCTCGTAGCGCCGACCGAACTCGTCGACGACCTCGAGCGCGCCGGTCAGCGTGAGCGGGTCGACGGTCATGGGAGAGGCGAGCATGCCCCGGAGGGCGCCGTCAGGCGCGGCACGGAGCGGCACGGGGGCGCCGGCGACCGTGACGGCCACGCTCGTGACCGCCGCCGTCAGGGCGGGGTCGGCGTCCGGGCCGGGAAGGCCAAGCACGCTGAGCCCGATCGGGTCGCCCGCGACGGCGCCCTCGGGCGCCACGATGACGGGCTCGAGCTCCGCCACCCCGACGACGACCGCCTCGTACTCGCTGCTGTTGCCGGCGCCGTCCACGGCCACGACCCGCGCGAGCTGCGCCCCGGCCACGACCGGGACGTCGAACGTGACATCCTGCTCGACCCGTTCGTAGGCGGAGCCGCCGTACTCGAGGGTGTAGGTGACGGGTTCGTCGGCGCTGACGAACAGCCCGAGCGGAGCACCGACCGGCAGGCGGGTGGGCGGCTCGGCGTAGAGCTGGGGCGGGGTCGTGTCGCGCAGCGCGGCCGACACCGTGAGCGTGAGGAAGACCGCCGTGAGCACCGCCAGCGCGACGAGCGCGTAACGACGGGGGCGCCTCATCAGGTGGCCTGGCTGGTGACGAACGGCAGGTTGCGCTGCCGGTGGTTGACGTCGAGTCCGTAGCCGTACACGAAGGCGTCGTCGATCACGAAGCCGACGTAGTCGATGGGGACGTCGACCTTGCGCCTGGAGGGTTTGCTCAGGAGGGTGGCGACCTTGATGGAGGCCGGCTGCCGCCCCTTGAGGTAGGACTGCAGGTACTGCATGGTGAGGCCCGTGTCGACGATGTCCTCGACCAGCACGACGTGTCGGCCCTTGAGGCTCTGCTCCAGGTCCTTCACCAACCTGACCTCGCCGGTCGACTCGGTGCGGGAACCGTAAGACGACACGGACAGGAAGTCGAGGGTCAGCGGCCGGTCGATGGCGCGGACCAGGTCGGCCATGAACATGAAGGCACCGTTCAGGACGCAGATGAGGTGAAGGTCGCCGGCCCGGTGGTCGGCAGCTATCTGCTGACCGAGCTCACGCACGCGGCGGGCGATGGTTGCCTCGTCGATGTGAACGGCTCCGGTGCCGCGGTGGAAGATGCTCTCGGCCGGGACCTCTTGGCCTGTACCACTGGGTTGCACGCTGGGCCACTCCCTGGGGCGGACCGCGTGGGCGGCGGTGCCGCGGGCGACGGCTAGCGCGGCCGCCGCTCGGGATTATACCCAAGCGCCCGCAGGTCCTTGGCCGAAAGCTCTCTGAAGCCGCCAACGGCGAGGTCGCCGAGCTTCAACTCCCCCACCCTCACGCGCACGAGGCGATCGACCGTGAAGCCGAGGGCCTTGAACATGCGCCGCACCTCGCGCTTGCGGCCCTCGGTGAGGATGAGGGCGGCGCCGCCCGGCGCCGGCCGGGCGCTCCGCGCCGCCGCCCGGCCGTCCTCGAGGTCGATGCCATCCACGAGACGCTTGAGGCTGGCCCCGTCGACGCGCCCCTGCTTGGTCCACACCCTGTACTCCTTCTCCAGCTCGAAACGGGGGTGCGTGAGGTGCAGGGTGAGGTCGCCGTCGGTGGTCAGCAGCAGGAGCCCCTCCGAGTCGCGGTCCAAGCGCCCCACGGGGTGAAGGCCGGGCGTGGGCGGCAACAGCGCGAACACCGTGGCGCGGCCCCGTTCATCCTTGGCAGTCGTTACGTAGCCGGGAGGCTTGTTGAGGGCGTAGGTGACGTGCTCGTCGGCCACGAGGAGCTGCTTACCGTCCACGCGCACGTCGTCCCCCGGAAGGGCGCGGTCGCCCAACTGGGCCTTGCGCCCGCCTATCGTCACGCGCCCGGCCGTGATGAGCCGCTCCGCGCCCCGGCGGCTTGCCACGCCGGCGCGGGCGATCAGGCGCTGGACGCGCTCCCCCGCCGGCCCGGCGCCATCCTCACCTGGGGTCGCCTTAGCGGGCGGGGACGCCCGGCGCCGCGCCGAGCCGGTTGCTCGCCCGGCCTTGGCGGTGCGGGGCGCCGGTCCCTTCTTCCCCGTGTCTCGTCGGTTGGGCCCACTCGCGCTCATCAGCCGCCATGATAGTGGACGCGCGGGTAGCATGGCCCATGGCACGAGGAACCGCCGACGCCCTCGACAGCACCCTGGTGGCGCTTCTCGAGAGCGTCATCCCCTTCAACCGCCACATCGGAGTGAAGGTCGCGTCCGTGGACCGTCAGCGCGGGCGCCTCACCGTCACCCTCGCGTTGCGCGACGAGCACATCGGCAACGTGGTCAGGCGCATGGCGCACGGCGGTCTGGTGGCCGCCCTCATCGACGCCGCCTCCGGCGGCGCGGCGGCCCTCACCCTGGACGACCTGACGCAGGCGCCCAGCGTGGCGACGATAGACATGCGCGTCGACTTCCTCCGCCCCGGACGCGGCCCCGAGCTGAGCGCCACGGCCGAGGTGATGCGTAGCGGCAGGAGCGTGATCGTGGTGCGGACGGAGGTCCACGACACCGACGGTTCGCTGGTGGCGATCGGCTCGAGCGCGTTCACGGTCGAGCGCGCGGAGCGCGCCTGATGAAGGCGTCCCTGATGACGAGGTGCCCTGCATGATCCACCCTGTGACCCTCAAGCACGCCCAGCTCCTCGTCGACTACTGCCTCGAGGTCCGACCCGGCCAGGCCGTGCTCGTGCAGGTGGACACGGCCGCCGCGCCGCTGGCGCGCGCGTTGACCCGCGCGGTGCTGGCCGCGGGCGGCGAGCCCCACCTGAGGCTCACGTACCCCGAGCAGGCCGCGGACCTGCTCGAGCTGGCATCGGACGAGCTCCTGGCGGCCGAGCCGGTCGTCCAGTTGGAGGAGATCAGGCGCATGGACGCCTACGTGAGGGTGAGCGCCCCCACGAACTCCCGCCAGCTAGAGGGCGTCGACACCGCCAGGCTGGCGGCCCTCGGGAGGCGCATGCGCGAGGTCACGCGCCACCGCGTCACGCGGACCCGCTGGGTGGGCACCCTCTACCCCACCGCGGCCGGGGCGCAGGCGGCGGGGATGACGACCGACGCGTACGAGGCCTTCGTGTATGGGGCAATGTTCCTGGATGACGCCGACCCCGCGGCCCGCTGGCGCGAGCTGGGCGCGGCGCAGCAACGCTGGGCCGACCGCCTGGCCGAGGCCGACGAGGTGAGGATCGCGGGCCCCGGCACCGACCTAC
>CAYNNL010000003.1:0-59827 GCA_964398765.1 uncultured bacterium | reverse complement strand
GCCTGCCTCAAGCGCCCACATACGAGACAGGTTTCTCAGCGTCCAAGCAGAGAGAAGGACTCTCTGAGTGGGGAGTATAGCATGGCCGAGCGTGGCGTGCGTGAAGATTCGGGCACGCGCCTCTGGTAGCATGACGGGCCCTGCGGGCGCCACCATGACGCGTTCACCACACGATCCCCCGCGACCCGCGCCCCATGAGCCGCGTGCGCCCGCACCGGCCGGCGGCGCCTTCGGCTTCCAGATCACCCACGAGTCGGGCCCCGCGCGCGTGGGCGTGTTGACCACTGCCCACGGCCCGGTGCGCACCCCGGCCTTCGTGGCCGTTGGCACGCAGGCCACCGTCAAGAGCCTGACCCCCGACGTGGTGGCGGAGGCGGGCACGCAACTCCTGTTCGCCAACACCTACCACCTCTACCTGCGCCCTGGCGCCGAGCTGGTGGCCGCGCACGGCGGCCTCCACAGGTTCATGGCCTGGGACGGACCCATCCTCACGGATTCCGGTGGCTTCCAGGTCTTCTCGCTCGGCGCCGGCGTGGAGCACGGGGTGGGCAAGATCGGAAGCATCTTCCCGGGCGAAGACCCGGGGCGGGAACGGCGGCGGCTGAGCGCCGGCGCGGGCATGGTGAAGGTCGACGAGGACGGGGCGTGGTTCAAGAGCCACGTGGACGGCTCGCGCCACCGGTTCGACCCAGAGACGTCCGTGGCCGTGCAGCGCAAGCTCGGGGCCGACATCGTCCTCGCCTTCGACGAGTGCACCAGCCCGCTTCACGACGAGGCGTACACCCGCGCCTCCATGGAACGCACGCACCGCTGGGCGCGGCGGAGCCTCGAGGCGTTCCGGGGCGGCGTCCCGCTGCACGGCTACGACCAGGCCATCTACGGCATCGTGCAGGGCGGCGCGTTCCGCGACCAGCGCGAGGAGAGCGCTGTCGAGATCGGGGGCATGGGGTTCGACGGGGTGGCGGTGGGCGGCAACCTCGGCGCCACGCGCTCCGACATGTACGCCATCCTCGACTGGACCCTGCCGCTGCTGCCGCGCGCCAAGCCGCGCCACCTGCTGGGTATCGGCGACGTGCCGAGCATCCTCGAGGCCGTCGCCCGCGGCATCGACACGTTCGACTGCGTGATGCCCACCCGCAACGCGCGTACCGGCACGCTGCTGGCGCGGCCCGACGCGGGCGGCGGCGCGCGCGGACACCTGAACATCCTCAACGCCCGCTTCCAGGCCGACCTCGGGCCCATCGAGGAGGGTTGCGACTGCTACACGTGCCGCACCTTCACGCGCGCCTACGTCAGGCACCTGTTCAAGGCCGGCGAATCACTGGGGCCGCAGCTGGCCACCATCCACAACCTGCGCTTCATGGCGCGGCTCATGCACGACATCCGGGAGGCGCTGGTGGGCGGGACGTTCGCGGCGCTGCAGCGCCGGCTGGTACTCGCGGGCTAGAAGCTCTTCTCGATCAGGTCGATGGTGGTGCCGTCTTGCATCACGAAACGGACGATGCCAACGGTCGGGACGAAGTAGATGTCGAGGAGGGTCTGGCCGCCGTTGCTCGTCAGGGTCGTCTGTCGGATGAGGAGCGCGTTGAAGCGGCCCGCGCTGGTCGCCACGCCGCGCAGACCGACGACCTCCGAATCGAGCGTGAGGCTGAAACCGGGGAGCTGGGTGGTGCTTGTCCACTTGGCGCCGGGCGTGAGCGGTTCGGGCGGGTAGACCAGGATGGGCGGGTCGTACGGGTAGAGCTGACCGCCGGACGCGGAGCCGTAACTCACGACCCCGGAGCCCGCGTAGTCGAGGTAGTCCTCCGACACGGGCATGCCGCTCAAGTAGTGAGTGAGGACCATGACGTCACGGCCCTGCAGTTCCCGCGGGCCGGAGATGGTCTGCGTCTCGCCCGAAGAGTAGGTCCAGCTGTAACCCGGCTGGGCGGGGTAGTAGCCCTGCGCCCCCGCCTCCACCGCGACCGTCAAGCCCGTCACCGCCAGCGCCACCATCACCAGCAGCCGAGCCGGTCTCACCGCCCGTCCTCGCGGCTGAGCTCGCCCGCGCGGCGCGTCGCCTCCTCGATGGCGTCGATCAGGGCGAAGCGGAGCCGGTGACGCTCCAGGGTGCGCACCCCGGCGATCGCAGTGCCGCCAGCGGAGCAGACCTCGTCCTTGAGCTCACTGGCGTAGCGCGTCTCCAGCAGCCTGGCGGACGCGAGGAGCACCTGACGCGCCACGTCGCGCGCCATGCGGCGGTCGAGGCCCACCCTGACGCCGCCGTCGGCGAGCGCCTCGGCCATGACGGCCACGTAGGCGGGGCCCGAGGCGGCCATGCCGGTGAACGCGTCGAACAGCTCCTCGCGGAGCTCGTAGACGCTGCCGACGGCCCCGAAGAGGCTCCGCGCCAGCGCCACATCGTCGGGCGTGGCCTCGGGGAGCCAGGTCAGCGAGGTGGCCCCGACCCCCAGGCCGGAACCGAGGTTAGGCATGGCACGCAGCACCCGCCTGGACCCCACGCGCCTGGCGATGCTCTCCGCCGTCACGCCGGCCATGAGGCTGATGAAGCCCGCGTGACGCTGAGCGATGGTGGGCGCCACCTGAGCGAACGACTGCGGCTTGACCGCCAGCAGGACGTACTGGGCGTCGCGCAGGCCCGCGTCGCCCACGCCCGGCACGCCGTGACGCTCGGTGAGTTCCGCCAGGCGCCTGGCGTTGGGGTGGAAGATGGCGACCTCGTCTCGGCTGAGCACCCCGGCCGCGAGCGCGCCCTGCAAGACGGCACCGCCCATCCGGCCGGCGCCCACGATCACGAGGCGGGGCCCGGCGGGCTCTTGGGAACTTGCGGTCATGGCGTCATTGTAATGACCTGAGGTAGCGCCTGCGAGAGAGGAGGTCGACGCTCCAGGCGCCGATCGCGCCGCCGAGGGTGTCGGCCACCACGTCGAGCAGTTCCGTGGCGCGCTCCGGCACGAACCACTGGTGTATCTCGTCGCTGACGCCGTAGCCCAGAGCGACGGCGACACCGACGAGCGGGTTGCCGCTGGCTACCGTCACTAGCGCGCCCAGCAGGCCGAAGGCGCCGGCGTGCACCACCTTGTCGCTGCCGGGCGGGAAGAGCGCGAGGAACGACCCGGCGGTCGACGAGCTCGACTGGAGGAACAGGAAGCCGGCCCACGCGGCGGCGGCGGCCCAGCCGGTCCAGACCAGCCAAGCCGGCCGCCGGCGCCACGGGCGGGCCGCGCCCCGCGGCCGGAGCTGTTCGCGGTCTCCCATCAGGGGCGCCGGTGTTCGACGAGTTCCACCAGGACGCCGCCCCCGAAGCGCGGGTGCAGGAACACGACCTTGGTGTCGTGGATCCCCGGGCGAGGGTTGGGGTCGATGAAGTCGGCGCCCGCGTCGCTGAGGCGGGCGATCTCGCTCGCCAGGTCGGGCACGCGGAAGGCGAGGTGGTGCAGGCCGGGGCCGCGCTTGGCAAGGAAGCGCCCGACGGGACCGTCGGGGTCGGTGGGGGCCAGGAACTCGATCAGCACGTCGCCGGCGCGCATGGTGCGCACCATGACCTTCTGCCCGGCCACCCGTTCGTCGTCGCCGGCGGGTACGAGGCCTAGCAGCTCGAAGGGCGCCGCGCCCGCGTCCAGGGTGGCCACTGCCACGCCGACGTGGTCGAGGGGCGCACCGGGCAGCCGCGGGTCGGACGCGGGCAGGTCGGTGATGTCGGGGTTCGTCACCGCGCCAGCATAACGGCGTGCCGGGGCCCCGCGGGGCTCGGGCGCCTCGTCAGCGGATGCCCGGTGGTACCTGCGCGGGTGGCGGCTCTGGCAGGTTGTGCGGCATGGGGATGCCGTCCATGCGCTTGACCACCCCGTTCTCGTTGCAGCCCACGTAGAAGGGGCAGCGCAGGCACTCCGACCACACGCGGGGGTGCAGGTCGCGGGTCTTGTCGATCAGCGTGAAGCCGCAGCGCTCGAAGAACTCGACCTCGTACGTCCAGGCGAACAGCACGGGGATGCCGATGCGGCGCGCCTCCGCCTCGCAAGCGGCCACCAGGGCCTTGCCGACGCCGCGCGAGCGCACCCCGGGTGCCACCGCCAACCCGCGCACCTCCGCGATGTCGCCCCAGAGGATATGCATGGCGCCGTTGCCGGCGAACGTGGGGCCGGAACCGTCGTCGACCTCGGCCACGAAGAAGTCGCGGAGGTTCTCGAAGATGTTCTGCATGGGCCTCACCAGCATGCGGCCCTGGCCGGCCCAGTAGCCGATGTTCTCGAAGATGAGGGGCACGTCCTCGGCGCGGGCGTGTCTCACGCTGAGCTGCGTGCCCGGCGCTTCGTGAGGTCGGGTGGCGTTGGCGGCGCGGCTGGCGCCTCCTGCGCCGCTCACTGCTCCTCCTTCACGGCGCCGGCCTGGGTCATGGGAGGCGTGGCCGCCAAGTCGGTCTCCGCGGCCGCGAGTTGCTCCAGCACGCGCCCACGCGCGGTGCCGCCGTAGGACCGTCTGGCGTCGACGACCGTGTCGAGGGCGAGCGCGTCGTACACGTCAGGCTCGATGACGTTGGCGGCCGCTCGCAGCTCGTCGAGCGGGAGCTCCTCGAGACCGACACCGCGCTCCACGGCCAGACCCACGAGCCGCCCGACCACGTGGTGCGCCTCGCGGAACGGCAGGCCGCGGCGCACGAGGTAGTCGGCCAGGTCCGTGGCGTTCGAGTAGCCGCGCGCCGCCGCCTGCCGCATGCGACCTGCGTTCACCCGCATGGTGGGGAGCATGCCGATGTAGAGGCTCACGCTGTCGCGTGCGGTGTCGAGCGCGTCGAACAGCCCCTCCTTGTCCTCCTGCATGTCCTTGTTGTAGGCGAGCGGCAGGCCCTTCATGACCGTGAGGAGCCCGACGAGCGACCCGTACACCCGGCCCGTCTTGCCGCGCACCAGCTCGCAGACGTCCGGGTTCTTCTTCTGCGGCATGATAGAGCTGCCGGTCGTGTAAGCGTCGCTGAGCGTCACGAAGCCGAACTCCGCCGAGGACCAGATGATCAGCTCCTCGCTGAGGCGCGACAGGTGCATCATCAGGATGGCCAGCGCCGACAGCGTCTCCAGCATGTAATCGCGGTCGGAGACCGCGTCGAGGGAGTTGGCGGCCACGGCGCCGAAGCCGAGCAGCCTGGCGCTCAGGTCACGGTCGATGTCGAAGGTGGTGCCGGCAAGGGCCCCCGCGCCGAGGGGGGAGACGTCGGCGCGCTCTAGCGCGTCCTCCAGCCTGCCCTGGTCGCGCCTGAGCATCTCGTGGTAGGCGAGCACGTGGTGGGAGAAGCGCACCGGTTGGGCCACCTGCAGGTGGGTGTAACCGGGCATGATCACGTCGACGTGTTCGCGCGCCAGGGCCACGAGAACGCGCCGCAACTCCACGAGGAGGTCGCGGAGTTCGGCCCCGCGGCGCCGCAGGTAGAGGCGGGCGTCGGTGGCCACCTGGTCGTTGCGGCTGCGGGCCGTGTGCAGCTTGCCCCCGGCGGCGCCGATGCGCTCCGTGAGCAGCGACTCGAGGTTCATATGCACGTCCTCGAGTTCCTCGCGCCACTCAACGGCCCCGGCGCGGACCTCCTCGAGGAGCCTCTCGAGCCCGGCCACGATGGCGTCGCCCTCGTCGGCGCTGATGATCCCTTGCCGCGCGAGCATGCGGGCGTGGGCCATGGAGCCGAGCAGGTCCTCCTCCGCCATCGCCGCGTCCACGCCGATCGACGCGTTCACGCGCTGGACGAGCGCGTCGGTCGGCTCGCTGAAGCGGCCGCCCCACATCCTGGCGTCCTTGCTGCCGCTGCCGCTCACGGCGTCCCGTTGTGGCGTTGCCAGACGCCGCCGACCCGCTTCGAGAGCTCTAGCGGGTCCTCGCCCGTCGGCCGGTAGCCGAGCCGGTGGTAGTACGGGAGGACGCTGGGGTCCGTGAGAGTGAGCATGAGGCAGGGCACGTTCGTGCGGATGGCGTCGGCCTCGACCTTGGTCATCAGCCAGCGTCCGTACGCCTGACCCCGGTGGTCCGGGTGCGTGACGATCGGCTCGACGCGCCACCCGTCGCCCTCCTCCGCGTAGCGCAGCGCCGCCACCACGCCGTCACCTTCCTCCTCCACGAGCAGCGCGCTGTTGAGCGCGAGCCATGTCCTGAAGTCGCCGGCGCTGAGGCCGAGGCGGGGTCTCGCCACGTCGTAGAGGCGAGCCAGCGCGCTCGCGTCGGCCACCGTCGCGTCGCGCAGGCGCGGCGGGGCGTAGTCGGCCCCGGGCTTCTTGGGGAGGACGGCTGGGCTGGGCACGCGGGCTTGCCTCACTCCGCCTTGAGGGACTCGAGCTGCTTGGCGATGCGGAGGCGCAGGGCGTTGAGCTTGATGAAGCCGTCCGCGTCGGCCTGATGGTAGACGCTGTCCTCCTCGAACGTCACGACGTCCTGGCGGTAGAGGCTGTTCGGCGAGCGGCGCCCGAGGAGCGTGACGCTCCCCTTGTAGAGCTTGAGGCGCGCCTCGCCGGTCACCGGCTGCTGGATGTCGTCGATGAGGTTCTGGAGGGCCACGCGCTCGGGGGCGAACCAGAAGCCGTTGTAGACGGCGGCGGCGTAGCGGGGGGCGAGCTCGTCCCTGAGCTGTAGGACCTGGCGGTCCAGGGTCAGCGACTCGACGGCCTTGTGGGCGTGGAACAGGAGGGTGCCGCCGGGCGTCTCGTAGCAGCCGCGCGACTTCATGCCAACGAAGCGGTTCTCGACGATATCGACGCGGCCGACGCCGTGGCGGCCGGCGATCTCGTTCGCCTTGGCCAGGAGCGCCACCGGGGCGAGGCGCTCGCCGTCGATGGCCACGGGGTTGCCGTGCTCGAAGGCCACGGTCACGACCTGTCCCTCGGCGGGGGCGTCCTCGGCGTCGACGGTGAGCTTCCACATGCCCTTGGGAGGTGCGGCCCACGGGTCCTCCAGCACGCCGCCCTCGTAGGAGATGTGGAAGAGGTTGGCGTCGGTGGAGTAGGGCTTCTCCTTGGTGACGGGGACGTCGATGCCGTGCTCCTTGGCGTAGGCGATGCAGTCCTCGCGGCCCTTGAGGTCCCACTCACGCCACGGCGCGATGACGCGCACGTCGGGCTTGAGCGCGTAGGCGGACAGCTCGAAACGGACCTGGTCGTTGCCCTTGCCGGTGGCGCCGTGCGCCACGGCGTCGGCGCCCTCGGCCTCGGCGATCTCGATCATCTTCTTGGCGATGAGGGGGCGGGCGAACGAGGTGCCCAGCAGGTAGTAGCCCTCGTAGGTGGCGCCTGAGCGCAGCACGGGGAACACGAACTCCTCCACGAACTCGCGCTGGAGGTCGACGGCGTAGGCCGCGACGGCGCCCGTCCGTAGCGCCTTAGCCTTGGCCTCGGCCACCTCGTCGCCCTGCCCGATGTCGGCGGTGAAGGCGACGACCTCGGCGCCATAGGTGGCCCTGATCCAGTGGAGGATCACCGACGTGTCCAGGCCACCCGAGTATGCGAGGACTACCTTCTTGACCTGCTTCTGGCTGTTGGGGTTCATTCTCTCTCCTTGGCGTTGGAAGGGGTCACGCTACCACCGGGGTTCGCGGCGAGGCGCGGGCGGACCGGAGGCGCGGCGGCCGCCGGCGAGCGACCGGTCGAGCGGTCGCTACATCGCGGTGGCGCCGGCGCGCTCAGCTACGTCGGGCTCGTAGGTTCTCGGGGCTGCAGGGGTGGTGGTCGCGCGTGAAGCTATGCATGGTCATCCGGGCGTTGCGGGTCGCGCATGGGTCACCGGCGGATGCTTATGCATGCGCGCTGATAACGATGCGATGCTAGCACCCGCCCAACCGGCAGTCAACGGCCGCCGCCGGCCCGCTCACCGGTCGGGGCCGGACCACGCCGCGAGGCGGGCAGGGCGGACAGCATCGCGGCCCCCACCACAAGCGCGCCGCCCAGCACGCCGAGGAGACCGAGGCGCTCACCGAACAGCCACGCCGCCAGCGCGGCAGCGACGACGGGCTCGATCGTCGCCACCAAGACGGCGCGCGACGCCTCGACGCGCCGCAGCCCCGTGTAGTAGACGAAGTACGCGGCGTAGGTGGACAGCGCCGACATGAGGACGAGGTCGAGCCACATGCGCGGGGTGGCGCTCCTGACGGCCTCGAACGGCACGAACGGCAGGAGCCCGAGCGCCCCGATGGGCAGCACGAAGGCGTAGATCGCGGCGGGCCGGTAGCGCGCGAGGATCCACTTGCCGAAGAGGTAGTAGCTGGAGTACGACGCGCCCGCGACGAGACCCCAGGTGACGCTCTTCACGCTCACCGTCATACCGGCCTCTCCGCCTTGGGCCACTAGCGCCACGCCGGCCACGGACAACGCCACCAGCACCAGCTTCACGGGGGTGAGCCGCTCCCCGAGGAACACCGCCGCAAGGACGGCCACGAACGCCGGCGCCGAGTAGAGGAGTATGAACGCCAGGCTGACGCCGCCCGCCTCGATGGCCTGGTTCAGCGCGGTGTAGAAGAGCGTGACCCCGACCAACGCGAACGCCGCGAACGCCAACGCGTCGGAGCGTCGCTGCAACCGCAGCCGCCCCTCCGCCGCCGCGTGCACCATGAACAGCGCGCCGCCGATGGCGGCGCGCCAGAAGGCGATCTCCGTTGGGCTTACCCCGACCGCCAGGAGCCGCTTAGAGAACACACCGAGCAGCGCCCACAGCACCGCCGCGACGGCGACCAGGGCGTACCCGACAGGTTGGTGCTGTGGCCCGTCGCGCTCCACGCGGCCCGGGTCAGCCTCCCGCGCGCAGGCCGAAGGCGCGGGCGGTCTCGGGATCGTTCACCTTCAGCGCGCGCATGCGGCGCCCGTAGGACGCCAGCTCCACGAAGAAGGTAACGACGTTGACGAGGTATATGACCGCCAGGGCGATGAGGTCCGTCATCAGGCCGATGGCGGGCGCCGCGCCGAGAGCGAAGTAGTGGAGCAGCGTGTCGACGCCGAAGATGGCCCACGGCACCGCCAGCAGGACGCCCCAGAGCTCGTCGGCCTGACCAGTCCCGGGAAGCAGCAGGGCGAGCACGTGGTAGAGCGCCGTTCGCGGCGCGTTCCGCGCCAGCCGCGGCCGCGGCAGCACGAGTTGGACGAGGTTGAGCAGCGTGATCACCAGGAAGACGGCGACGATCACGAGCCAGAGCCAATGCGCGACTCCCACCCCGGCCACGCCGGTCAGCGCCGCCCAAGGGTTCGTGAAGACCCCGGCCAGGGCCGCCTGGAAGGTGCCGGCGACCGCCGTGCGCAGACGCGTCTCGTCGGGCACCACGAGCGCCTTGGCGTCGGGCGCGAACGTGCCGAGCAGCCGCGACGGGTTGGTGCCCTGGCCCAGGTTGAAGTTGGCGGCCGCCAGGCCCGGTCTGAGCTCGAGGGCGCGGCGGAACAGCGCGTCGTCGCCCACCAGCACGCCCAGGTTGTTCACGGCGCCCGCGTCGTCCGGCGCGGCTCGGTACGCCTCGGCAGCCGGGTCGGTGGCGCCGGCCATCTGCTCCGCGAAGCCCCGCACGAACGCGAGGTTGGGGCCGCTACCGGAGGTCCTCGCCACCGCGTCGAGCGCCGGCACGGAGCCCAGGGACCCCGAGCCCCACGCCACCGGCAGCGCGTCACCGTCCCGCGCCCAGCCCTGGAGGCCCGTTAGGGCCATGGCGGCGGCTAGCAGGATCACGGCCACCAGACGCTCCATGAAGGTGGCGTAGCGCAGGAAGAAGAGGCGGGCGAGAGGACCCCTCGAGCCGCTGCGCCGCAGGCTCAGCGTCTGCGGGCGCCAGTACTTCGCGGCCAGCGCGACGTAGAGGGCCAGCAGGGCGACGAGGAGCGCCGCCACCCCGTACCAGCCGGTCCTGCCGACGTCGAGCGCGGCCTGGCGCACCGAGGCCGCTAGGTCGAAGCCGCCCCCCTGACGGGAGCGCTCGAGCCACTGATCCGCGGCCTCGCGCTGGCCATCGGCCCTGAGGTAGGTGGAGTACTCCTTCAGTGTGGCCTGGGTCTCGGGTACGGCGGGGGTGGCGAGCAGGTAGACCCAGTCCGCCCAGAAGGCCGCGCCCTGCATGTCGCCGCGGCCGAGGGCGGCCTTGAGCGCCCCCACCGGGAAGCCGTAAGTCTCGGCCAGTCCCTGGTCGAACAGCAGCGTGGCGCGGTAGCCGCGGGCCACGAAATCGCCGAACGCGGCGTACATGGCGCTCGTGGCCGCCTGGTTCTGCGGCGGGGAGAAGCGCGTGAGCTCCCTGGCGAGCTGAGCCCCCTCGTAGAAGGTGGCCGCCCTCTCGACCGCGCCCTCGATGTAGTCGGCCTCGGCCGCGCTACCAGGCTGCGAGGCCCGCGCCGCCTCCAGGTAGAGCCACGGGTTGGTGGGATCCTGGTTGAGCCGGGCGACGGGATCCGCCACGGCCGCCTCCGTGCGCAGCCAACCGTAGAGCTTCGGGTCGACGTCGAACGGCTCGAGCGACTCGGGGCCGCTCGCGAGGATGCCGACGCGCCCCTCGGCGCCGTTCGAGTACGTGACGGTGGCCACCGGCACGCCACCGGAAGAGGCCACGCCGCTCACCTGGGCCGGTAGGCGGTAACGCCGGTGGATGACGCCCGTTCGCACGTCCACGACGAGGAGGCTGTTGCCGTGACCCACGTACGCGTCGGTGCCGACCTGCAGGAGGCCGGCCGTCTCGCCGCTGCCGGTCTCGAAGGTGAGGGTCCAGACCGTGACGCCGTTCTGCACCCCCGCGACGCCGCCCTCGGACAGTTGCACCACCGGGTAGCCCAGACCGTCGTCGCGTGCCTGGCCCTCCTGGCTCTCGCCAGGCACCGGCGGTTCCACGGCCGTGGGCGGGGCCGCGGGCGCGGCGGGAGTTGCCGCGCCCGGCGCGGTTCCTTCCGGCGCGGTTCCTTCCGGCGCGGTTCCTTCCGGCGTGGTCCCGTCCGGCGTGGTTCCGTCCGGCGTGGCTTCGGCCGGCGTGGTCGCGTCTGTGGGGCTCGCGTCTGTGGGGCTCGGGCCTGCCGGGCCCGTGTCTGATGGGGCCGCCTCCGCCGAGGGCTCGTCCCCGGCGGCCGGCTCCTCCTCGGCCGTCGCGGGCGCCGCCTGCGCCCCGGTCGGCGGCGCGGGCTCCGCTACTGTGACGGTGAAGCTCGCGTTCAGGCCCGGCCCCTGCACGCCGATCGTGTGGTCGCCGGGCTCCTCGAGTTCGGAACTGAAGCGCAGCGAGCCGAACCGGTCGGTGCGCACGTCGGTGGACCGGGCCTGCCCGGCCGGCGGTGTGACCGTTACGCGGTAGTCGGCGTCTGGTGCCAGCGCCGCGCCGCTCAGGTGCAGGAGTTGACCCACCTGGTACTCGTACGCGTCCAGACCCACCGTGGGGGCGGGCTGGGCGACCGCCAGGCCAAGGGTCAGCACCAGCAGCGTGATCAAGGCGACCCGCGACCGGCTCAGGAGGGCTACTGGCGGCCCCATCAGCTTCGGAAGCACGCCTGCTGGTTTCTGGGCGGCGCGAGAGGTGGACATGTCCTCACATTACCGCACGCCATCACCCCGCCTCGGGGCCGGCATCCCACGTGGCTTCCTTCGCGTTGCGTGCGACGGGGACGTTGCTATAGTGCATGCGTGCAGGCCGAAGCCGCAGCCAGACTCGCCCTCGCGCTGCCTCCCGACGCCTCCGCGTGGGGCGTTGCCGAGGTCGAGGCGGAGAGCGGGAGGGCGCGGTTGGTGCTGTACGCCGCCCGGGAGGCCGTCGTGGCTCGGCTCGACGCCGAGTGCGGCAAGACCGGCTGGTCGTTCACGCTCGCCCCGCTGGGCGCCTCCGCCCTGGTCGCCAACCTGACGGCGCTCGGCGTCACGCGGGCCGCGGTCGTGGCCGCTTTGGCTGTGGGCGTGGCGAGCAGCGCGGACGTGGCGTTGGCCGCCTGCGCGGCGTCGTTCGGGCTCGCCCTGCCCTTCGTTAGGGAACACGAGAGCTACTGGGTCGACTTCGACGTCGAAGCGGGGGAGCCCCTCTTCCTGCCCGAACCCGTCGCCGTGCCCGGCGGCCAGGTCGCGGGGCAGGCGCCTGCCGAGCTACCCGCGCCCGGGCCCTCTCGGGAAGAGGTGCTGGCCACGAGGAACGGCACCGGGGGGCCCGGCGCGGGCCACCAGGTGATCGAGAGGCTGGTGGAGCGCCTCAAGGAGCTCGGGCTGGGCAAGGAGGCCGCGCGGCTGGTCGTTAGGTACCAGGGTTACGGCCGCACCCCCGAGGAGTCGCGCGAGTTGTACGGGCGCTTGCGGGCGCTGTTGCCCGGGGTCGGGGCTTCATGACCCGCGGTTGGACGGCCGTGTGATCAAGGTGATCGCCATCGGCGACGTGCACGGGCAGTGGCCCGAGTTGTGGCGCGTCCTGAGGGCGTCGGCGGCGGCCACCCCAACGCTCGAACCCACGCAGGCCGTGATCGAGGGGCGCTACCGCGTGGTCTGCATCGGCGACCTCGTGCACTACAAGGAGGCGAGGGACTACGCCAACGCCGTCGGCGTCGAACCGTACGACCCCGCCGACGCGGACCACCTTCGTCGCGCCGCCAAGGCCCAGATCCGTGAGCTGTACCGCTTCAAGCGCTACGTCGATCAGGCGGCCGGCAACGTCTCCGTCATCCTAGGCAACCACGACGAGGCTGCCAGCGATCACAGGTACGAACTCTCGACCAGGGGCGGCATGCGCCACGTGGAGTTCGACCCGTCGAAGGGCGGGGTGGAGCTGCCGGCGGACCTGCGCGACTGGTTCGGGAGCTGGCCGCGCGAGGTGGTCTACCACGGGGTGCAGTTCGCCCACGCGGGGCCGCTGCCCGGCATGCAGGTGTTCGACGACTTCTTCTATCACGACCCCGACACGAAGACGTGGTGGTACAACAAGCCCGAGCTCGTGAAGCAGGCGGGTCACCGCTTCGGCGTGTACGGTCACACCGTCATGAAGGACGGCATCTACGTGGACCGCGAGAACGGCTTCGCCATGATCGACGCACTCGGACGGCTGCAGTTCCTGGAGCTGCTGGTCGACGACGACCGCCTCGAGCTCAGCGTCATGCAGCTCTGAGTCCAGGCAGCGCCACCGGCCTCTACAACGAGTAACCGCCGCGGGCGTCGTCGCGCACGAGCTCGCCGTTGCGCAGGACCAGCGTGCGACGCTTGTAGCTGTCGACCAGGTCGCGCGCGTGCGTGGCCACCAGGATGGTGGTGCCGCGCAGGTTGATGTCGTCTAGCAGTTCCATGATCTCGAGGGCCGTGTCGGGGTCGAGGTTGCCCGTCGGCTCGTCGGCGAGGAGGAGCGGGGCGTCCGTCACCATGGCGCGAGCGATGGCCACGCGCTGCTGCTCGCCCAGGCTCAGCTCGATGGGGTACGCCTTGCGCTTATGAACGAGGCCCACCTGCCGCAGCACCGTCATGGCGCGCTGCTCGTGGTTGCCGCGCGCCTGCGTGGCGCGCAGCGCGAACATGAGGTTCTCGATGGCGGAGAGGTGCCCGAGCAGCCGGTGGTCCTGGAAGATCATGCCGATGCTCCGCCGCAGATGGGGCAGCCGTGACTCCGCGAGGCGCGCAACGTCCATCCCTCCGACGCTCACGGTGCCCTCGGTGGCCACCACGCGCCTGAGCATCAGCGACAGCAAGGTGGACTTGCCGGCGCCCGAGTGACCCGTCACGTAGACGAACTCGCCCCTCGCGATGTGGAAGTCCACGTCCTTGAGGGCGTGGGTGTGGGTGCGCGGGTACGTCTTGGTGACGTGGTGGAACTCCACCATGGCGGCGCTCTGCGGCTGCCCGGCGTGGGCGCCGCGCGGCGCCGGTCTCACCTCGAGGCTCCCAGCGCGTCCATGAGCACCTGGAAGGCGCCGGCGTCGTCGATATTGGTGAGGACCGTGGTGTTCGGTTCGGCGGTGCGCTTGCCGGTGCGGCGGTCGATGACCGTCATGCCGCGCGTGACCGTCCCCTCGCACTCGACCTCCACGTGGCGCCGCTCGGACTCGAAGAGGTGCGGGTCGGTGACGGCGAGGACGGAGCAGGGGTCGTGGAGGGGGCCGAGGGCCGGACCGTAGGAGGCGGCGTAGGCCGACACGAAGTGCTCGAGCAGGTCGGCGGTGAAGCCGGCGGTGCGCGTGCCGAGCGCCCTGATCTGGGCGATGCGCTTACGCTCCATCATGAACTGGTGGGTCAGGTCGAGGCCGGCGAGGACGAGGTTGGCTCCCGACTCGAACACGAGTTGCGCCGCCTCGGGGTCCGCCCAGATGTTGAACTCGGCGGCCGCCGTCACGTTGCCCGGCCCGTGCGCGCCGCCCATGATGCTGATGCCGGCCAGGCGCCCGGCGAGGCCCGGCTCGAGCAGCAGGGCGAGGGCGACGTTGGTGAGAGGCCCCACGGCCACGAGCCAGAGGTCGTCGTGCTGCTCGGCGGCGCGCAGGACGGCGGTCACGGCGGGCAGGTCGGCGGCGCGCCGGGTGAGCGCGGGCAGCTCGGGACCGTCCAGGCCCGACTTGCCGTGGATGTACTCGGCGTGCTGCGCGGCCCTCACCAACGGCTTGGCGGCGCCGACGTGCAGCGGCACGTCCACGTCGGCGACCTGACAGGCGATGAGGCCGTTGCGTTCGGTGAGGGACACGGGCGCGTTGCCGCTGACCACGCTGATCCCGACGAGCTCGGAGCGTTGCGCCGCGAGGAAGATGGCGATGGCGTCGTCGTGCCCCGGGTCGCAGTCGAGCCAGATCTTTCGCACGCCGGCATAGTACCAGGGCGCCGCCACGCGTGGGGCGGCGCCCTGGAGGGAGCCCGGGAGCGGGTCGCGGCGGTGGTTAACCGCGCGGACCCGGGGTCAGCCGAGGGGCGCCAGCTCCTCCTCGTTGGGCATGACGCCGGCGGCCACCACGCGGTCGCCCTCGCCCAGGCGCATGATGTTCACGCCCTGGGTGGCGCGCCCGTACGAGCTGACCTCCTTCACGGCCGTGCGGATGAGGATGCCGTTCTCCGACAGCACGAACAGCTCCTCCGTGCCCGTCACGGGCTCGAGGGTGACCATGGCGCCGGTGCGGTCGGACAGGCGGTGCCCGATCACGCCCTGACCGCCGCGCCCCTGCACCGGGAACTCGGAGGCCAGTGTGCGCTTGCCGAGGCCCTGCTCGGTGACGCTCAGGAGCTCGGCCTCGCCCTTCTGAGCCTCGGGGATCACCGCCAGGCTCACGACGGCGTCGCCCTTGCGGAGGCGTATGCCGATGACGCCCTGGGTGGCGCGGCCCGTGTCGCGCGCGTCTTCTTCCGCGAAGCGGATGGCCTGACCGTCCTGCGTGCCGAGGATCACGTCGGCGTCGCCGTCCGTGATGCGGACGGCCACCAGCTGGTCGCCGTCCAGCAGGTTGATGGCCACGAGCCCGGCCGCGTTGATGTTGCCGTACTCGCGGATGAGGGTGCGCTTCACGAGCCCGCCGCGGGTGGCGAACACGAAGTACCCGTCCTGGTCGAGGTCCTTGAGCGACAGCACCGTCTGGACGTTCTCGCCGTCTGTCAGCGGCAGCAGGTTGCGGATGTGGCCACCGCGCGCTGCGCGTTCGAACTCAGGCACGTCGTAGATCTTCTCGCGGTACACGCGGCCCCTGTCGGTGAAGAACAGGAGGAAGTCGTGGGTGCTGCCCACCAGGAGGATCGAGTTGACGTCGTCCTCCTTGGCCTTGGCGGCCGTGGCGCCGCGTCCGCCGCGCGCCTGTTGCCGGTACGCGCTGATGGCGGTGCGCTTGATGTAGCCGCCGCGCGTGAGGGTGACCGCCACCGTCTCCTCGGCGATCAGGTCCTCCTTGTCGATGTCGTCGGTCAGGTCGGTGATGAGGGTGCGCCGCGGGTCGGCGAACTGCTTCTTGACGTCGAGCAGCTCCTTGCGTATGACCCGCCACAGCTCGCCGTCGTCCTCGAGGATGAGCGTCAGGCGGGCGATCTCCTCGAGCAGCTCGCGGTACTCCTCGTTGATCTTCTCGCGCTCGAGGCCGGTGAGGCGCTGGAGGCGCATGTCGAGCACGGCCTGCGCCTGCGGGTCGGACAGGCCGAACTCGCGCATGAGGGCCGCCTTGGCCTCCGGCCCGTCCTTCGACGCCCGGATTAGGGCGATGACGGCGTCGAGGTTGTCGAGGGCTATCAGGTAGCCCTCGAGGATGTGGGCCCGCTCGCGCGCCTTGCGGAGCTCGAAGTCCGAGCGGCGCCGCACGATGATCACGCGGTGGTCGAGGTAGTGCCTCAGCATCTCCTTGAGGGAGAGGATGCGCGGGGCGTTGTCGACGATCACCACGTTGTTGACGGCGAACGTGGTCTGAAGCTGCGTGAACTTGTAGAGCTGGTTGAGGACCAGCTCCGGGATGCTGCCGCGCTTGAGCTCGAACACGATGCGCATGCCGTGCCGGTCCGACTCGTCGCGGATGTTGCTGATGTCCTCGATCTTCTTGCCGCGCACGAGTTGCGCGACCGTCTGGATGAGCGAGGTCTTGTTCACCTGGTAGGGGATCTCTGTGACGACGATGGCCGTCTTCTGGTTGTGGTCCTCGATGCGGGCGCGGCCGCGCACGCGGATGGAGCCGCGCCCGGTCTCGAACGCCTGCCTGATGCCCTCGCGCCCGATGATGCCGCCGGTGGGGAAGTCGGGGCCGTGCACGTGGCGCATGAGCTCGGTGGTCTCTATTGCCGGGTCCTCGATCATCGCCAGCAGGCCGTCGACGACCTCGCCGAGGTTGTGGGGCGCCATGTTGGTGGCCATGCCCACCGCGATGCCGGCGGCGCCGTTCACCAGCAGGTTCGGGACGGAGGCGGGTAGCACCGTCGGCTCCTGCAGGGTGCCGTCGAAGTTGTCGCGGAAATCGATGGTCTCCTTGTCGATGTCCTGCAACATCGCCTCGGCCACGGTGGTGAGGCGCGCCTCGGTGTAGCGGTAGGCCGCCGCCGGGTCGCCGTCGATGGAGCCGAAGTTCCCCTGACCGTCCACGAGCCGGTAACGCAGGTTCCAATCCTGCGCCAGGCGCACCATGGCCTCGTAGATGGCCGCGTCGCCGTGCGGGTGGTACTTGCCGATGACCTCGCCCACCACGCCGGCGCTCTTGGAGTGCTTGCGGTTCGACGCGAGCCCCATCTGGTGCATGGCGAACAGGATGCGCCGCTGCACGGGCTTGAGCCCGTCACGCACGTCGGGAAGCGCGCGTTCCACGATCACCGACATGGCGTAGTTGATGAAGCTCGTCTTGATCTCGTCCGTGATCTGGACCGGGACGACCTGTCCTTCGTTCAACGTGACCTCCGATGCCTGCCCACCGGCCGCCGTGGCACCACGCCGGAACCGGCCCGGGCCGAACTGGGCCAGCAGTCGCGGTGAGTGGTTGCCGGGTGCAGCGCGCGCACTAGGCGGCCTGACACGAGATTCTACCACTTGTGCCGCTACTCACGGGCAGGACGCGGCGACGGCCGGCGCGCGCCAGGCCCCTGGACCGGGGGCTTGGCCGCCGGGCCAGCGTGGTAGCTTGCCGCCAGATGATCGACCGCTACACCACGGAAGACATGCGCCGCCTCTGGAGCGAGGCCGAGCGGTACCGCACCTGGCTCGAGGTGGAGCTCGCCGCCACCGGTGCGTGGGAGTCGGAGGGCGAGGTGCCCGCCGGCACCACCGCGCGGCTACGGGCCGCGGTGGCGGCCGACCCCCTCGACGACGCCTTCGCCGGGCGCGTGGCCGCCATCGAGGCCGAGACACGCCACGACATCGTGGCCTTCACGCGCGCCTTGACGGAGCGACTCGGCGACGGTGCCCGCTTCATCCACTACGGCCTCACTAGCACCGACGTCGTCGACACCGCGCAGAACCTCGTGCTGCGGCGCGCGCTGACCACCGTGTTGGCCGAGGTCCGCGCCGTGCGCGAGCGGCTGCTCGCCCTAGCGCAGCGCCACCGCCACACCCCCTGCGTCGGCCGCACTCACGGCATCCACGCCGAGCCGATGACCTTCGGCCTCAAGTTCCTCAACTTCGCCGCCGCCTTCGGGCGCGACGAGGCCAGGCTCGAGCGGGCCAGGGATGTCATCTCCGTCGCCATGCTATCGGGCTCCGTCGGCACCTACGCCCACGTCCCGCCTGCCATCGAGGCGGCCGTGGCGGCCGAGCTGGATCTCACGCCCGACCCCATCACCAACCAGACGGTGGCGCGCGACCGCCACGCCGAGGTCATGGCCGCCCTCGCCATCCTCGGCACGAGCATCGAGCGGGTGGCGCTCGAGATCCGCCACCTGCAGCGCACCGAGGTGCGCGAGGCCCAGGAGGGGTTCGCCAAGGGGCAGACCGGCTCCTCCTCCATGCCGCACAAGAAGAACCCAATCGCCAGCGAGAACCTGACCGGCGTGGCGCGGCTCATGCGCGCCAACCTGCAGGCCGCCCTTGAGAACGTGGCGCTCTGGCACGAACGCGACATCAGCCACTCGGCCGCCGAGCGCGTGATCCTGCCAGACACGACCTCGCTTGCCGTCTACGCCCTCAGGCGCCTGGGTAGCGTCCTGGACGGCCTGGTGGTGAACGAGGCGCGCATGGCCGAGAACCTGGGGTCGCTCGGCGGGCTCGTCTACTCGCAGCGCGTGCTCCACCTGCTGATCGAGGCGGGCATGAGCCGCGAGGCCGCCTACGCCATGGTGCAGCGCGCCAGCCTCCGCTGTTGGGAGACGGGCGAGCGTCTGCACGACATCCTCGCCGCGGAGCCGGACCAGCCGCTCGACCCCGAGCAGTTGGCGGACGCCTTCGAGCCCGACTGGTACCTTCGCTTCGTGGACGACGTGTTCGCCCGCAACGGGCTCTGAGCGCTATCATCCTGGCGTGAACCCGCAACGCACCGAGCTCCGTTACGAGGGCAAGGCCAAGAAGGTCTACGCCACCACCGACCCAGGCAGGTACGTGGTGGAGTACAAGGACGACGCCACCGCCTTCAACGCCCAGAAACGCGGGACAGTGGAGGGCAAGGGGATCGTCAACGCGGCGGTGTCGGCGCGGATCTTCGAGTTCCTGGCCCGTGCCGGCGTCCCCACCCACTTCGAGGCGCTGCTATCGCCCCGCGAGCAGCTCGTGAAGGCGGTCACGATCGTCCCGCTCGAGGTCGTGGTCCGCAACCGCGCCGCCGGCTCGTTCGCGAAGCGGTACGGGGTGCCGGAGGGCGGGGCGCTCGAGCCGGTCGTGGTGGAGTGGTGCCTCAAGGACGACGCCCTGGGCGACCCGCCCATCAACGACGCGGCCGCCGTGGCGCTCGGGGTCGTCACGCCCGAGGTGCTCGAGGAGATGTTCGAGCTGACCACGCAGGTCAACGACCTGCTCGTGCCGTACTTCGCCGCACGGGGACTCGACCTGGCCGACTTCAAGCTCGAGTTCGGGTTGAGCCCCGAAGGCGAGGTCCTGCTAGCCGACGAGGTGAGCCCCGACACCTGCCGCCTGTGGGACGTGCAGACGGGCGAGAAGCTCGACAAGGACCGCTTCAGGCGCGACCTCGGTGGGGTGGAGGAAGCGTACCGCGAGGTGGCGCGGCGCGTGGCCGAAGAGACCGGCGAGGACGACGCCATCCTCAGCGGGTTCGCGCACGCCGGCCATGAGCACGGGGGCGGGCGCGTCCACGCCGGCCCTGAGGCCGGCACCGTCTGGCGCGCCGAGGTCGACGTGATGCTCAGGCCCTCCATCCTCGACCCGCAGGGCCGCGCGGTTGAGGCCACCATGCACCGGCTCGGCCACGACAACGTCGCCAACGTGCGCGTCGGCAAGCGCGTGAGGCTCGACGCCGTCGGCGAGTACGCGGCCGTGCGCGAGCAGGTGGAGGCGGTCGCCGGTGAGCTGCTCGCCAACCCCGTCATGGAGGACTTCAGCGTGTCCCTCACCGGTTTGGACGACGGAGGCGAGGAGCCCTGAGCACGCCCGCCATGCCGGAGAGGTCCACCCTTACGGGGCCGGACGGCGCCAAGCTGGCGCTCTACCGCTGGCGGCCGGAGCGGCCGGTCGGGGCGCTCGTCATGGTGCACGGTTACGGCGAGCACGCCACCCGCCACGCCGACCTCGCCCGCACCGCGCAGGAGCTGGGCTGGGACGCGGTCATCTTCGACCAGCGCGGGCACGGAGAGAGCCCCGGGGTGCCCGGCGGCGTGCCGGGCTTCGGGAGGACCCTGGCCGACCTCGAGGAGCTGTTCAGGCTGGTGCGCGCCACCGACCCGAGGCTTCCCGTGCTCCTGTTCGGCCACTCCATGGGGGGCGCCATCGCGCTGCGTTTCACCACCCGGCACCCGGACGAGGTGGCCGCCCTGGCGCTCTCGTCGCCCTTCCTCCAGGACGCGGCCAAGCGCCCCGCGCTGCTCGGCGCGCTCGCCGGGGTGATCGCGCGTCTGCTGCCGAACCTGCCCGTCGCCGCGCTCGACCCGCGGCTCATATCCCGCGACCCGACCGAGGTGGCCCGCTACCAGAACGACCCGCTCATCTACCACGGCGGCGTCCGCGCCAACGCCGGTCACACCATGCTCGAGGAGGGCAAGGACCTCCTCGCCCACCCGGACGCGCTCACCGTCCCCACGCTCGTCATCGTCGGTAGCGCCGACGGCATCGCCGACCCGGAGGGCGCCCGCAGGCTGGCGGCCGCCAACCGCCTGGTCACACTCGAGGAGCTACCGGGCGGGTACCACGAGCTGCATCACGACGACCCGGGCACGGGCACGCCGCAGCGGTTCAAGCGCCTCATGGTCGAGTGGCTTCAGGCCAACACGCGCAGCACGACGAACTTGAGGTAACGCCCCTCGGGGAACGACAGCGGCACCGGATGGTCCACGGCGTGACCGCGCTCGGCCACCACCTGGGCGCGCACGCCCGCCGCCAGGGCGGCCTCGGCGACCACCTCCCTGAACGCCTCCGGTGACACCTGGGCCGTGCACGACGACGTGGCCAGCAGGCCGCCGGGGCTGACGAGCCTGAAGGCGTCGCGGTTGAGCTTGAGGTAGGCGCGCTGGGCGCGGCGGCGCTGCGAGGCGGCGTTGGCCAGCGCCGGCGGGTCCAGCACGACCAGGTCGTAACGCGGTCCCGCCTCGGCCCACACCGGTAGCGAGGCGAAGATGTCGGCAGCCAGCGCGCTGTGCTCACCCTCGAAGGGCCCGTTGAGGCGCACGTTCGCCTCGGCCGCCTCCAGCGCGCCGCGGGAGACGTCGACGCTCACCACCGAGCGCGCCCCGCCGGCCAGGGCGTAGACGCTGAAGCCGCCGTGGTAGGCGAACAGGTTGAGCACGCGCCTCCCGGCCGCGAGGCTCCTCACCAGCTGGCGGTTCTCGCGCTGGTCGAGGAACATGCCCGTCTTCTGGCCCCGCCACGGGTCGGTCACGAAGCGCAGCCCGTTCTCCAGGGCGGTCAGCTGCGGCGGCGGCAGCTCGCCCCACAGCGCCGTGAGGCCCTCCTGGCGCCCGACGCCGGCCGCCTCCGGGTCGTCGTCGAGCTCGCCCCTGAGCGACACGCCCTTCAGCCGGAGGCGCGACCCGACCTCCTTCGCGATTGTGGGCAGCAGCTGGTCGACCGAGGCCGCGTAGCGCTTCATGATCGCGTAGCGGCCGTACACGTCGCAGACCACGCCGGGCAGGTAGTCGCCCTCGCCGTTGAGGGCGCGGTAGGCGTCGGTGTCGGCGCCCACCAGGTCGGCCCGCAGTCGAGCGGCGTCTGCCACGCGCCCCCGCAACGACGCGGCGCCGGGCAACTCCGGGCCGTAGAGCCGCACACCGATGGCGCCGGCCGCGTCGTACAGGCCGTAGGCGGCGGCGCGGCCCGCCTCGACGCGCACCCAGTCACCGCCCCGCAGCTGATGCTCCGGGAGGTGGTTGCGGTAGACCCACGGGTGGCCCGACCTGAGGGCCGCCTCCAGGCCCGAGGCCAACCGCACCGTGCGCACGCCGCCGGGGGTCAAGACCGGTCGCTCCGGTTCGCCTCGCGGGAGCGAGCCTCGCCCGTCAGGCCCGCGGCCCCAACACCGAGGCCAGGCGTTCCAGGGCCGTGTCGAGGATGGCGCGCGAGGTGGCGAAGTTCAGCCGCGCGAAGCCCGCGCCGCCCGCGCCGAAGTCGGCGCCCTCGTTGAGGCCCACCTTGGCGCGCTCAGCTAGAGCCTTGGCGGGGGCGTCGCCCAGACCGCAGGCGCGCAGGTCCAGCCACGCCAGGTAGGTGGCCGCGGGCGAGTGCACGCCCACGTCGGGCAGGCGCTCGCGGACGAAGCTCACGACGTGGTCGCGGTTGCTCCTCAGGTAGCCGAGGGTGCTGTCGAGCCACTCGTCGCCCCGCGCGTACGCGGCGACGGTGGCCACCTGCGCCAGCACGTTGGGCGCCGGCACCAGGCCGCCGCCCGCTCCTGCGAGGCGCTTGAGCAGGGCCGGGTTCTTCGACACCGCGAAGGAGATCTTCAGGCCGGGGATGTTGAACGCCTTGGTGGGTCCGTAGAGCGTGACGGTCCGGGCGGCGATGTCGGGCGAGACGCCGGCGATCGGCAGGTGCTTGCCGTCCAACATGATGTCGGCGTGGAGGTCGTCGCTGACGACCCAGAGGTTGTGCCGCAGGGCGAACGCGGCGAGAGCCTCGACCTCGGAGCGCGTGAACACCTTGCCGATCGGGTTATGTGGACTGCAGAGCATGAGGAGGCGCGTGGCCGGCGTGACGGCGGCCTCGAGCGCGGCGAAGTCGATGGCGTAGCCCTCCGCCTCGCGCCGCAACTCGACCTCCACCGGCACCCGACCGGCGCCCTCGACGGCCTTCTTGAAGGGCGGGTAGAGCGGAGTCAGCAGGAGCACCTCGTCGCCCGGCCCGGCGAACGCCCTCGCGGCCAACCCCAGGCCGGAGCCCGTGGTGGGGAGCGGCTCGACGTCGGTCGGCTCCACGCTGAGCCCATGTCGCGCGCCGAGGCGTGCGGCCACGGCCTCGCGCAGGCCAGGGGCGCCGGCGAAGGACGGGTAACCGAGGTCGTTGGCCTCGAGGTTGGCGCGGATGGCGTCCTTGATGGCGCCCGCCAGCGGGTAGTCCATCTCTGCCACCCAGAGGGGGAGCACGTCGGGTGGGTAGTGGGTCCACTTCGCGCCCGGGCGCTCCTGGAGGGCCGCCAGCGACACGTCGTCGTAGGGGTGATGCGTCATGGGGCAGAGTCTAACCCTGGGCCGTGGCGGGCTACACTCGCCGGGTGAACGGGTGGCGCGGGCGGTCCCAGGCGGGTCTGCGGCCGGTGGTGGGCGCCGGGAGCCGGCGGTGAAGCGGACGGTCGGCGTCCCCGACTGGGCGGAGCAGCTCGCGTCGGACGACACGGACATGTGGCGCGCGCCCCGCGCCCTGCCCGCCCGGTCCCCGCGCGCGGTGGAGCTGGAGTTCCCGGACGACGCCTACTACGAGTACGCCTTCATCGACGCCTCGGGCAAGCTGCGCTCCGATCCCGCCAACCCCGTGAAGGCCGATAACCCGTGGTACCCGGACGCCAGCGCGCTGACCGGCCCCGACTACGCCCCCGACCCGCTCGCCGCCCCCGACAGGGGCCTCGAACGGGGGCGGCTCACCAGGCTCAGGCTCACCAGCGAGGCGCTCGAGGGCCAGCTCAGGCGCGTGGCCGTCTACACGCCCCATGGCCAGAGCGGCGAGCTGCCAACCGTGATCGTGCAAGACGGCGTCGCCTTCCAGCGGCTGGCCGGCCTCCACGTTGTCGGGGAGGCGCTGACGCGAGCGGGCGAGGCGCGACCCGCCCGTTACGCTTTCGTGGAGCCCGTCGACAGGCGGGTCGAGTACGGCTTCTCGGAGGCGTACCTCGACTTCCTCGTGGAGGAGCTCCTGCCAGCGCTCGAGCCGGTGGGGCCGAGCACCGGCGAGTACGTGTGGCTGGGTGCCAGCCTAGGCGGCCTCGTGTCGGCCAACGCTGCGCTCAGGCGCCCGGACCTCACCGCCGCCGTGGTCACGCTGTCGGGCGCGTTCCTGGGCGACCCGGTGCACAGGGAGTTCTACGCTACCCGCGACTCGTGGTTGCTGCGGAAGCTGGCGGACCCGGCCACGCGGCTGCCTCCCCGTTGGCACGTCGAGGTCGGGACCATCGAGTGGCTCACGGACGTGAACCGACGTGTCGCCGCCACGTTGCGCGACCGGGGCGTGACGACCGGGTACGTCGAGCGCAACGCGGGTCACAACTGGACGAACTGGCGCAACGGCATGGCCGCGTCCCTGCGGTTCGCCCTCGCGCCCTGAGGCGCTCGGCACACGGCAAGGCCACGTGCGCACGGAGGGCGGCCCGCGCCGCGGCCGGGCTGGGTACCATTGGTTCGATCGCGCCGCGCCACAAGCGGTAGCGGCGCTCAGACGGAGGCAGGACCAGATGGCTTACCGCGTGGAGAAGGACACCCTGGGCGAGGTGCGCGTGCCCGAGGAACGGTACTGGGGCGCGCAGACCCAACGCTCGCTCGAGAACTTCAAGATCGGCGGACAGCGCATGCCGACCGAGGTGATACGGGCGTTCGCCGTCCTCAAGAAGGCGGCCGCGATCACCAACGCCGAGCTGACCGACTTCCCGCAGGCGAAGGTCGACCTGATCGCCCGGGTGTGCGACGAGATCTCGGAAGGCAAGCTCGACTCCGAGTTCCCGCTGGTGGTGTGGCAGACGGGGTCGGGCACGCAGTCGAACATGAACGTCAACGAGGTGGTCGCCAACCGCGCCAGCGAGCTGACGGGCGAGGCACGGGGCAGCAAGAAGCCCCTCAACCCCAACGACGACGTGAACAAGAGCCAGTCGTCGAACGACACGTTCCCGACGGCCATGCACATCGCCGCTTACCGGGTCATCGCGGGGCGTACCCTGCCCGAGCTGCGGGCGCTGCAGGCTTCGTTGGGCGCCAAGTCGGCCGAGTTCGCACGCGTGGTGAAGATCGGCCGCACCCACCTCATGGACGCCACCCCCCTCACCCTCGGGCAGGAGTTCGGCGGCTACGCCACGCAGGTGCGCAAGAGCATCGAGGCGGTCGAGGGCACCCTCGGGCACCTGGCGGAACTGGCCCTGGGCGGCACGGCGGTGGGAACGGGACTGAACACGCCGCGGGGGTTCGCGGTGCGCGTCGCCGAGGTCATCTCAGAGCTGACGGGGCTACCGTTCCGCACGGCTGACGACAAGTTCGAGGCCCTCTCCGCGCACGACGCCGTCGTCGAGGCGTCCGGCGCCCTCAAGCGCACGGCGGTGGCGCTCTTCGCGGTGGCCAACAACATCCGGCTGCTCGGCTCCGGTCCGCGCTGCGGGATCGGCGAGCTGCGATTGCCCGAGAACGAGCCCGGCTCGAGCATCATGCCGGGCAAGGTGAACCCGACCCAGGCAGAGGCCCTCACCATGGTGTGCGCCCAGGTGATCGGCAACGACGCCGCCGTCAGCCTCGCCGGCACGCAGGGTCAGTTCCAGCTCAACGTCTTCAAGCCCGTGATGATCTACAACCTGCTGCAGTCCGCCAACCTGCTGGCGGACGCGGCCGAGAGCTTCCGCGTCCACTGCGTCGACGGCATCGAGGCCGACGAGCGCCGCATCAGGCAGCACCTCGACGACTCGCTCATGCTCGTCACCGCCCTCAACACCAAGATCGGCTACTACAAGGCGGCCGAGATCGCGCAGAAGGCTCACCGGGAGGGCACCACCCTCAAGGCCGCCACGCTGGCGCTCGGCTACCTGAGCGCCGAGGAGTTCGACGCCGCCGTCGTGCCGGAGGAGATGGTCGGCTGAGGGCTCGCGCCGCCCGTCAGCGCCGGTTGTCGATCACCTCGGCGTCGTCGGGCAGGCGGCGCACCTCGGCCGGGTCGAGGCCCTGGTCGAGCGCGAGGTCCTCGGCGTTCAGCTCGGCCAGCACGTGGCCGTCTCGCTGGATGAACACCAGTTGGCGCGGCAGCCAGTCGGACGCCGCGATGCGCGCGCGCACGTCGAGGATCTGCGCGCCCTGGTCCTTGTTGGAGAAGTTGACCACGTAGGTGTCGCCGTCCGGGCCGGCCTCGACGTCGACCAGCTCGGCGTCGTAGCCGGCGAAGATGGCGCCCAGGTCGAAGGAGATCTCGGCGCTGGCGCCGTCCTCCCCCTTGGGCAGCAGGCCGCCGAGCGCGTCGGGGTCGTCAGCATCGAACACCATGACCTGGTTCGTGAGGAAGGTGTAGTTGTAGACGGCCGCGCCGTCCAGCACGATCTCGTTGTCCGCCAGGGCGTCTGGCTGCACGATGTAGGCCCGCGCCAGGCCCGCCGGCGGCACCACCTCGATCTCGACCTCGAGCGTGATGGTGGTGCCGTCCGTGTCTATCAGCTTGCCGGTCAGCAGGAACGAGGCGTCCTCCAGCGCGCGCGCGGCCGCGGTCACTTTGTCGAGCACCGTGGTCACGTCGAGTTGCTGGGCGAGGGCGGCGGGCGCCAGGAGCGCGAGGGCGAGGGCGGCTGAGCGGACGGACCGCGTGACGCCGCCACGGAAGGCGAGGGGTCGTGGAGCTTGACGCATGCCGCGATGTTATCCGGCCGCGCCCGCCGGACCATGAAGAAGGCTTTAAGGCCCCCATCATGCCGGTCAAGAACTCGGTGCTAGGCTTCTGCCAGAAAGGGGGCAGGTCATGAAGAGACTCCTCTCCGCCGTCCTGCTGTTCGCGCTTACTTCGACCGTGCTCGCTCAAGGCTTCGTGGTGAGTCCACAGGCCATCGTCGTCAACCCGGCACCAAGCTTCGGGGTGCAGGTCTGGCTCGACCGCGACACGTCTGGTAACGGCACGCCCACTTACCAGGTAGGGGAGGAAGTCAAGATCAGCGTCCGCCCCGACGCGTCCTCCTGGGTGTACGTCTTCGACGTCCGCCCGAACGGCGATATCACCCAGATCTTCCCGAACCGCTACGACAGCTCCAACTACGTGAGCGGCGGCGAGACCCGCACGTTCCCGCCGTCGGGCGCGCGTTACGTGTTCAACATCGCGCCACCGACCGGGCTCTCCAAGGTCATCGCCATCGCGAGCAAGACGCGGCTCGACACCTCCACGTTGGCGTCGTTCCAGCGCGAGGGCGATCTCTTCGCCCAGTCGACCATCGGTGAGCAGGGCTTCATCCAGAGCTTCGCCATCGTCGTGCGCCCCGTGCCGCAGGCCGAGTGGGTGTCCGACACGGTCCTCTACCGCGTCGGCGGGCAGGCGTCGCAGCCCGAACCGCAGTACGGCACCATCGACGTGCGCTCCACGCCGAACCGCGCGTCCGTCTACCTCGACGGCGCCTTCATCGGCTACACGCCCCTCACCTACGGCGCCAGCGTCGGCAGGCACGACGTAAGCGTCGAGAGCAGCGGCTACGACACGTACGCCACCAGCGTCGACGTGCGCAACGGCCAGACGGTCTCGGTCAACGCCCGCCTCAACGAGCAGCGCCGCGACGGCACCGCCTCGTTCACCAGCTCCCCCAGCGGCGCCGACGTCTACGTGAGCGGCCGCTACGTCGGAACCACCCCCACCGGACAGGTCACCTTCGAGCCCGGCAACTACACCGCGCGCTTCGAGCTGCCCGGCTACGAGACCACCACCGTCAGCTTCGACGTGCGCAGCAACCAGGACCGCTCCGTGAACGCGCAGCTGCGGGCCCAGAACGCCAGCGTGACGGTGCAGGGCAACATCGGCGGCGCCCTGGTGTTCATCGACGGCCGCCAGGTCGGGACCCTCCCGAACGGCAGCGGCCGGCTGCGCATCGACGCGGTCTCGCCGGGCCGCCACGAGCTCGTGGTCATCGCTCCCGGATACGCGACCTACGTGACGAGCTTCAACGTCAGCGCCGGCCGCGACGTGGAGCTGAACGTCCGCCAGTCCCGCTTCTGAGCCCGGCGCGCCGGTTGGCGCCCGAGTTGCCGGCACGGCCCAGCGCTCAGCGCTGGGCCGTGCCGCTTCGTGTGGCGGGGCGGCGGCCACGGGAGCGCGAGTTACAATCCGCCCATGCCGGAGAGTGGTGGCACCATCGTCGCCGTCGTGCTGGCGGGCGGCGGGTCCGGCGACCGCCTGGCGCGCGCGGCCGGTGCGCCCAGCAAGGCCCTCGTGCCCTTCGGCGGCAGGCCCCTCGGTGAGTACGTCCTCGCCGCGCTGCGCGGGTCCGGCTCGGTGGGCCGCACGGTCCTGGTTGGCGAGCCCCAGGGTCACTTCGTCGGGTTGTACGACGCGAGCGTCCCACCCGGCGCTCGGCTGGTGGACTCACTGGCCCTTGGCCTGGGCGCCGCTCTCGCGCAGCCGGGCGCCGGCGATGACGTGCTGGTGGTGACCGCCGACATCCCCTGGTTGACGCCGGCCGCCGTCGACCGCTTCGTGGCGGCGGCCCGCGAGCTGGTGGGTCCGGACGGCGGGCCGGCGCAACTCGTCTACCCGGTGGTCGAGGAGGCAGACGCCAGCGGCCAGTTCCCGGACCAACACCGCACCTACGCCGGACTGCGCGACGGGCGCTTCACCGGCGGCAACCTGGTGCTCGTGAGGCGCGGCGTCGTCCCGACGCTGCTCCCGCTCATCGACCGCGTGTTCGCCAGCCGCAAGAACCCCTTCGCCCTCGCCCGCCTCGTCGGGATCGGCACGCTGTTGCGTTTCGTCACGGGTCGGGCGCGGATCGCGCAGCTCGAGGCGCGAGTCAGCGGCATGCTCGGCGCGGCGGCCAGGGCGCTACCGACGTCGGACGCGTGCGTGGCCGCCGACGTCGACGACCCCAGCCACCTGGACGGCGGCCGCGGCGCTGCCGCCCCGACCCTTGCCCTCAGGAGGGACCCGTGAGACGACCCAACCAGTTGCGCGTTGCCGCGCTCCTCGGAGCGGCGGCCGCCGTGGCGTTCGCGCTGCTCGTCGCCTTCCTGACGTTCCTCGCGCTCGGCCGCGCCGGCCGCCTCGGCTTCGCCGGCTTCAACGCGGCGGGCATCCTCGAGGGGGCCGTGTTCGTGCTGGCATACTCCGGTGCCCTCATCTACGTCCGCAGCGCGTTGCGCCTTCCCAGCCCCACCCTGTTGAGCTTCGGGCTGCTCGCGCCGCCCACCACCGGGCGGTCCGCCGCCAAGGTGCCCGTCGTCGACGCCGCCCAGGTGGCCCAGACGATGATGGCCAACCGCATCGTGATCGTGCAGGACGCCGGCGTGCCGGTGGGGATCACGGGGCTTCACCACGACAGGATCACGTCGTGGGAGGAGCTCGTGAAGGTGGGGGCCGACATGGCCGTCACCGACCTCAGGCGCCTGCTGGCGCACGAGCAGCTCGTAGTCATCGTCGAGGGCGCGGACGTGCGGGGGATCGTCACCCAGGAGATGTACCTCGCCGGCCTGTGGGGCAGCGTTCGCTGACCGCGCTCAGGCGCCTGCGAGGGGGAGGTACGGCTCAGCGTCCGCCGTCAGCGCGTCAGGCGGCACCCGCCCCGTGGCTAGACGCGCCGCACCGGCCAGCGCGATCATCGCGCCGTTGTCCGTAGCCAACGCGGGCGGCGGGAAGCTGGCAGCTATCCCTGCGGCTGCGAACTCGCGGCGCAGCCGCGCGTTCGCAGCGACGCCACCCGCCACGACCAGCCGCTCGATCCCCGTCCGCTGGAGGGCGCGTCCGGTGACCCGCACGAGGGACTGCACGACCACCCGCTCGAACGACGCCGCCACGTCGGCGGGGTTGACGTCGGGCCGGCGCTCCAGCACCAGTGCCACCGCCGTCTTGAGGCCGCTGAAGGAGAAGTCCAGCCCCGAGTCCGTGCGCATGGGAACCGGCAGGTCGATGGCGCGGTCGTCGCCCCGCCCGGCCAGCTCGGCCAGCAGCGCTCCACCCGGGTAGCCGAGGCCCAGTAGCCGCGCCACCTTGTCGAACGCCTCGCCGGCCGCGTCGTCGCGACTGCGCCCCAGCTCCTCGAACTCGCCCGGCGCGCGGACCGCGAAGAGGGACGTGTGGCCCCCCGAGGCCAGCAACGCCACGAACGGCGGGAGCACGTCGCCGGCGGCGGACAGGTGGCCCTCGAGGTGGTGGACGGGCACGAACGGCACCCCGAGCCCCCAGGCGAGCGCCTTACCGTAGTTGAGGCCCACCAGCAGGGCTCCGACGAGGCCGGGGCCGCGCGTCGCGGCCACCGCGTCGACCTCGGTCAGGGTGGCGCCGGCCTGGTCGAGGGCCGCCTCGAGCACCTCGTCGATCACCTCCAGGTGCTCGCGGCTGGCCAGCTCGGGCATCACGCCGCCGTAGCGGGCGTGCAGGGCCGTCTGGGACCGGACCACGTTCGCCAGCACCCGGCTGCCCCGCGCCAGCCCCACGCCCGTGTCGTCACACGAGGTGTCGATGCCGAGCACGAGGGGAGCGGTGGTGGCTGTGGGTTCACCCGACATGGCGCCGGATGCTAGCACCGCTCGACGGTGTAACCGGTAGCGGGTCCCAGCTCGAGCACCTCGCCCCCCTCGCCGACGAACTCGGACAGAGCGGCCCGGCACGCCGGGAGGGCCCACTCCGGAGCCACGCTACCGACGGTAGGGCCGGCGCCGGAGAGGAACGCGGCGTGGGCGCCGGCCGCGGTCAGGGCGCCGAGCACGGCCGCGAGGCCCGGCACGAGGGGCTCCCGGTACGGTTGGTGGATCACGTCGATGGAGGCGGCAGCCAGCAGTTCCGGCTTGTCGAGCGCCACGGCGGCCACCCACAGCGCCGCCCTCGACGAGGTGAGCACCACGTCCTGCCGCGGGTAGGCGGTCGGCAGCGCGGCGCGCGCGCCCTCCGTGGCCAGCTCGAAGCCGGGCACCCCGAAGACCAGGCGCCACGACGGCGGCACGGGGAGCGCGGCACCCTGGAACTCGCCGGCAGCGTCCCGCGCCGCCACGGTGAAGCCGCCGAAGACGCACGGACCCACGTTGTCGGGGTGGCCCTCCAGCGCGGCCGTGACGGCGAACACGCCGCCACGGCCAAGGCGCCCGTCCAGCATGACGTCAGCCAGTGCCGCGCCGGCCACGAGGGCGGCGGACGAGGAGCCCAGGCCGCGGGCCAAGGGGATCGGGTTGTCGACGGTGAAGCTCACCCCGGGCGCGGTGAGGCCCAGGTGGCGGTAGGCGGCCCTGAAGCCGCGGTGGATCAGGTTGTCGCCCGTGGGCGCCACCTGCCCCCGCCCGCTATAGGAGAAGGAGTCCTCTGCTGCCGGCTCGGCCGTGACGTGGAGGTGGAGGTCGAGCGCGAGGCCCAACGTGTCGAAACCCGGCCCGAGGTTGGCGCTGCTGGCCGGAACGCGCGCGCGGAACATGAGCGGCACCGTACCACCGGGCCGACCACGGGCGCATCAGCCGGGGGAGGCGCGGGGCGGTTAGCCGGTGGGCTCGGCGCCTTCGGCGGCCAGCGCCGCCGCCAGGGGGAGCGCGTCGGCTAGGTCGGTCGCCACCATGCCCAGCCCGTGCCGCCGGGCGGCGAGCTCGCCCGCCACTCCGTGGAGCCACACGGCGGCGGAGGCCCGCTCGAACGCGCCACGGTGCGGGCCGGGCGCCGCCAGGACCGCGCCCAGCACGCCCGCCAGGACGTCACCGGTGCCGCCCGCGGCCATGGCCGGGTGGCCGCGCTCGGACACGGCAACGCGCCCGTCGGGCGCGCGCACCACCGTCGTCGGCCCCTTGAGGACCACGGTGACGCCCAGCCTGTCCGCCAGCTCGCCGGCGGCGGCGAGCGGGTCGGCCACCACCTCGGCGGCGGAGATGCCCAGCAGCGCGGCCGCTTCCCCGGCGTGAGGGGTCAGGACGGTCCGGTCGGCACGGGTGCCGTCGGGGCCGACGCCTTGCCAGGCTGCGGGGCTCAGGGCCGCGGCGTCCACGACCACGAAGTCGGGCGCGAGACGGAGCAGTTCCGGCAGGAGGGCCACGAGGCGCTCGTCGAGCCCCGGCCCGATCACCGTGCTCGCGGCGCGCCTTGGCGCCAGGCTTGCCTCGAGCTGCGCCCCGGCCGGGGCCTGTCCGTCGGCGCGCTCCGGGGGCGCGGGCAACTCGACGTAGATGGTCTCCGGCCAGGCGGCGGGGTGGCGGGTCGGGCCCACGAGCGTCACGAGACCGGCCCCGGCCCGCCACGCCCCTCGGCACGCCAGCTCGCCGGCGCCCGCGTAGGCGGCCGAGCCGCCCACGATGGCCACCGTCCCGGCCGAGTACTTGTGGACGTCGAGCGGGCGTGGTGGCCACCACGCCCTCACGTCGGCCGCCGTGAGCAGGACGACCTCGCCGCAGGCTTCCAGCACGTCGGCGGGGATGCCGATGTCCGCCAGCACGCGCTCGCCGTAGGCGGCGCGGGCCGGCAGGAAGGCGCCGGCCAGCTTCCGGCCGGCTAGCTCGACAGTCACGGTGGCGCTGACGTGCGGGCCCTCCGGCGTGGGCGAGTCGGTGCCCAGCCCGCTCGGGACGTCGACGGCCACCACAGGGGCGCCATGCTCGTGTAGCCGCGCCAGCAGCTCGGCCAGCCACCCGGTGACCGGCCGCGTGAGCCCGCTACCGAACACGGCGTCCACGATCACCTGCGCCCCGGCCAGGGGCGCAGGGTCGGACGTCTCGAGCGGCGCCGGGGTGCAGCCCGCAGCCTGCAGCCCGGCGCGGGCGCGGCGCGCGTCCGCCGTGCGGGGTTCCGCCGTGAGCTCAAGCACGGTGACGGCGAGGCCCAGCTCCGCGAGGTGCGCCGCGCACACGTAACCGTCGCCGCCGTTGTTGCCGGCGCCGCACAGCACGACCACCCGCTCGCTGCCCGGGAAGCGCCTGAGCACCTCGCGCGCCACCGCCGCGCCCGCTGCCGCCATCAGCGGCCACGTGCCCCCGAGGCGAAGGGCGGCAAGCTCGTCGGCCCGGCGCATCTCCTCGGAACGGTGCAGCCTCATGTGCCTCCGGGTCCGGCGGCGCTGGGTCTAGGCCAGCGCCTCCTCGATGCGCGCCAGCACAGCGTCGTCGAGCGCGAGCTCGGCCGCGCCCACGTTCTCCTCCAACTGCGCAACGCGGGTGGCGCCGGTGATGACGGACGCCACCTCACGGTGACGCAGGACCCAAGCGAGCGCGAGCTGGCCCCTCGTGACGCCCAGGTCGTCGGCCACCGCCGCCAAGCGCCTGACGCGCTCCGCGTTCTCGTCCGTCAGGTAGCGCTCCTTGAAGGTCTCGAAGCGCGCGAAGCGCGAGTCGGCCGGCACACCCGAGTCGTACTTGCCCGTCAACATCCCATGTGCCAGCGGGCTGAAGACCACTAGTCCGACGCCCTTGGCGGCCGCGACGGGTAGGATCTCGCCCTCAACCCGCGCGCTCCTCAGCATGGAGTACTCCGGCTGCTCGACGATCGGCGCGACCAGGCCGTTAGACTTCGCGAACGTGACGGCCTCCGCGATCTGCGCGCCGCTCCACATGCTGGTGCCCCAGTAGTGCGCGCGGCCGGAACGGACGACGTCCGAGAACGCCTCGATCGTCTCCTCGAGCGGCGTGTCGTGGTCGTAGCGGTGCGCGAAGTAGATGTCCAGGTAGTCGAAGCCGAGGCGGTCGAGGCTGTTATCGATCGACTCCATGATGTGCTTCCGGCTCAGGCCGCGATCGTTGACACCGTCCGACATGGGCCAGTAGAGCTTGCTGCTGATCACGTGCTGATGGCGGGGACCTAGGTCCGCCAGGGCCTCGCCCATCATCTCCTCGCACTTGCCCTTGGCGTAGACGTCGGCGGCGTCGAAGTAGTTGACGCCGAGCTCCACTGCGCGCTCGATGATGCGCCGCACCGTCTCCTGTTCGTCCACCGTCTGCCCGAAGGTGGTCCAGCCGCCCAGCGCCACGCTACTGACCTTCAGGCCGCTGTTGCCGACCCTGCGGTACGTCATCTTGGTGGTAGCCATGCCTCAGGCTACCCCAGCGGGGGCAAGGCCGCTGCCTGCGGGCCGGCCCTTATGATTGGCGCATGGAGCCCATCTACGACGGGCCGCCCGACGGGCTGACCACGCGCCTCGGCCGGCCTGGCGAGTACCCCTTCACCCGCGGCGTCTACCCGAGGATGTACTCGGGCGGCAAGCTCTGGACCATGCGCCAGTACGCCGGTTTCGGTTCGGCGACCGAGTCGAACGCGCGCTACCGCTACCTGCTCGGTCAGGGCGTGACCGGCCTGTCGGTCGCGTTCGACCTCCCCACCCAGCTCGGCCTGGACCCGGATGATCCGCTGGCGCAGGGCGAGGTCGGCCGCGTGGGCGTGAGCATCGCCACGCTGGACGACATGCGCGAGCTCTTCCAGGGCATACCCCTGGACGGCGTCACGACATCCATGACGATCAACGCGCCCGCCATGATGCTGCTGGCGCTCTACGTGCTGGTCGGCCGGGAGCAGGGGGTCGCTCCGGAGCGGCTCGGCGGGACCGTGCAGAACGACATCCTCAAGGAGTACGTGGCGCGCGGCACGTACATCTACCCGACCGGGCCCAGCATGCGCCTCGTGACCGACCTGTTCGCGCACTGTGCCCGCGAGCTGCCGACCTTCAACACCATCAGCATCTCCGGCTATCACATCCGCGAGGCGGGCGCCACCGCCGCCCAGGAACTGGCGTTCACGCTGTCCAACGCGCGCGCCTACGTGAGGGCCGCGCTCGGCGCCGGGCTGAAGGTAGACGAGTTCGCCCCGCGCCTCTCCTTCTTCTTCGCGTGTCACAGCGACCTGCTCGAGGAGGTCGCCAAGTTCCGCGTGGCCAGGCGCATGTGGGCCAGGCTCATGCGCGACGAGTTCGGTGCCACCGAGCCGCGCTCGCAGATGCTGCGCTTCCACACGCAGACGGGCGGCAGCACCCTGACGGCGCAGCAACCAGACAACAACGTGGTGCGGACCGCGTACCAGGCGCTTGCCGCCGTGCTCGGCGGAACGCAGAGCCTGCACACGAACGCGCTGGATGAGGCCCTCGGGCTCCCCACGCCCGCCAGCGCCCGGCTGGCGCTCCGCACGCAGCAGATCCTCGCCTACGAGACCGGCGTCGCTCGCGCCGTGGACCCGTTGGCGGGCAGCTACTACCTCGAGAACCTGTGCGACGAGCTCGAGGCCGCCGCGCTGGCGATCATGGCCCAGGTCGACGACCTCGGCGGTGCCGTGCAGGCCATCGAGGCGGGGTTCGTTCAGCGCGAGATCGAGGAGTCCGCCTACCGCTTCCAACGGGAGATCGAGTCGGGCGAGAGGGTGGTGGTGGGCGTCAACCGCTTCGCTGAGGACGACGCAGGCGAGGTGCCCATCCAGGCGATAGACCCAGAGCTGGAGGGGCGCAGGTCCGCCGACCTCGCCGCGTTCCGCCGCGGGCGCGACGGCGCGGCCCTATCGGACGCTCTGCGGGAGCTGCGGCGCGTGGCGGAGGGCGAGGACGGCCCCGGAGCTGGCGCCTCTGCCCCCATCTTCCCGGCCGTGCAGACCGCCTTCGCGCGGCGAGCGACGCTCGGCGAGGTGTGCGGCGTGCTCAGGGAGGTCTGGGGCGAGTACAGGGGCTGACGCGCGCCGGCCCGCGGTGGCGACGTCCGGCTAGGCCGGACGCACGAGGAGCGGGCCTAGCGGCCGACCTCCCAGCAGGTGCATGTGGAGGTGATAGACCTCCTGGTGCGCGTGCTCCTTACAGTTGACGATCAGGCGGTAGCCCTGCTCCAGCCCCTCCTGCTCCGCGACCTTGCGGGCCGCCGTGAAGAGGCGCCCGAGCGCCGCCTCGTGCCGGGACTCCACGTCTGCCGCGGTTGGGATGACGGCGTTGGTGACGAGCAGCACGTGGACGGGTGCCTGCGGGTGGATGTCGCGGAACGCGGTGACGAGGTCGTCCTGGTAGACGATGTCGGCCGGGATCTCGCGGCGGACGATCTTGGCGAAGAGCGTGTCTTCCGTGGCGTCGTGTCGGTCATCGGTGTCTTGGCTCATGCACCAGTCTACGGTCGCCGGGACCACGGCCTCGGCGCGGCGCTCAACCCGCCTTCAGCTCGCTCATGGTGAAGAGGGCTCTCAACGCCACCCCCTCCGCGGCCAACGCCTCGGGCCCGCCGGCCTCCCTGTCGATCACGCACACCGCGTGCACGACGGTGGCGCCGGCGCCGCGCAGGTCGCGCGTCGACAACACGACCTGCCCGCCCGACGTGACCACGTCCTCCACGACCACCAACCGCGCGCCGGCCAGCTCGCCGCCCTCCGCGAAGCGCCGCGTGCCGTACTCCTTGGCCTTCTTCCTGACGAACAGCGTGGGGAGGCCCGTAACCTGCGAGAGCATCACGGCGAGGGGCACCCCGCCGAGCTCCAGGCCCGCGAGGGCGTCCACGTCCGCCGGCAGCAGGGGCGCGAGCGCCTCCGCGATGGTGCGGAGCAGGGCCGGGTCCGACTCGAACATGTACTTGTCGAAGTACTCGTTGCTGATGGCGCCCGAACGGAGGAGGAACTCGCCGCGGAGCAGCGAACGAGAGGTGATGGTGCGGGCGAGGTCTTGGCGCGTCATGGGGCCGATGCTACCGCCCACGGTGAACCTGGGCGGCGCCCACTTCGGACCTGGGCGGCGCCCGCGGCCCACGGGGTTGGCAGCGCCACGGGGCGCTGTGCTAACATCAAGCGCTCGGTGGCGAGGCCCGACGGCCCGCCTTGTAGTCCAGCTTTCGGTCGGGGCACGAGAACGCGGCCCCGTAGCAACGGAGGAGAGAATGCCGCGCGTCTGTGCCGTAACCGGGAAGCGCACCCGCAGCACCACCACAAGCATCCGCAAGGGCTCCGCCAAGCGCAAGGGCGGGGTCGGTCTCAAGCAGGTCGGCGTCCACAAGCGGACCCTCAAGCCCAACCTGCAGAAGCGCACGGTGTGGGTGGACGGCCGCCCCATGCGCGTCTGGCTGAGCGCCAAGGCCATCCGCCAGCTCGACCCGACCATGTTCGTCAACCCGAACAAGCCGGTCTGAGAAGGCAGTCGTGACGGACCCGGCGCCGCTCCCGGTGGGCGGCGCCGTTTCGTTGCGCCTCGAGGGCGTGACCGTGCGCTTCAACGACTTCGTCGCGCTCGACGACGTGTCGTTCGAGTTGCCGGTGGGCGCGTCGCTGGCGGTGGTCGGTCCCAACGGGGCGGGCAAGTCGACGCTCGTGAGGGTAGTGCTGGGCCTCACGGCCCCCCTGGCGGGCCGAGCCCTGGTGCTAGGCCAGCGTCCGGGCACTACCCCGGAGCGGATCGGTTACGTGCCGCAGCTCAAGACGTTCGACCGCACCTTCCCCGCAACGGCGCTCGAGCTCGTGACGACAGGGATGCGCCGCTCGTGGCCAGGCCGGGTGGTGCCGGCCGAGCGGGAGCGCGCCCTGACGGCACTCCGCCGGGTGGGCGCGGCGCAACTGGCCGGCCGGCCGCTGGCGAGGCTGTCGGGAGGGGAGCTCCAACGCGCCTACCTGGCGCGCGCGTTCGTTCGCGAGCCGGCACTCGTGGTGCTCGATGAGCCGGCCACCGGCGTCGATTTCCTTGCCGAGCGCGACATCAACGACCTGATGGAGGAGTACCAGGCCGACAGCGGGGCGACCGTGGTCATGGTCACACACGACCTGGCCGCGGCGCGCTACCACGCCGATCACGTCCTCGTGCTCAACCGGCGCGTGTGCGGCTTCGGCCCACCCGCCGAGGTCATGACGGAGGACAACCTGCAGGCGGCGTTCGGTCACAAGCGTCACGCCCACGCACCAGCACTATGATCGCTCCAGCACCGTGACCATCTTCGAGGCGCTCTCCCTACCGTTCTTCCAACGCGCGGTCCTCGCCGGCCTCGCCCTCGCCGTCATGGCAGGCGTCCTCGGGGTGTTCGTCGTCCAGCGCCGGCTGGCGTTCCTGGGAGACGGGTTGGCGCACGCCGCCTTCGGCGGCATGGGCATCGGGGCCTGGGTCATCGTCACGAGCGGCCTGATCGGCGGCGGGAGCGCGCTGTTGAAGCACCCGCTCTGGGTGGCGCTGCCGTTCACGCTCCTGGCAGCGCTGGTCATCGCCGCGCTGCGCAAGCGCACCCGACTCAGCTCCGACACGGCCATCGGCGTGGCCTTCGCCGTCAGTGTGGCCCTCGGTGTCACGTTCTTCTCGCTCATCCCCCCGGACGTGAACCTCGGCGTCTCGGTCATGGACCTGCTGTTCGGGTCGATACTCGGGGTGAGGGAGGGCGACCTCCTCGTCATCGCGGTGGTGGCCGTCCTCAGCGTGGCGTCGTTGGTGGCGGCGTGGGGCAAGCTCGGCTACGCCACGTTCGACGACGAGCTGGCACGCAGCGACGGCGTGCCCACGGCCGCCATCGAGCTGGGCCTCTTCCTTCTGGCCGCGGTGATCATAGCGGTGAGCGCCAGCGTGGTCGGGATCGTCCTGATGGCCGCCTACCTCGTCATCCCGGCGGCCGCGGCCAGGTTGCTGGCCCGCACCCTGGTGCAGATGACCTACCTGAGCGTGCTCCTGGGCGTGGTGAGCACGCTAGTCGGCTTGGCCGTCTCCTTCTACCTGGACGTGCCGAGCGGCGCGACGATAGTGCTGACGCAGGCCGCCCTGTTCGTGCCGGCGGCGCTGTTCGGGCACCGGAACTAGGTCGGTAGGCGGGGCGAACGGCGTGGGCGTGCGACCGGCAGGGCCGGCACTAGCCGGCGTGGCTGTGGTCGCCCCGGTGGTCCGGGTTCAGCGGCGCGGGCGCCCCGACCAGGGCGAGGCGCCCGGCGAGCAGGTCCTTGAGGGCGTCGAGCCCGGCGCCCGTGGCGGCCGAGACGGCCACGGCGTCGTAGCGCCGCGCCAGCTCGGCGATCACCGCCGGGTCGGCCGCGTCGAGCTTGTTGAGCACCACCTGCCCGGGCACCTCCAGCTCGAGCTCGCTGAGGACGCGCTGCACCGCCGCCACCCTATCGGGGGCGCCCGGCGTGGCGCCGTCGACCACGTGGAGCAGGAGCTCGGCCTCGTGCAGCTCCTCCAACGTGGCCCGGAAGGCGTTCACCAGCTCCTCGGGCAGGTCGCGGATGAAGCCCACCGTGTCCGTGTAGACGACCTTGCCGCCGTACGGTCCGAGGGCGGCCAGCCACCCCTCGCGGCTGGTCGGCCTGAGCGTGGCGAACAGCTCGTCGCGCGCCACCACGTCGGCCTTGGCGAGGGCGTTGAAGAGGGTGGACTTGCCCGCGTTCGTGTAACCCACGAGCGCGACGGTGGGCGTGGTGCCGCGCCTGCGCTGCTTGCGCGTCTCGCTCCGGCGGCGGCTGATGGTGTCGACGGCCTCCTCCAAGTTGGTGATGCGGTCGCGGATCTTGCGGCGGTCGACCTCGAGCTTCGTCTCGCCGGGGCCGCGCGTGCCGATGCCGCCGCCCAGGCGGCTCATGGCCTGCCCCCGGCCGGCGAGGCGCGGCAGCTGGTAGTGGAGCTGGGCCAGCTCGACCTGGACCTGTGCCTCGAAGCCGCGGGCGTTCTGCGCGAAGATGTCGAGGATCACCTGGGTGCGGTCGAGCACCTTCAGCTTGGTGAACGCCTCTATCTCCCTCGCCTGGGCGGGGGAGAGCTCGCGGTCGAATACGAGCAGGTCGGCGTCCTCATGGAACGCCAGCGCGACCACCTCCTGCAGCTTGCCCTCCCCCACGAGCGTGCGCGGGTCGGGGCGGTCGCGGTGCTGCAGCGTCTGCGCCGCCGTCTCGGCGCCGGCGCTGCGCACGAGCTCGGCCAGCTCCGCCATGCGCGAATCGGCCTCCGCCGCGCCCTCGCGGCCGACGAGTCCGACGAGCACTGCGCGCTCGGTGCTGCTCCTGCGCACCTCGCGGCCGCTCGCGTCCCGGCCGAGCTCCTCCTCGAGGGCCCGCAGCCGCTCGAGGAAGTCGATGGCCTCCAGCTCCCGCACGCTCATGGGCGCCTCGACCAGCCAGTCCTCGGCGTCGCTAGCGGCGGGTGCGACGAAGGCGAGGTGCGCGGGGCCGATCACGGCCACGTTGGTGCCGCTCTTGGGCGAGCTCACGTCGATGGCCACGATGGCGTCGAGCCGGTTCATGAACAGCGTCGTGAGGTCGCTCCCCGACAGGCCCGTGGGCTTGAGGTGCGTGTGGACGAGCCGCAACCCGTAGAGGCGCGACTGCGCCTCACCGGCGACGGGCGGGAGGGGCGTGTCGGCCGCGTCGCCGACAGCCACGGTGGCGACCCTGCCCCTGCGGTCCAGCAGGAGGCAGACGCCGCGCCCGAGCTCCACCGTGAGGTCGGCCATGGCGCGCGCCAGTTCGGTGGTGAGCGCCGCCTCCGGCGGCACGCGCCGCCTGTATAGGTTGCTGAGCCGCTTAAGTTGGTTCGTCTTGAGGCCGCTCACGCGGCCGTGCACCTTCTCGATGGAGGTGGCTCCTTCCGGCGGACGGGCTCGCCTGGCCGCATTCTAGCCGCCGCCGAGCGCGTGCTAGGCTCGCGGCGATGCCGCGGACACGCGCAACGCTGCTCTGGACGGTCGCTCTCTGGTTGGCGGTGTCAGCCCCCCTCGCGCACGCGCAGGTGACCAGGACCGTGCGGGGGGTGAGCGACAGAGGGACCGTGTACGCCGAACTGCACGACCTCGCCCACGCGGCGGGGGTGGTGGCCACCGAGGCGGGCGACGCCCTCACCTACCGTGGCGAGCTGGGGGTGGTCACGTTCTTCGCCGGCTCGAGCGCCGGGCTGCGGCAGAGTCCCGGCGACGGCGGGCCCACGGAAGTGTCGTTCTCGGCGCCCGTCGTGGTGGTCGGGTCCGACTGGTGGGCGCCACTCGACGCGCTCGAGTACCTGGGGGTGCAGCCCCTGGAGGGGGCCGCCGGGCTGCGCCTGGCGGGCGGCGGCGAGGCGGACCTGGCCTTCGGGACCTTCACGGGGGCGCCCTTGAGCGAGACGGTGGAAGCGGCGGACGGCGCCTGGGACGTCACCGAACTGGGTCCGGGCGTCACCGTGTTGCGGCTCTACGCCGGTGACGTGGAGCTGAGCCTGCTGGACCTCACCCTGCTCCCGCTGGCGCGCCCGGAACTCACGGCGCAGGTGGACGCGGCCATGGCCGCCGCCTGGGGGTCGGGCGCTGGCGCGGACAACGTGCTGCTCCTGCAGGTCGTCGCCCTGGCGGACGAGCCGTGGGACGCGACGCTGCGGTTCTCACAGGCAGGGCGGGTGCTCGAGGTCCGCCACCCGTACCGGCTGCTCCTTCAGCAGGGCGCTCCGGACGCGGTCGGACCGGCAGCGCCGGTGGCGGGCGTCGTGCTGCTGCCGGCGTCTTTCGACCTGTACCGCCCGCTCGAGGTCGAGTGGGCCGGAGTGTCCGCCGAGGTCGCCTTCCGGCGTTGAGGCACGCTCGGCGCCCTGTACGCTGTGGGCGAGCCCGGCGGGTCGGGCGCCGCCACTGGACCCGCTACCGGAGGTAACTAGATGAGGTTGGTCATCTCGAGTGCCGTGCGCACTCCGATCGGCGCCTTCCAGGGCGCCTTCAGCACCGTGACCGCCGCGGAACTCGGCGCGGCAGCCGTCGCCGAGGCCGTCAGGCGCGCGGGCGTGGCGCCGGGCGGTGTCGACCTGGCCCTGATGGGCAACGTGCTGCAGGCGGGCCAAGGGCAGGCTCCCGGCCGGCAGGCCGCCATCAAGGGTGGCCTCGGCGCCGCCACGCCCGCGGTCACCCTCAACAAGATGTGCGGCTCCGGCCTGGAGGCCGTGATCCAGGCGGGCCGCGCCATCATGGTCGGCGACGCCGAGGTGGTGGTGGCGGGCGGCATGGAGTCGATGACGAACGCGCCCTACCTGGTGCCGGGCGCGCGCGCCGGCCTGCGGTTGGGTGACGCCAAGTTGATCGACTCCATGATCAAGGACGGCCTATGGGACGCCTACGGCGACAAGCACATGGGTTCGTGCGCGGAGCTGTGCGCCAGTAAGTACTCCTTCAGCCGCGAGGCGCAGGACGCGTACGCTGAGCGCTCGTACCGTAGGGCACAAGCGGCGGTGGAGGACGGCACCTTCGCCGCCGAGATTGTCCCGGTCGAGGTGGCCGGCAGGCGTGGCAGCGTGACCATCGAACACGACGAGGGACCCGCCCAGGTCGACTTCGAGAAGATGCCGCGGCTCAGGCCCGCGTTCGAGGCGACCGGCACCGTCACCGCCGCCAACGCCAGCACCCTCAACGACGGCGCCGCGGCGCTTGTCGTCACCAGCGAGGAGGTCGCGGCCGCCCGCTCCATGCCCGTGCTGGCCCGCGTGCACGGCTGGGCCGGAGCGGCGCTCGAGCCCGAGTGGTTCACCGTCACGCCCGTGGAGGCCACCAAGCGCCTGCTCGACAAGCTCGGTTGGAGCGCGGCCAGCGTGGACCTGTTCGAGGTCAACGAGGCGTTCAGCGTGGTGCCGATGGCGGTCATGGAGGAGTTCGGCCTGAGCCCGGACGTCGTCAACGTGCATGGCGGCGCCGTCGCCCTGGGGCACCCCATCGGCGCGTCCGGCGCCCGCATCCTCGTGACGCTCATCAACGCGCTGCGCCTCAAGGGCAAGAAGCGCGGCGTCGCCAGCATCTGCATCGGCGGCGGTGAGGGGTTGGCGTTGGGGCTGGAACTGGCCTGAGCCGGGCGTCCGTGGCTCAGTCGCGGTCGTCGTCGGCCACGGCCAGCTTGTCGGGCATGCGGCCCATCTGCACGGCCTCCGCCACCAGGGGCGAGATGCCCCACGCCACGATGTCGAAGGCGACAGCGGCGTAGTCGTACTCGACCTTGTCCATCTCGATCTCAATGCCGCTCTCCGTGAGGGTCAGGAGGGCGTAGTCGGCGCCGGGCTCGCCGTTCAATGACAGGCCCACCGAGCCGGGGTTGACCACCAGGCCGGTGGGTCCCACGCGCCTGAAGAACGGCACGTGCGTTGCGCCCGACGCGAGGATGGAGCAGCGGTGCTGCTCGAGCAGCCGCGTGAGGGAGTGCGGGTCCTGGTTGAGGTTCAGCCGCCCGCCTGAGCTGTCGACGGTGCCGTGGAAGAACCGCAGCCACCCTGCCGGGGTGTTGACGCGCTTCTGTACGGGTAGGGATTGAAGGAACCCGAGGTGGTCGGGCTCGAGGACGCCCTTGGTCCAGCTGAGGATCTCGTCGGCCACGCCGCGGCGGCGCTTGCCGGTGGCCACGAAGTCGTACGCCACGCGCTCGTCCGACGCACCCAGCGTGCACGCCACCCCGGCGGAGCGGATCAGGGCGATGGTCTCGTTGGGCGCCGGCCCGTAGCCGACGAGGTCGCCAAGGCAGAGGACCATGTCGACGCCCCTGTCCTCGAGGGCCCCCAGGACGGCCTCGAGCGCGATGACGTTCGCGTGGACGTCGGAGATGAGTCCGATGTTCACCGCGTCACCTCGCCTGGCCGTCCGTGCGGCGGGAGCTCATGTTCGGTCGTGACCGCCTTCCGGGCCGGGACCGCCCTCGCGCACGAAGGCGGTGAGCAGCTGCACCGCGCCCTCGAGGTCGGACTTCGAGACCATCTCCGTGACCGTGTGCACGTAGCGCGACGGGGTCGAGATGGTGAAGGCCGGCGCCCCGGAGCGGCCGCGCTGGAGCGCGGCCGCGTCGTTGCCCCCGAGGGGCAGGACCTCGAGCTGGTACTTGATCTCGTGCCGCTCCGCCAGGTCGATGAAATGGTCGAGGAGCCAGCGGGTGCTGATGATGCTGGAGTCCATGACCTTGAGGGCCGTGCCGGCGCCGAGTTGCGTGACGCGCATGTGGTCGCCGATCTCGGGCGTGTCGACGGCCAAGGTGGTGTCGAGGGCGATGCCGTAGTCGGGTTCCACCGCGTAGGCGCCCGTCTGCGCCCCACGCAGGCCGACCTCTTCCTGGGTGGTGAACACCGCGTACAGGTCGGAGTTCGAGTCGGCGCCCTGGAGGCGCTTGATCGTCTCGATGAGGATCCAGCAGCCTGTCCGGTCGTCGAGGGCCTTACCCGTCACGACAGCACCCAGGTCCTCGAACGACTGCCGCAGCGTGATCATGTCGCCCACGCGAACCTTAGCCTTGACCTCGTCTCCGCTCAGGCCAAGGTCGACGTAGAACTGGTCGAGGGTCGGGACCTTGGTGCGCTCCTCCGGGGTACTGATGTGTATGGGCTTGCCGGCCGGGTTCATGACCCCGAGCAGGGTCTCGCCTGATCTCGAGGCGTGCACGTGCACCTGGCGGGCGAACAGGTTGCGGGGATCGAACCCACCGAGCTGCTGCACGCGCAGGAAGCCCTTGTCGTCCATGTGCCGGACGAGGAAGCCGATCTCGTCCATGTGCGCCGCGACCATCACCCTCGGTGCCCCCGGCTTGCCGCTCCGCTTCACGGCGGTCAGGTTGCCCATGGCGTCGACGGAGAGGTCGTCCACCAGGCCGGCCAGCTCGGCGCGGATGATGGCACGCACCTGCTCCTCGCGCCCGGGGACCCCTGGCGCCTCCGACAATCGTCTCAGCAGATCCATGGCGGCGAGTCTACCGCGCCGTCACGCCGCCCGGGAGCCAGGCGGCCACGAGGTCGACCAGCTGCTGCGGGCACTCCTCCTGCGGCAGGTCGCCGCACTCGACGAGCTGCACGAGCGTGGCGTTGGGCAGCTCGGTGGCTAACCGCTCCGCCTCGGAGAGGGGCACGCTGCCGGCGGCCGCGCCGGCCACCACGAGCGCGGGGGCGGCAACCTCCGCCAGTCGGCCCGCCAGGCCGGCCGGCGGCCCGGCGAGGGAGACCTGCCACAGCGCCTCGTCCCAGCCGTCCACCGTGGTCGCCACGCCGCGCGCGGCGCGCTGCTCGTCGGTGATGGCCGACGGGTCGAACCACGAGCCCTCGTACATCTGCGTCCCCGGCGGTCCGGCGACCTGGCGCATGAGGACCGGGCCGATGCGGCGTAACTGCGGCGTCTTGAGCAGCCAGCGCGGGGCGCCCTGTCCCTGGCTGAGGAGGTAGGCGGGCGCGCCGACGAGCACGAGTCCATCCACGAGCTCGGGGCGGCGCAGCGCAAGTTCGAGCGCCAGCACACCGCCCGAGTTGACGCCCACCAGCACGTGCGGGTGGGCGGGCAGATCGTGCAGCAGGGCGGCGAGCTGCGCCACCTGGGCGTCCTCCCCGTACGGGTTCTCTCCGGGCGCGAAGTCGGCCGGGTCCGGGCGCGACGCCAGCCCGAAGCCGGGACGGTCGAAGGCCACGACGTCGCCAAGCCGCGACAGGCCGGGCGTGGCGGCGTCGAACGAGAAGGCGTTCGAGGCGTAGCCGTGCAGCAGGACGAACGTGACCGGCGCATCGCCTTGCCCGGCGAACGGGGTCGTCAGCGTGTAGAGCTCCACCCCGGCGGCCTCGACCAGCTCGCCGTCGGCTCGAGCGGCGAGGGCGACGGCGCCCGGCAGCGGCAGCGTGTCCGGGGGTGGCGAGATCGGCACCACCAGAGGCACCACGACGACGCTCGCCACCAGCAGCGCGACGATGGCGAGCGAGACCTTTATGCGGAACGGCATGGGCCCATGTTACGCGCGCTGCCGCGTCCTCCAAGCGGGCCTCCGCCGGACGGCGCGCCGGGCGGCGTCAGCTGTCCGACCAGTCCGGGGCGCGCTTCTCCAGGAAAGCGCTGGTGCCCTCCCGCATGTCGGCGGTGGTGGCCACCATGCCGAACAGGTCGGCCTCGATCTCGAGGCCCTCGTCTAGCGTGACGTCGAGGCCGCGGACCACCGCCTCCTTGGCGAGGCCGAGGGCGATGGAGGCGTTCTTGGCCGCCGACCGCGCCAGCTCGAGCGCGGCCCCGAGGGCGTCGTCCGCCACGCGGTTGACGAGCCCGAGCTGCAGCGCCTCCTCCGCCGACACGTGCCGGCCGGTGAGGATGAGGTCGAGCGCCCGGCCGAGGCCGATGAGGCGCGGCAGGCGCTGGGTGCCGCCGAACCCCGGGATGAGCCCGAGCCCGACCTCGGGTAGGCCCATGCGCGCGCCTGGTGAGGCGACGCGCAGGTCGGCGGCCAGCGCCAGCTCGAGGCCCCCGCCGAGGGCGAAGCCGTTGATGGCGGCCACGGTCGGGAACGGTAGCGCCGCCAGCGTGTTGGCCACGTCCTGCCCGCCCAGCGACGTCTCGCGCGCGGCGAACGCGTCGCTCAGGTCGCGCAGGGCGGCGATGTCGGCGCCCGCCACGAACGCCCTCCCGGCGCCCGTGATGACGAGGGCGCGGACGCCGCCGTCGGCGGCGGCCATGTCGAAGGCCATGCCCAGCTCGAACAGCACCTCCTGGTTGAGGGCGTTCAACGCGGCCTGGCGGGCCACCGTCACCACGGCGATGTCGCCGTCGCGCTCGTAGCGGACGTGTTGGAACGGCTCGTCGTACTCGTGCTCGTCGTGGTGGTCGTCTGTCATGTTGGCGACTCCTGTCGGTGGGCGGCCGCTGCCGGCGCCCTCAGTAGTTGTAGAAGCCCTCGCCGCTCTTGCGGCCGAGGCGACCGGCCCTGACCAGCTGCCTCAGAAGGGGGGCGACGCGGAACTTGGGGTCGCCGAACTCGCTGAGTAGCGACTCGGTTGCCGCGAGGCACACGTCCAGCCCGACGAGGTCGGCGAGGGCGAGGGGCCCTATGGGCATGTTCGCCCCGAGCCTCATGGCCTTGTCGATGTCCTCGGCGCTGGCCACCCCTTCCGAGAGCGCGTGGGCGGCGTCGTTGATGTAGGGGACGAGGAGCCGGTTGACGATGAAGCCGGGCTTGTCCTCACACACGATGGGGGTCTTGCCGATCCCCTCCGCGAACGCGCGAGCCTGCTCGACCGTCTCGTCGCGCGAGCGCAGGCCGCGCACGACCTCGACCAGCGCCATGACGGGCACGGGGTTGAAGAAGTGCATGCCGCAGAACCGTTCAGGACGGCCGCTGAACTCGGCGATGGCCGTGACCGAGAGGCTCGAGGTGTTGGTTGCCAGGAGCGCTCCCTCCGAGGTGGCGGCCGCGATCTGCCCCCACACCTCGCGCTTGACGTCCAGCGACTCGAACACTGCCTCGATCACCACGCCGGCGCCTTCCAAGCCGGCGATGCCGTGCCTCAACCTCACGCGGTCGATGGCCTCGGCCGCCGCGGCCTCGTCGATCGACTCCTTCTTGACCATGCGCGCGAGGCTGCTCCGCATGGTGGCGTCGGCCCGCTTGAGGGCCTCGTGGCTTGTGTCGAGCAGCGCGACGTCGTGCCCGGCCAGCGCGCACGTCTGCGCGATGCCCGAACCCATCGTGCCCGCTCCTATCACGGCTACGTTCATGCACGGCTCCTCTCGCCTCGCGCGTCGGCGGCCGCGAGGTCGGTGCAGGCGTCGAGCGACGCCCTGATCATGTCCTTGACGGCCGCGTCCAGGACCTCCGGCGCCACGAAGCTGGTGTCGCCGATGCGGTTGCTGGCGACCAGGATGCAGCCGGTGCGCGCCCCGCGCAGCTTGCCGAGCGTGAAGAGGGCGGAGGCCTCCATCTCGAGCGCCAGCACGCCCTTGGCTGCGAGCGGTGGGACGGAAGCGGCCGATGTGGCGTAGAAGGCGTCCTCGGTCTGAATGAGCCCGACGTGCGTGGCCGCTCGCACGCGCCGCGCCGACGCGGCCAGCGCGGCCGTGACGTCGAAGTCGGGCACGGCGCTGTAGGGTTCGGCGCCTAGGTACTGGCGGGTCGTGCCCTCGTTGGGGACGCTGCCCGTCGCCACGATCAGGTCGCCCGGCTCGATGCCGGCGCCGACCACGCCGCTCGTGCCTATCCGCACGAGCGTCTTGGCGCCCAGCCGCACGAGCTCCTCCACCACGATGGCCACGCTGGGGGAACCCATGCCGGTCGCCTGCACGCTCACGCGCACGCCGCGGTAGGTGCCCGTGTAACCGTAGAGGTGACGGTACGAGTTGTACCGCTCGGCGCCCTCCAGGAACTGTTCGGCGACCAGGGTGGCGCGGTCGGGGTCGCCGGGGAGCAGGACGATGGGGGCGAGGGCGCCCTCGGGCGCGCGCACGTGGAGTTGTGTCATCGAGGTCAGGATAACAAGGCGGCGGACGTATGAACCGCCGCACGGCGCCCCCGCGGCACGGGTGCTAGAGTGCCGCCGATGACCGACCTAGAGGACATCCTCGCGAGCCTTTGGGCGCAGCTCCCTGGCTGCCGGGTGGTTGCCGTCGCGGGCATGGACGGCCTCCTGGTCGAGCGGCACCCCACCGAAGCGCATTCCACCGAGCTCAGGTCGGCCCCGGACGAGGCCGCGCTCGAGCACGTCGCCGCCGACCTCACCACCGTCCTCACGCTGGTGGGCGGTGAGATGAGTCGGCAGCTCGGTGGCCCCATCGACGAGCTCGTGGCGCTCGGTGAGGACGGCGGCTACCTCGCTCGCCGCATCGACCGGGAGCTGTTCCTCTTCGTGGTGGTGGGCCCTTCGGCCGACCTGGGCTCCGTGAGGCGGGAGGCTGCCGACGTGTGTAACCGCCTGGCAGGCGCCTTCGCGTGACGGTGGAGGCCAAGCGGTCGGGTGAGCTCGACGAGTTGCTGGGCGAGCTCCTCGCCGTGCGGGGCGCCACCGTGGCGGCACTGGTGGACGGCGCGGGGGACCTCCTCGCGAGCCGCGCCCACGACTCCGCTGCCCTCGCTCGCGCCGCCGGACTGACCACCACCGCCTTGGCCGCCGCCACCGCCCTCGGCGGCCTGCTGCCGGACGACGCTCCGGACGGGCGCCCGAGCCAGGTGATGGTGAACCTCGACACCGGACCGCTGCTGTTCGTGCCCCTGGCGGACACCGACCGCGTGGTGGTCGTGGGGGTGCAGGGCGACGCCGACCTCGGGCGGGCCCGCCTGGCCGTCAAGGGCAGGCTGCGCCGCTTCGAGGACCTGGCCCGCTCGACCGAGCACGCCTGAACCGCGCGGGGGCCAGGGCGCATGCGGGGACGGGCGCAGGTCCCTCATCGGCGTTGCGGTTAGCCTGGGGCATGAACCCGCTCAAGTTCGAGATCGACAAGGAGACGGCGCGGGGTCGCCCGACCAACGGCGCCGTGATAGCTCACACGCCCGACGAGTTCCTCCTCGACTTCGTGCTGGTCGTCCCTGGCCAGCAACCCGTGGTGACGGCGCGGCTCGTAACCAGTCCCCGCCACGCCAAGGCGCTCCTCAGGAGCCTCGACGACAACCTCAGGCGCTACGAGGCGCGCTTCGGGCCGATCCCCGAGCCGCCGCAGCGGGAGGAGGCGGCCGCGAAGCCGCCCACGGACGACGGCGGCACCGACACGAACTGAGGCGGCTGTGTCTTCGACTACCCCGTGCCGGCGGTGCCGATGATGTAGTGGCGCCATGCGCGAGCGCGTCACGATCTACTTCGACTACGTGTGTCCGTTCTCGTGGCGCGTCGCTGAGCTCATAGCCCTCGTGCAGGGACCGCTCGGGCTCGAGGTCGGATGGGAGCACTTCTCGCTTTTCCAGAGCGAGTACGTGCGCCTGAACGGGGAGAGCGTCGGCTGGCAGCTATGGAACGAGCCGCTTGACCGTGCCGACAAGGACGGCTGCAAGGGGTTGCTGCCGTTCCTGGCGTCCCTCGCGGCCCGCAAGCAGGGGCAAGATGCGCACGACGCGTTCCGGCTCGAGCTGCAGCGCGCCAACCACCTGCGCTACCAGCCGTTCGACTTCGCCACCGTGACCAGCGTGGCCCAGCGGGTCGGCCTCGACCTTGCGCAGTTCGAGCATGAGCTCGCCAACCCCGAGGGTCGCACCGCCCTGGCAGTGGAGCATTCGAGGGCCGCGGCGCGCGACGTGTTCGGAACGCCGACGCTCGTGTTCCCCGGCGGTCAGACGGCCTACCTGCGGTTGCAGGACGTCCCCACGGGCGTGGACGAGGCCACCAGCCTCTTCAACGACGTCAGAGGCATGCTCGAGCGCTACCCGTACCTGCAGACGGTGCGGCGCCCACGGGCCAAGGGCAACTGACGGGGCCCCAGGCGGGACCCTGGCTGGCCCTCACAATGTAGACTCGGGGTGTGCGTCTCGGTCATAACGTGGGCCACGGCTCCGACGTGGGTCGTGTGCGGCCATTCAACGAGGACTTCCACCGCGTCTGGAGCTTCCCGCTCGACGGTGGGGACCTGACGCTCCTGGCCGTCGCCGACGGCATGGGGGGCGCGGCGGCCGGCGAGGTGGCCAGCAAGCTCGCCACCGAGGTGCTCGACGAGTCGTTCTCCCGTTACGTGGAGGAGGTGCGCGCCCACAAGCCGGTGGTCGGGGTCGGCAGCCTCATCGACAAGGCCATGCGGCTGGCCAACCGGCGCGTGTACACTGCCGCGATCAAGCAGCCCAGCCGGCGCGGCATGGGCAGCACCCTCACGTGCGTTGCGATCCTCAGGGGGCGGGCCTACCTGGGCCACGTCGGCGATTCGCGCGCCTTCCTCGTGCGCGGAAGCAAGATCTACCAACTGACCAAGGACCACTCGTGGGTCGAGGAGCAACTGGAGAAGGGCCTTCTCAACGAGGAGGAGGCCGAGGGCCACGAGTGGCGCAACTTCATCACGCGCGTGCTCGGCACGCGCCCGCAGGTCGCTCCGGACGTGATCGAGATGGCGGTGGAGCCCGGCGACGTGCTGGTGTTGTCGACCGACGGGCTCCACGGTCTGGTCAAGCCCGAGGAGATCCTCGCCGAGATCACCTCGAACACCGACCGTCAGCTCAACGTGGAAGTACTGATTGCCCTTGCGAACGAGCGCGGCGGCCCGGATAACATCACGACAGTAGTGTTCGGGGTCGAGACATGATCGTCCTGTGGGTGGTGGGGGCTCTCCTGGTGGCGCTCCTGCTGCGCGCCCCCGCGTGGCTGCTGGGAGCGCTCCTGTCGGTGGCCGTGCTCCTCACGGTGGCGGTCCTCTGGCTCGGTGGGGCGGAGCGCGCCATGACCCCGATGATCCTGTCGGTCCTGGCGCTCGGCCTGCTGGTACCGGCCACCGTGCAGGTGGCCAAGAGCAGCCGCGTGGCCCCCGCCAACCGGAGGCGCAGGCAGGCGGCGGAGGCGCGCTCCTCCTCCGGCGGCGCGGCGCCGCAGTTCGACGCCGCCGACGTGCCCGGCTACACGCTCCTGGAGAAGGTCGGGTCGGGCGGCATGGCCAGCGTGTACCGCGCCAAGCGGCTGTCCGACGGGCAGGTGGTGGCGCTCAAGATCCCCATGGAGCAGTACGTGGCGGACGCCAAGTTCATCCGGCGCTTCCACCGCGAGGCCGAGGTGGCACAGCGCCTCAACCACCGCAACATCGTGAGCACGTTCGAGCACGGCGCCGTGGGCGTGCAGCACTACATGGTCATGGAGTTCGTCGACGGCCGCTCCCTCGAGGGGTACATCGAGTCGCACGAGCTGGATATCCCACTGTCGGTCGAGATCATGCAGCTCGTGGTACGCGCCCTGCAGCACATCCACTCGGCGGGCATCATCCACCGCGACATCAAGCCGGCCAACGTGATGATCACGCGCGGGGGCATCAGGCCGGTCGACGGGCAGGACGGCAGCCGCCTCAAGCCGGACGCCGTCAAGCTCATGGACTTCGGCATCGCCGGCGGCAAGGTGCTGTCGCGCCTCACCATGACCGGCGCCCGGGTGGGCACGCCCGTCTACATGTCGCCCGAGCAGGCGCGCGGGCTCAAGATCGACCACCGCTCCGACATCTACTCGCTGGGCCTGGTGTTCTACGAGATGCTCACCGGGCAGACGGCGTTCAAGGGCGGTTACGAGGCCATCGTCCACCAGCAGATCTTCCAGACCCCACCGCCGCCCAGGCAGGTGGAGCTGCGCGTGCCCAAGGCACTCGATCAACTGGTCATGCGCATGATCGCCAAGGACCCCGACGAGCGGCCAACGCTGGACGAGGTCTACGACACGCTCCAGAGCGTCGACCTGGAGGTGGACGAGTCGGCGAACCTGCCCACGCGCCTCGTCGTGACCGTGTCGGCCCGCCAGGGCGTGCTGCGCATACTCGACACCGAGGGGACCCTGCACAGCTCCGTCGGCGACATCGGCGTGGGCGACGGGAACTTCTCGGCCGCGCCCCTGTCTATCGGGGTGGACACCAGCGGCGACCTGTTCGCCGCCATCTTCGAGTACCGGGTCGGGCAGAAGGGTCACAAGATGATCCACAAGCTGGCCCCCGACGGCAACATCAAGCTGTCGTTCGGTCCGTACGGCATGCAGCCCGGCGAGTTCCTCTACCCGGTGGCGCTGGCGGTGGCGCCCGACGACACGGTGTACGTGCTGGACGGTGAGACCCATCTCGTATCGCGCTTCACGAACGACGGTCGCTACCTGGCGGGCTTCGGCGGGCCGGGGAAGGGCCACGGCACCTTCAACGACCCGCGCCACCTGACCGTCGACGCGAAGGGCAACGTCTACGTGCTGGACTACGGCAACCGTCAGGTGCAGCGCCTCAGCGCGGAGGGCGAGTACCAGACCAGGTGGGCCTTCAAGGTCTCCGCCGAGCAGGCCGGGCTGCGGCTCTTGGACGGCATGGCGGTCGACGGTGACTGCAACGTGTACATCTCCGACGCCAGCGCGAGCAAGGTGCGCAAGGTGACGGCCGACGGGCGTGTGGGTGTGTCGTTCGCGCTCGACGCGCGCCAGGGCGAGGTGACGGAGACCCTCGTGGACCTGGGTGTCGACGACTCCGGCTACCTCTACGCCGGGCGGCGCGGCGGCCACTTCATCCGTAAGTTCGACCCGGCTGGCCGGCTGCTGGAGACCCTCGACTCGTACGTGCCCCTCGTGCAGATGATCGTGGACGTGAGGGAGCGGGCGGCGCGGTTGGTCGACACCGCCGCGGGCTGAGGGCCCGGGTTCAGAGCCCGGGGATCAGGCCGATGATGCGAGAGAACAGCTGTTCGAAGAGCCCCATGAGTCGCGGGATCACGCCGGTGGCGCTCAGTACGAAGAAGAACACCATGAACCCCAGCACGCCGAACTGGGCGATCTGCATGATGACGCGCCGCACGTCCGGGTGACCCCACGCCAGGGCCGCGCGCCCCATGTCGAGCGGGAGCAGCGGGAACAGGTTGACGACGGCGTGCAGTAGCGCGTAGCTGGCCGCCACCTCGAAAGCGAGGTACAACATGGGGCTGTTGAGCGAGCGGAACAGGGCCGCGACGAGGAGGCTCACGAACGCGACCGCCAGGTAGGCGCCGATGCCCGACAGCCACACCCACGCTTCCGCGCGCCCGCGCCCCCGGTAGTTGCGGGAGTTGACGGGCACGGAGCGGGGCCAGCCGAACCCCAGCAGCAACAGGAAGAGGACCCCGAACGGGTCGAGTTGGCGCTGCGGCTCGAAGGCGGCGAAACCGGCCAGCCGCGGGCTGCGGTCGCCAAGCCTCTCGGCCACGAAGGCCTGGACGATGTTGTGGAAGATGAGCGCCATCAGCATGACGATGGCCGCGATCACCAGGACGCTGGGTTGGCTGATCAGCCTCAGGAACATCGCGTCACTCCAGACCGCCGGCTTGGCGTTCGGCGCCGACCAACCGCCTCGCGAGGTCGAGTTCTTCTTCGAAGGTAGTCACCCGCTGCTCCGCGCGGGCGCGGGCGACTTCGTTAAGCACGTGCCCGACGCCGGGTCCGGGCAGCAGGCCCAAGGCTACCACATCGCTCCCGCGCAGCTTCCTGCGGGGCGGGGTCGTCTCGAGCCGCTCCACCCTCAGAGCCAGCTCCGGGTCTATCGCCCGGAGGAGCCACCGGGCTGGCGGCTCCAACGCCTCGAGGTCCTCGTCCCTGAGCGGTTCCGGCCGGCCCTCGTGAGTCGGGCGCAGGTCAGGGAGCAAGACGCGGCGCACGCGCTCGACGCTCACCAGGTGGCGCCTGGGCCAGTTGAACTCCTCGACGTGCGTCTGCAGTTCCGGCGCGGGGACGCCGATCATGAGCGCGAGCAGGTACGCTTCGCTCGGGACGTCCTCGGTCTCACGCAGGTTGTCCAGGGCGGTGGCGAGCGCCAACGGGTCGAGCCGCCCGGAGGCGCGCGGCAGCCCGAACATGGCCTCCAGCGCGTGCAGCTCCACGAGCACCCCGAGCGCCGGAGCGACGCGTGGCTCGTCCAACGTGAGCTCCAGCTCGGCGCGGAGCCGCGAGCGGCTCACGTTGCCGAGGAACCGCGTGTCGAGCGCCGCGTTGGCCTGCGACAGGGTGCCGCGCTCGAAGCGGAAGCCGAGCCGACCGGCCAGCCTCGCGCCTCGCAGGATGCGCGTGGGGTCCTCGACGAAGGAGAGCGGGTGGAGGACGCGCAGTTGGCGCGCCTCCAGGTCGGTGGTGCCGCCGAACGGGTCGATGAGTTGGTGGGGGAGGGGTTGGAGCCGCAGCGCCAGTGCGTTGACGCTGAAGTCGCGGCGCGTCAGGTCCTTGCGGAGCGAGCTGGGCGTCACGGCGGGGAGCACGCCGGGGCGGGCGTACGTCTCCTCGCGGGCGGTGGCGAGGTCGAGCATGACCCCGCCGTCGAGCGCCAGCGTGCAGGTGCCGAAGTCGACGTGGCACGACAGCGTGCCGCCCAGGCGCGACTGCAGGCGCATGCCGAAGCTCTCTGCCGCCTCGCCTTCCACGACCAGGTCCACGTCCTTGACGCCGGCCCCGAGGAGGAGGTCACGGACGGTTCCGCCCACCAGGTAGAGGGGCATGGTGCCGGCGGTGGCGGCCGCCTCGTCGAGGACGCGCTTGACGCTGCTGGGCAACCGGGCGAGGAGGCGAGCGGCCAGGTCCTCGGTGCCGGCGCTGCGGTGGCGCGCGCCGATGAGGTCGGTGCGGGTGACGATGCCGACGAGGTGCCCGTCTTCCACCACCGGGATGCGGCCGATGTTGTGGTCGAGTACGAGGGCCTCGAGCTCGGGGAGGGTGGCGGTGGGTGGGGCGCTGATGACGTCGCGGGTCATGAAGCCGCTCACCTGCGAGTCGGCCAGGCCCAGCCGAACGGCTCGGTCGATGTCGCGACGAGAGATGACGCCGAGCACGCGGCCCGAGTCGTCGAGGACGGGCATGCCGTTGTGGCCGAACACGAGGAGCTTGTCGCTCGCCTCCGCCACCGTGGTGCGGTGCGTGACGGTGCGGACCGGGGAGGTCATGAGATCCCGTGCGGTGAGGGCCGGGGTGGCGTGGTTTGCCAGGGCCGCCAGCACCCTCTCCAGCACCTCCTCGGGCGCGTCGTCCGACTTGCCGAAGGCGGCTCCCGGGTGGCCCGCGCCGCCCACGGCCTCCTCCAGCGCGGCGGCGCAGTCGAAGCGGCCGTTGCCGCGCGCGAATACCAGCGTCCGCGCGTCCATGCGCACTGCGGCAACGGCTGCGTCGGCGCCGTACAGGTCGAGGAGGTCGTTGACGGTGCCGCTGACGCCCCCTACGTACGGGTGCGAGAACGCCGCCGCGGCGACCGGGCGGCCCGCCACCGTCTCGAGCTGAGCGTGCGCCAGGAGGGCTTCGCGGAAGGCGCTCTGTGCCGCGTCGAGGGTGGTGTGCGCGAAGCGGCGCACGAGTTGCAGGTTGGCGCCGCAGGCGAGGAGGTGCGCCGCGGCGCGGTAGTCGTCGGTGCGCGTCTGGTCGAACGTCAGGTTGCCCGTGTCCTCGTGGATGGCCAAGAGCGCGAGTGTGGCGACCGGGGGCGGGATGGTCACGGCGGTGGCCATCAGCTCACGGGTGAGCAGGCTGGCCGTGGCGCCGATGGCCTCGCTTATCCCACGGGCTGCGGCGATGCTGCCAGCCACCTGCGGGTGGTGGTCGTAGAGGGTGACGGGCACCCGGCCCAGCAGCGAGTCGAAGGGGCGGATGCGCTTGGGATCGTTGGTGTCGACCACGACGAGCTCGCTAACAGCGCCATGGTCGACCTTGTCGGCAGCCACGAGGTCCAGCTCGTCGCGGTAGAGGCGGAGGAACGCGCTTATCTGCTTGCTGAGCGCCCCCTGGATGGTGGCGATCGAGCCGGGGAAGAGCAGCTTGGCGAGCGCCAGGCTAGCCAGCGCGTCGAAGTCGGGCTGCTCGTGGGTGACGATGAGCCTCATCTGACGCGGCCTGCGTCACCGCCCCTCGTGGCGCCCTGACCGTGAGGAGATCGGGGACGCGCGACGTCACCCCTCAGACGTGCTCCTGGTCGCGCTTGCTGGGCGGCGTGGGAGCTATGCCGGTGGTGGGTGCCGCGGGTGCCGCGGGTGCCGTTGGCTTGACGGCGGGGCTCTTGCGGGAGTTCAGGTAGACCATGATGCCGCCGGCCACGATCAGGCCGATAGGGACCAGCCAGCGCAGGAAACCTCCGCGCTCCCCGAAGACGAACAGCTCGAAGAAGAGCGCGAGGACGACGAAGCCGATCAGGCTGTAGATGGCCGTTCGGATGCCGCCGCTGCGTTGTCCCCGGTCCTCAGTGAGCTTGCCCTGGAAGTACGTGCCCAGTCCCGATGCCGCCAGGATGAGCGTCCAGGCGTACGCCCAGCCCTGCAGGTGCGAGAAGAGGGAGAACCCGAGCTGGACGAGGCCGATGGTGGCGAGGATGGTGCCGGGCACGGCGAGCGCGCCGTTGGTGGCGGGCATGGAGAACGCCAGGAACAGAAGGACGGCGCCTGGCACGATGATGAAGAACGGCCACCCTACCTGTGCCACGTTGACCACCGGGGCCAACAGGAAGAGGACGCCGAGCGCCAGCAGTCCGATGCCGATCAACAGGTCGCGTTGCTTCATCACGTCGACCTCCCTCACTGAGTGTAGCGCGAGTGTGGCGCCCCGCACGCTTCGTGGCGTGGTGGCTACTCCGGAGGGCGGACCGTGGGCCGGGTGTTCAGCTCTCCAGGCGGTCGGTCCGTGCCGGACGCGGGGCCGACGCTCGCCGCGCACCGGCGCGGTTGAGCCGACCCGCGATGGTAGTAAGGGCCATGCGGGCGTGGACGAGGCCGTTCTCGATGAAGACGTCCGACGTGCGCGTGCCACAGCCAGCCGAGCCGATCACGAACAGCCCGGGCACGCTGCTCTCGAACGTGGCGGGGTTAAGCTCGGCCGCCAGCGTGGCCCGGTCCACTCGCACCCCGGCGCCGGTCAAGAGCTGGGGCGGGGCGTAGTAGCCGGTGAGGGCGAAGACCCGATCCGCCGGCAGGCGCGCCTCCACCCCCGCCTGGTCGATGACGACCTCACGCGGGGTGATGGCGGTGACGGTGGCGCCGAAGTGAGCGGCTATCGACCCCTCCTTGACGCGGTTCTCGAGGTTGGGCCGCACCCAGTACTTGAGGCTGTGCCTGAAGTCCTGACCGCGGTGGACGATGGTGACCAGGGCGCCCGCGCGGTGGAGGTCGAGGGCCGCGTCCGCCGCGCTGGACCCCGCACCGACGATGACGACCCGGCGCCCGAAGTGGCCGTGCCCCTCGTCGTAGTAGTGAGATACGTGTGGCAGGTCCTCGCCCGGGACGCCGAGCAGCTTGGGGTTGTCGAAGTAACCCGTGGCCACCGCCACGTAGCGCGCGGAGATCTCCTCGACCGGTCCCGCGCCCTCCCGGCGCCACGCCTCGGCCGGCCGGGTGCCGATCACGAACGAGCCGGCCCCGCCGGCCCCGACCGTGGGCTCGATGCTCACCACCTCCGTGAAGGTCGACACCGCCAGGCTCTCGTTGGCCACGACCTTGCGGTAGTAATCGATGGCCTCCTTGCGGGTGGGCTTGTCGACCGCCGTGACCAGCGGGTGCCCGCCGACCTCGAGCCGCTCGGAGGTGGTGAAGAACAGCATGTTGGTGGGGTAGCGCCTGATGGCATCGACGACGGCCCCCTTGTCGAACACCCGGTGGCTCAGACCCGCGCGCTTGGCCAGGATGGCGGCCTCGAGGCCGATGGGGCCCGCGCCGATGATAGCGAGGTCGATCATGGGGTCAACCTACCAGTCGCGTCCTGGGCGGGCGCGTTCTCCTCCCACCACTGCCTAGCGGCGGTAGGCCAGGGCGGCCGGCGCAGGGGCGAGGCGGGCGGAGGCGCCCTGGGTGAGTATCGGTGCCGGGCTCACACCTTCCCGCACGACGGGCAGAGCGCGCACAGCGGGCAGTGCTCGCAGTCCGGCTTGCGCGCCGTGCACACCCGGCGGCCGTGAAGTATCAGGGCGTGGTGTAGGAAGACCCACTCGGCCTCCGGGAACGTCTTGGTGAGGTCGGCCTCCACCTTGTCGGGGTCCTGCTCCTTGGTGAAGCCGAGCCGGCGCGCCACGCGGCCCACGTGCGTGTCGACCGCGATGGTGGGCACCCCGAAGGCGTTCGCCAGCACGACGTTGGCCGTCTTGCGGCCCACCCCGGGCAGCCCGGTCAGCTCCTCCATGGTGGCGGGCACCTCGCCGCCGTGACGCTCGACCAGGAGCCGGGCGGTGGCCACGGCGTTCTTGGCCTTGGTCCTGAAGAGCCCGATGGTCTTGATGAACGGCTCGACCTCGTCCGGGGTCGTCGTGGCGAGCGCCGCCGCGTCGGGGTAGGCGGCGAACAGGGCGGGCGTGGCCAGGTTGACGCTCACGTCCGTTGCCTGCGCCGACAGCATGGTGGCGATCAGCAGCTCGAAGGGCGTGCCGAAGTCGAGCTCGGTGCGAGCGTCTGGGTAGAGCAGCTTCAGTTCGGCGAGGACGCTCAGCCCGCGTGCGCGCCGGGCGGCGAGCGACTCACGCTTCGGGACCGTCATGGACGGCATGCTACCCCTCGGGTCGGGCGCCGCCTCGCTGCCGCCGGACGTTCCGGGGTAAGTGACCTATCCACCAGCCTCGCTGCGGCCCGCTCGGGTACGCTGGGCGCGGCCAAGGTTGTGTCGTACCCCGATGCGCGAGCGGGACGGCGCCCGTGCCGAGCCAGGAGGCAGGATGCCGGTTTTCGAGTACAAGGTCCGTGACCGGAGCGGCAAGGTGATCGCAGGCACCACGGAGGCGCTCTCGGAGCGCGACGTGGCGTCGGCGCTCAGGCAGAAGGGCTACTTCGTCACCGAGATCAAGGCCCCCAAGACCGGGCTCTCGGCCGACATCAAGCTCCCGAAGTGGCTCGACTTCGGCAGCATCCCCAACGTGCGCGACATCACCATCTTCTCGCGCCAGTTCGCCACCGTCATCAATGCCGGCCTGCCCGTCGTGCAGAGCCTCGCCATCCTCCAGCGCCAGGCGCCCAAGCAGGGCCTGAAGGACGCGCTGAAGGCGGTGCGCGAGGACGTCGAGACCGGCCAGCAGCTCTCCGACGCGCTCGCCAAGCACCCCCGGCTCTTCAACAAGCTCTACATCTACCTCGTGCGCGCCGGTGAGGTGTCGGGCAACCTGGACGGCATCCTCGACCGCATCGCGGCCTACATGGAGAAGCAGGCGGCCCTGCGCGGCAAGATCAAGACGGCCCTCACGTACCCGACGGTCGTCCTCATCATCGCCCTCGCCGTCACGTGGTTCCTGCTCACCGGCATCGTGCCGCAGTTCGCTCAGATCCTCGACCAGTTGGGTGGCGACCTGCCCGTCATAACCAAGGCCCTGATCGCCGTCTCCGACTTCCTCAGGTACCAGTGGTACATCATGATCGGCCTGATCGTCGCCATCGTGGTGGGGTTCAGCCTCTTCTACCGGACGAAGAACGGCCGGCGCGTGATGGACGGCTTCACGTTGCGGATGCCCGTGGTGGGCACCCTCGTGCAGAAGAGCGCCATCGCCAGCTTCTCGAACACGTTCGGGTTGCTGCTGCGCTCGGGCGTCAACATCATCGAGTCCATCGAGATCACCAAGGGCACCGCCGGCAACGCCATCATCGAGGACATCCTCGACGAGACCAAGGAGAACGTGCAGCGCGGCGAGCAGATCAGCACCACCCTCGTCAAGTACCCCGCCGTGTTCCCGCCCATGGTGTCCTCCATGATCTCCATCGGCGAGGAGACGGGCGCCGTCGACCACATGCTCGAGAAGGTGGCGAGCTTCTACGAACGCGAGGTCGACGAGGCCGTCGACAGCCTCACCGCCGCGCTCGAGCCCATGCTCATCGTGTTCCTCGGCGTCA
>CAYNNL010000002.1:13093-61422 GCA_964398765.1 uncultured bacterium | reverse complement strand
CCCTCGAACGCTCCAGCGGCGGCATCAAGCTCCTGCAGCTCGACAAGGACGACGCTGAGGCCATGGGCCTCATCAAGCTCGACCTGCTGGGTCTGCGCATGCTGGCGGCCCTGGAGCGGGCGCGCGAGGAGGTCATGCGCCTGGAGGGCGTATGGCTCGACCTGGCCGACCTGCCGGACGACGAGCGCGTGTGGGACCTGATCTCCGAGGGGGCGACGCTCGGCCTGTTCCAGGTGGAGAGCCCCAGCCAGCAGCACACCAGTCGCGTCATGAGGAGCCGCAACCTGCGCGACCTGGCGCACCAGGTGGCGCTCATCCGCCCTGGCCCCATCCAGTCGGGCACGGTGCACCCGTACCTCAGGCGGCGGCAGGGGCTCGAGCCCGTCACCTACTGGCACCCGAGCCTCGAGCCGATCCTCTCCAAGAGCTACGGCGTGCTCCTGTTCCAGGAGGACGTGCTGCGCATCGCCGTCCACTTCGCGGGCATGAGCTGGATCGAGGCGGACCGCTTCCGCAAGAAGGTGTCGGACTGGAGCGAGCTGTCGGACATCGAGCCCGATCGCCAGGCGTTCGTGGCGGGCGCCATGCGCCACGTGAACGCCACCCGGGCGGAGGCGGAGCAGGTGTTCGACGCCGTGAAGGGGTTCCAGGGGTTCGGGTTCGCCGAGTCGCACGCGTGGGCGTTCGCCATCCACGCCTACGCCAGCGGTTGGCTGCGCGTCCACTACCCCGCCGAGTACCTGGCCGCCATCCTGACGGAGGAGCCGGGGATGTGGTCGCAGTCCACCAAGCGCCAGGAGGCGCGCGCCTGGGGCGTCTCGTTCCTCCCGTTCGACATCAACGCCAGCGGGGCGCACTACCGCTGCGAGCGCGCGCGGGTGGGCGGCGGGGAGGCGGTCAAGGCCGTGCGCCCTCCCCTGTCGGCCGTCGACGGCATCAGCATGGACGCGGCCCGCATGGTCATGCTCGAGCGCTTGCGTCACGGACCGTTCACGGGGATCGACGACGCCCACGCGCGCCTGACCCTCCCCTCGGGCGCGCTCGAGGTGCTCGTGCGCGCCGGCACGTTCGACGCCCTGCAGCCCCGCCGCGAGGCGCTCTACCGGGCCGGCGCCCTGGCTAACACCCAGCCGAGCGGCGTGCGACCCCTGTTCACGGCGGCGCCGGAGGCCCCCGCCTTCGAGCCGCTCACGCTGCAGGAGCGGTACGTGTGGGACCACCAGACCACCCGCTTCAGCACGCTCGAGGTCCACGCCATCGACTTCGTGCGCGATCAGCTGGCGGAGCTCGGTTGCGTGCCCCTGGCGCGGCTGCGGCGGGTGGCGCGGAAGACCGAGGTGCGCGCCGCCGGGCTGGTGGTGGGCAAGCAGCGACCGCCGACGGCCAAGGGGTTCGCCTTCTTCGTGCTGGAGGACGGACCCGTGCGCGCGCAGCTCATCATCCCGCCCGACCTGTGGGACGAGCAGCGCGTCCTGCTGCGAGACTCCGCCATCCTCGTGGCTGATGTCACCGTGGAGGATACGGGCTACCAGCTCACCTTGAGGGCTCGCGCGCTGGCGGGCCTGCCGGCGCCCGTCCGCGTGCGCGGTTACCACTTCGCCTGACCTCTCCCCTCCCCTACCGGGCACGCCCTTCGCTTAGCCCCGGGCCGCGGCGATTCCGATGTGGGGAAACCGCGGGACGCGCCATCCGGAGAACCCGCGGCCGGCGCCCCAGTACCCTCACTTCCCCATCTGACTATGTGCCGCGGCGCCCGTTGCCGCCGCGGCCGCCCGGCGCAGTCGCTCACCGGTACCCCAGGTTCCCCACTCAGGGGCCCTCGTACCTCAGGTTCCCCACATCCGGCCCCGAGCCGGAGTCGGATGAGAGGTACTTCACTTCACCCGGTACCCTCGCTCTCCCCCTTCCCCGAGCCCACCTCGCCAGGAGTACCAGCGCTTCCCCACCAGAAACGAGGCCGGCCCGCGGGCACACCTGGCGCGTCCGCGGGCCGGTCCTCACACGACTCCGCCCTGCTCAGGCCGCAGCCATCGCCTCCTCGATCGCACGCCTGACCTCTTCCGCATGCCCGTCCGGCTTGACCTGCTCCCACACATGCGCGACCCGCCCGGCGGGGTCGATCAGGTACGACGTGCGCGCCACGCCCATCCTGACCTCACCATCCTTGCCCCTGTTGCGCCAGGCACCGTACGCCTCCAGCGTCTCGTGATCGGGGTCGACGAGCAGCGGGAAGTTCAGCTCGTGCTTGGCAGCGAACCTGGCGTGGCTCGCGCGGTCGTCGGCGGAGATGCCGAACACCTTGGCACCGACGCCCTCGAAGTGCGGCAGCGCGTCGCGGAACTGACACGCCTCGGTCGTGCATCCGGGCGTGTCGTCCTTCGGGTAGAAGTAAACGACCACCCACGACCCACGCGCGCCGGCCAGCGAATGCAGCTTCCCGTCCTGGTCCTCCAGGCTGAACTCCGGAGCCATATCGCCCACGTTGAGCATGTGACCACCTCCTAGGACAGCCTAGCTCCGCGGCCGGGGTCGCGGAGGACCGCACGCTGCGTCCCGAGAATCCTCAGTCCAGCAGACGCCGCAACTCGTCCAGGAGCTCGGTCACCCGCTCCAGCTTCGCCGGCTCCAACGCCTTCAGCTTCCTGGGGTTGAGGAGCCGCTTCGTGCTCGCAACGAGGCGCTGCGTCTCGCCCCCCACGGCCGCACCGCCCGCCGCGGCCGCGTCCTCTTGCCGCAGTTCCGTGATGCGCCGCCTTATCTGGCTCAGCGAGAGCTCCCCGTCGACGGCCTCGGCCAGCAGTCGCCGCTGTGCGGCCTCGTCCTCGAGCCTCGCGATCGCCTGCGCCTTGGTGAAGGCGAGCTCGCCGTTCCTCACGGCGTCGAGCAGGCTCGGCGGGAACGCGAGGATCGGGAGGCGGTTGGTGACGAACGATGACACGGTGAAGCGCCCCAACCGCCGGAACAGCGCCCGGGCCTCCTCCCGCCCGACGCTGTCGCCGTCGTCCCCGGGCCCTCTCCCCCGCTCCTCGCCGTAGATTGCGTGAAGCAGCGCGACCACCTCGTCGCGCCCGGCCCCCAATGCCAACTCGAGGAGCCCCAGGACCGCCTCCGTCTCCTCGACGGCGTTGAGGTCCTCCCGCTGTAGGTTCTCCGTGATGGCGATCTCGAGCGCTTCGCGGTCGCTCAGCTCGACGATGGTGGCCGGGATCTCGTCGAGCCCCACCAGCCGTGCGGCGCGCGCCCGTCGCTCGCCGGCCACCACCTCGAACCCAGCGTCGACCCGCCGGACGATGATCGGCTCGAGCACCCCCCTCTCGCGGATGCTCTCCGCCAACTCGCTCAGCGACGCCGCGGAGAAATGCTTGCGCGGCTGCTGTGGGTTGTAGACGAGCTCCGCGAGAGCAACGCCGCCCGCAGCCTCCCCGGACTGCTCGGGGCCGAGGTCGCCCAGTATCGCCTCGAAGACCGCTGCGCGGTCGATGTCCTGCTTGCGCTTCCTAGCCACGCGTGTCCCCCTCAAGCTGCACGAGCAGTTCCTCGGTGACCTGGCGGATCTCGCGGTCGGCCTCGCTGCCCTTGGCGTAAAGCGAGATCGGCATGCCCTGCACCTGTGCGTCCGAGTAGTAAGCGGGCCTGCTGCCGAGCGGCGTGGACACCGGTGCCACCGCAGTGAGCTGACTCCTGATGGTGTCGAGGACCTCGCGGTCGTGGCGCGTCCGCCGATCATGCTGCGTGAGCACGAAGAGGGCGATGTCCAGCCCTCTGGCGGCCTTCCGGTACTCCCTGACCATCCGGATCACCGTCGGTATGCCGTCAAGCCCCTTCCGGTTGGTCGGCAACGGTACGACCACCCTGTCGGCCGCCACGACGGCCAGCGCGGAGAGCTGCCCGAGGCTCGGCGGTGGATCGATGAGCACGTAGTCGTAACCCTCCAGCCGGCGCACGGCCTCGCGGAGCCTGACCACCCCCATGAACACGCTGAGGATCTCGCGCTCCAGGATGGCCAGGTTCAGGTTGCTCGGGATCAGGTCCATCCCGTGGACTCGCAGTGGTTCGGGCAGCGTGAGGTCGTCGTCGCCGACGCCCCGGCTCGGTCCGACGCCCGCGGACTCCTCGCGGTCGGCCTCACCGAGCACCGCGGGGTAGATCGTCTGCGCGAGCGAGACGTCGTCGTCCACCCCGAGCCACTTGGTCAGGTTCGCCTGTGGGTCGACGTCGATGAGCAACACCTTGCGCCCGAGCTCGCTCAGCACGTAGCCGACGTCGCGCGCCGTGCTCGTCTTGGCGACCCCACCGGCGTGGTTGAAGAACGTGACTACCTTCACGACGACAGCCTCCGTGTCGGTCTCGACCCGCCCCCGGGAGTCGTTCGCTCAAGCTCACCCGGAACGCGTGGGACCTTCGGGCATTCTAGCCCGGCGAGCGCGCCGGCCGGCGCCGCCGGTCCACCGCAATAACGTTATGGCGGTAGCCACCCAGCCCAGGCCACACAACGGAGCTCGCGCGATAACGTTACGGCGGGCGGCGCCGCCCGGCGCAACCTCGACCACCGCGCGATCCACCTCGTTGCGCATGACGCAGGCAGCAACGCCCTATGCCGTTGCCAACTGACAGTCCGGTCTACCACGCAGCACGCCCCAAGAGCTCGCACATCGAGGCGCCGGCCCGCCGTCTCTAGCGCCACCGCTCAACCACCTGATGCAGCCCATGCCGTGCCGCACCGCCGGGCCGGGTGCAGCCGTCGACTCGGGCTCCGGACCCGAACAGGGGAGATGCGCGGACCCGGACGGCGCGGCGGAGGCCGCCATAACGTTATTGCGGTCTTGCGGGGCCCGAGCCGGCCCCGCTCGACACCTGCCGTCCGGCCCACGCGGTACCCGCCTTCTCCCACTTCGGCGAATAGCGCCCGTTCGGGTCCTGTTCGCGCACCGAAGTACCGCGCGTTCCCCCGCTCCCTCGGCGAAGCCGGGCGCCACGGCGCCGCGCGCCGCAGACAGAGCCGCCCCTGGCGGCCCCGACCCCGCTCACGCGTCCCGCGGCGCCGGCGGACTTCTGCGATAGAGGCAGCAGGGACGACGCCTTGACTGCGGAAGTGGGAAGCGAGGGGGACCATCTGACCGGATGGGGAAACTGCGGTACCGGTCGGTGGCCAGGTCCGCTACGGGAAGTGCCCCGCGTCAGGCTTCTGACGCGGGGGCCTGGTGGGGAACCAGGGGAACCGAGCGGTTCGACACACCCGAAGGGGGAGAGCTTGGGTACCGGTTGCTTGGGTACCTGGCGCAGCGTGACCATCGACCTCCGGCGACCGCCGGGAGTGAGGGGCGCGCCTGCGCGGCCTCGGCGACCCGTTCTATCTTGAGATCTACAGCATCAAGGTTTGGTGGTTGTTATACATGGAGTCTATTCATTCTATTAATGGAGCCGCGGTTCTTGCGTCGGGCACGTTAACGCCGCCTCGCTTGGGGGAGGCCTGCGGTACCGAGGCGGGTGAGCGGCGGTACCGGGGCGGGAAGCTTGCGGTACCACGGTGGGGAACGGCGGGGACCAAGTGGGGAGGTCGGGGCACCGAGGAGGGTAAAACGGGGAACCTGCGAGCGCCGCCGCGGCCAACCGGGGAGAATGGGGGAAAGGTTGACCGTGCTTCCCCACCGGCGGTATCGTCCGGCGAGCGGCCTGGGAGCAGAGGCATCAGCCGACGATAGGGGAGGGGAGACCGGCATGGAAGCGGGACCAGAGGAGGACACCGGCCGGGCGCCGGACGAGCGCGTGGCCGGCCATGGGGACGCTCCGGCCGGGGAGATGGTCGAGCCACTCGGACCGGCCGGTCGGGGACAGCGGGGCCGGAGCCGGCAGCGAGGGTCTGGGAAGAGCGCGGCGCGCAGGGCCGGGGAGAGGCGGGGCGGGACCACGCTCGCGGTCACTCAGGGCAACCCGCTGGCTCTCAGCCGGCAGGAGATGGGGATCCTCACCAAGCGCCTGCTCGTGCTTGCCCTCTCGGACATCACCAAGGAAGACCTGACTCTCGAGCCCATCAGGATCACGGCGTGGGAGTACGCGCAGCTCTTCAACATCAGCGGGAAGAGCATCTACTCGAGGATCGAGGAGTCCGCGAGGGAGCTCCTCGAACAGACCATCCAGATCAAGGAGCCGAACGGCGACTGGGTGATGTTCCAGTGGGTGTCCGAGGCGCGCTACGACAACGGCCGCGAGCGCGGCCAGATGGCCGCCATCGAGATCAAGATCCACGACCGCCTCAAGCCGTACCTGCTGCAGCTGAGGCGCGACTTCAGCATCATCCCGACCGAGCAACTGCTCTCGTTCGAGAGCTTCAACAGCATGCGACTCTTCGAGGTGCTCTACACGGCCAGCTACGCCGGTGAGCGCAGCCAGCTGATCTTCGACGTCGACGACCTCAAGCTCAGGCTCGGGCTCGACGGCAAGTACGAGCGCTTCAAGGACTTCCGTTACGTCCTCGATAAGGCCCAGGAGGAGTTCCTCGCGTACACCAGCCTGGCGTTCGAGTACGAACCCCACAAGGTCGGTCGCAAGTTCCAGCGGGTGTCGTTCAGTATCCGGCGCAACGATGTGTTCCAACCGCGCGTGCGTCTCCCGGCCAGCCTCGCCAAGCGCGTCGCCCAGAGCGCTGACAAGGAGCAGCTCCTCAAGGAACTCCAGGCCGCCGACGCCCTGCGCGAGGTCGGTTGGACGCAAGACACGGAGCGCACGGTCGCCCGCTACGGCGCCCAACGCGTCCTCGACGTCGTCGCGTACGCCAAGGTCCTCCAGGCCCGCGCCGAACAGGCCGGCCGGCCGATCTTCAACCTCGGCGGCTTCGTCCATAGCCTCCTGCAGCAGGGCATCGAGCCGCCCAAGCAGGAGACGACCGCCGCGGGGCCCGTCGCCATGACCCGCGAGCAGGCTCGCACCGTCGCCGCCGCCGTGGCGGACGCCATGCACCGCGCCCGCCGTGAGCGCGCCGACACCGCCTGGCAGGGACTCACGCCCGACCAGCGCGACCTGCTGCACACGCTCATGCAGGCCACCGTCCACCGCTTCACCTTGGAGCGCATCGAGGCCGACGGCTGGCGCGGGGCACTCTACGAAGCGACGCGGATGGACGTGATGACCACCCACAACTTCCTCAGCCTGCCACCCCATCTCCAGGACATGAGCTCCTACCTCAAGACGTACGATCCCCTCGCCGAGTACGGTGCCGACGACCGCACGCTGATCTTGGCGGAACTCGACGAGATAGCTTAGAAGGGGTCCGGCATGTGCGGCCGCTACACGCTCTACCACCACGAGGACGACCTGGCCTCGCTGTTCGAGGTCGAGACCTTCCCGTTGACCGAGCGGTACAACATCGCGCCCAGCCAGTACGTGCCCGTCGTGCGCGCTCGCCAGGACGGCAGCCGCGAGATAGGCAGCATGCGCTGGGGGCTGATCCCGCACTGGGTTCGAGACCCTCGGGAGTTCAAGGCCAACCTCTTCAACGCGCGCGCCGAGACGGCCGCCGAGAAGCCGTCGTTCCGCGACGCGATGCGTAGGGGGCGCTGCCTGGTACCCGCCAGCGGCTTCTACGAGTGGAAGCAGCAGGGAAGCGCCAAGCAGCCGTACTTCATCAGGCGCGTGGACGGCGCGCCGCTCGCGCTCGCCGGTCTGTACGCGCACTCCGGTAGGGGAGAGGACGCCCTCCTGAGCTGCACCATCCTCACCACCGACGCCAACGACGACGTCAAGCCCCTCCACGACCGCATGCCGCTCATCCTCGAGCGGTCCGACTGGGCGCGGTGGCTGGACCCGGGCGACCTCGAGCCCGAGAACGTGGCCGACCTGCTCATCCCACCCGAGGCCGGCATGCTCGCGAGCTGGCCGGTCGCGCGAGGCGTCGGGGACGCGCGCGCCGAGGGCCCGCAACTCATCCAACCGGTATAGCCGCGGCCCGACCGGTTGGCGGATCGGCCACGCTGGCATGAGTGCAACGCAGGGGCAAGGGTCGGCGTGGCGGGTGGCGCGCGCGGCGCCGGACCGAAGAGAAGCCACAAAAAAAGCGCGAACCTCGCGCTGATGGGAGGAAGTATAGCGCGTTATGCAGTATCCGTCAAGTGGATGCACGCGAGTCGCCGCGGTGACGGTGTGAAGCGGCCGGTGCCCCGTTCAGACCCGGCGTCGCGCGGCGACGGCCGCCCTCTGAGTTGCCACTGCCGCCAGTAGTCCCGCCACCCCCAGCGCCACGACCGCTACCACGTACGAGCCCGCCTGCATCCGGAGCGTGCCCACGCCCAGGGGCGCGATCGTCTGAGCCACGGCGATGAAGGCGGCCATGCTGCCGTTGATGGCACCGTAGTGAGTGGCGCCGAACGCCTCGCCGACGAGCCCCGCGCGCGCGAGGGTGCTGGCGCCGTTCGCCAGGCCGAACAGGACCGCGAAGGTCCACATCCCGGCCGCGCCGGGGAAGACGAGCAGGGCGGCGAGCGCAGCGACGCGGGTGAGGTACGTGCCCGTCGCCAACGTGTAGAGGTCGGCCGCGCGGGTGGCCGGGGCGAAGATGACGCGCCCCAAGACCTGCACCAGTCCGATGGTGCCGGCCACCACCGCGACGGTGCCGGGGGTGGCGCCGCGCTCGAGGAGCAGTGGGACCACGTGCGCCGCCACGGCCACGATCGCCAGTCGGTCGAGGACGAAAGCTGCCGTCAGCCACCAGAAGAGGGGCGTGCGGAGGGCCTGGCGCGCGTCGCCTTCGGTCGCGTTCGCGGACTGCGCCTCGTGGCCAACGCCCCCGGTCGGCGGGCCCCCGTCCGGGCCCAGGCCCAGCCGCCGTGGATGATCTCGCAGGACGAGCGCGTGGAGCGGTACACAACTGAGGCCGAGCACCAGGGCGAGGAGCCGTAGCGCCACCCGCCACCCGAACTCCTCCAGAGCCGCGGTCGCGAGCGGCACGAAGATCGTGCTGGCCAGCCCCGCCACCATCGTCACCAGGAGCATGGCGCGGATGCGGTCCCGGTTGAACCACGCCGCCAGGACGGTGAAGGCCACGTCGTAGAGGGTCAGGCCCATGGCGAGGCCGACCCCGACCTGCGCCGCGTACAGCGCCGCCGCGGATCCCGCGTAAGACCACACGAGCACCGACACAGCGCCCAGCAGCGAGCCGATACTCATCGGCAGGCGCGCGCCGCGGGTGTCCACCCAGCGGCCGATGGGCGCCGCTGCCACACCCGACAGCAGCAGGGCCACGGAGAACGCGCCGGAGGTCACGGCCCGGCTCAACCCGAGTTCTAGTTCCATGGGGACCGTGAAGACGCTGTACGCGTAGTAGAGGACCCCGTAGCCGACCGTCTGCGTCACGGCCAACGCCCAAGCGATGCGCCAACCGTGGAAAGTCATGTCGCGCAGGGTATCAGGTGCCGGCGGCGCCCAGGGAGGCCCCGGCCCCGTACCCACGGCCGGCGCCCGGCCGGACCCGAGCCGCTTGCGCACTAACGCACATGCCTGCGCCCGCTGGACGGGCTAACCTCGAGCATGCCGCGTCACGTAGCCAGGCCGCCGGGCACCAGCGGTGGCGATCCCACGGCCGCCACCGGCCGGACACTGGGGTGGGGCGTGGTCGCCACCGGCAAGATCGCCCACACTGTCACGGCGCAGCTCGCGCAGTTGGGTGACGCCCGCCTGCGGGCGGTGAGCAGCCGCGACGCGGTCCGGGCGGCCGCCTTCGCCACCATGTACGGCTTCGAGGCCAGCTACGCTGACGGGCCGGGCCTGGAGGGTCACGCGGCCCTCGCGGCAGACCCCGATGTCGACGTCGTCTACGTCGCCACCCCGCACGGCTACCACCACGAGGTCGCCTCCACTCTGCTCGCGGCCGGGAAGCACGTGTTGATCGAGAAGGCGTTCACTATCACGGCCGCGGAGGCGGCCGACCTCATCACCATCGCCCGCGCGAGCGGGGTTTTCCTGATGGAGGCCGTCTGGACCCGGTTCCTACCCGCCTACCAGGGGGCGCTCGACGTGCTCGCCAGCGGCGAACTCGGCGAACTCAGGTACGTCCAGGCCGACATGGGCTTCATGGCCGAGCGCGACCCCCGCACCAGGCTGTGGGCGCCGGCCGACGGCGGCGGGGCCCTCCTCGATCTTGCCGTCTACCCGCTCACCTGGGTCATCGGCGCCCTGGGGATGCCCCACACAGTGCATGCCGTGGGACGCGTGAACGCGGAGTCGGTCGACGAGTTCAACGCCCTCACGTTCGGCTACCCCGGCGGGGAGGTGGCTCAGGTCGTGGCCTCGTTCGTGTCCAGCAGCACCCGCCGCGCCCGCATCGTCGGCACCGAGGGGTACCTCGAGACCGACGCGCCGCTGACCAGGCCCGAGGGCTACACGGTCTTCGCCGGCGGTGAGGCGCGTCACGAGAGCGTGCCGCACGGCGCAGAGCCCTACACCTATCAGCTACGTGAGGTCACGCGCTGCGTGCAGGAAGGGCTCCTCGAGAGCCCGACGATGCCGCTGGCCGACACGCTGGCCAGCATGCGGCTGATGGACGAGGTGAGGCGCCAGCTAGGCGTCAGGCTTCCGAACGACGTGGACGACGCCTGAGCTGAGTCGAGCCGCGGCGTACGCCCCCAGGGGCGCACCTCAGAACCCGACCGCCAGTCCGTCCTTGCGCGGGTCGCTGCCCGCCACGTGGTCGCCGCGGTCCAACCGGTAGATGAGCTGCGCCCCACCGAAACCGAAGTCCTCGCCGACCTTCGAGCGCCGCAGCACGTGGCCGAGCTCCTCGAGGCCCCTCACCGTTCCCTCCGGGAAGCCGTCCTCCAGCGCCACCTCCAGCCCGCCCATCACGCGCCACCTCGGAGCGTCGGCCGCCGCCTGTGGGTTCTGGCGGTGATCGACGAGGCGCACCACCATCTGGACGTGTCCCTGCGGCTGCATCGGCCCGCCCATGACTCCGAAGCTCATGAGGGGAGCGCCGGCCCGCGTCAGGAACGCCGGTATGATCGTGTGGAACGGACGCTTGCCACCCGCCACCTCGTTGGGATGTCCGGGGTCGAGAACGAAGCCGGCGCCGCGGTTCTGCAGCGAGATGCCCGTGCCGGGCACCACGACCCCCGAACCGAAGCCGTGGTAGTTCGACTGGATGTAGGAGACCATCATACCGTCAGCGTCGGCGGTTGTGAGGTAGATCGTGCCGCCGGCGGGCGGGGTGCCGTAGGTGGGCACCTGGGCGCGGCGCGGGTCGATCAGTCTGGCGCGCTCGGCCAGGTAGGCCTCATCGAGCAGCTGCTCGGGTCGCAAGCGCATGTGGTCGGCGTCGGCGACGTGGGCGTAGGCGTCTGCGAACGCCAGCTTCGTCGCTTCGATCTGGAGGTGCAGGCTCATGACGCTGTCGACCGGGTACCGATCCAGCTGGAGGTGACGCAAGATGCCGAGCGTCTGGAGGGCGGCGATCCCCTGTCCGTTGGGCGGTATCTCGTGCAGTTCGTGCTCGCCGTACGCCTGCTGCACGGTGCCGACCCAATCGGCGCGGTGGTCGGTCAGGTCGTCGTGAGTGAGGGGCCCGCCGTGACGGCGCGCGTCCGCCACCATGGCGTCGGCGAGCTCGCCCCGGTAGAACGCCTCGCCCCTGGTGGCCCCGATGCGCTCGAGCGTGACTGCCTGCTCGGGGTAGCTGAACCGGTCGCCCGCTCGCGGCGCCCTGCCTCCCGGCAGGAAGCCGCGCTGGAACTCTGCGAACTCGGGGCCGGCGAAGGTCCTCTCCGACACCGCCCAGCCGCGCGCGATGATGGGGGAGACCCTGAAGCCGTCCCGCGCGTAGCGGATGGCGGGCTGCAGGAGCTCCTCGAACGGCAGCCGTCCGAAGCGCGAGGACAACTCGACCCAAGCCGACACAGCGCCCGGCACGGTCACGGACCCCCAGCCGCGCGCGGGGCCGGCGCCGCTCACGGCGAGATGACGCGCCGTCATGGCCCTCGGCGAACGGCCGGAGGCGTTGAGCCCGTGCAGCCGCTCCCCGTCCCACAGGATGGCGAACGCGTCGGACCCCAGGCCGTTGCCGGTCGGCTCCACGACGGTCATGGCCGCGGCGGCTGCCACCGCGGCGTCCACCGCGTTGCCTCCGCGCTGCAACATGGCGAGGCCCGCCTGCGCCGCTAGCGGTTGCGAGGCCGCCACGACGTTGCCGGCCATGATGACGGGGCGTCGGGACGGGTAGGGCAGGTCGAAATCTAGCTGCATGACGGTCGGCGCCCTCCTTCGGCGCAGAAGTTCAGTCGCGGGGGTCGAGAGCGTCGCGCACCCCGTCTCCGAGCAGGTTGAACGCCAGCACGGTGACGAAGATGGCGAGGCCCGGCCACACGGCCATCCACGGGGCCTGGTTCATGAAGTTCTTGGCTACGTTGAGCATGCCGCCCCAGCTGGGCGTCGGCGGCTGCACCCCGAGCCCGAGGAACGACAGGGAAGACTCGGCGATGATGGCGCTGGCGATGGTCAAGGTGCCCTGCACCAGCAGGGGTGCCAGGCAGTTGGGCAGGACATGCATCAGGAGCACGCGGGCGTCGCGCGCGCCACTAGCGGTCGCGGCCTGCACGTACTCCTCGGCGCGGACCGCAAGGGCTTGCCCACGCGTCAAGCGCACGAACGTCGGCGCGCTGGCGATACCTATGGCGATCATGGCGTTGGTGAGGCTTGGCCCGAACGCCGCCGCCAAGGCCACGGACAGGATGAGGAACGGGAAGGAGAGGAGCGCATCCGTGAAGCGCATTATCAGCTCCGACAGCGGTCCGTCGTAGTAGCCGGCCACCAGTCCGAGGGGGATACCCGAGAGCATGGCGATGAGGACCGATATCAGACCCGCCTGGAGGGAGGCGCGTGCGCCGAACACGAGTCGGGAGAGCACGTCCCTTCCCACATCGTCAGTGCCGAGGAGGTGTTCGGCGCTCGGCGGCTTGCGAACCTGCAGGAAATCCGCCTTCGCCGGATCGAACGGCGCCAACAGTGGAGCGAAGGCGGCCACCAACACGAAGGTCACGATGACGACGAGGCTGACCATCGCCAGGGGCTTGCGAGTCAGGCTCCGTAGAGAGCGCCGCCACAGGGTCGAGGAGCGGGTGGCCGGCTCGGTCGCCGCAGCTACCATCAGCGGACCTGGATCTTCGGGTTCGCGACGGCGTAGGCCACGTCGACAAGGAGGTTGATGAAGATGTAAGAGGTAGCCGTGAACAGGACGATGCCCTGAACCACGGCGTAGTCGCGGTTGAACACCGCATCTATCACGAGCTTGCCGAAGCCGGGGATCGTGAAGACCTGTTCGGTTAGAACGGCGCCGGAGAGGAGGCCGCCCAGCTGCAACCCGAGGATGGTGATGATGGGGATCAGGGCGTTGCGCAGCGCGTGGCGGGTGACCACGACCAGGCGAGCCAGGCCCTTGGCCTGCGCGGTGCGCACGTAGTCCTGGTTGAGTACCTCGAGCATCGACGAGCGCATCTGCCGCATCAACACGCCGGCGAGGCCGGTGCCCAGCACGAACGCCGGCATGATCATGCGTTGCAGGTTCGCCCACAGCCCCTCGTCGAGCGGGACGAAGCCCGAGGCCGGTAGCAGCTTCCACCTGACCGAAACGAGCAGGATGAGCATGATGCCGAGCCAGAAGTTGGGCAGCGAGATGCCGGACAGGGCGGCGAACGTGCTAGCGAAGTCCCAGACCGTGCCCTTGCGCACTGCCGCTATGACCCCGGTGGGGATGGCGATGCCGATTGCCACGATCAGTGCCAGGAGCGAGAGCTCGACGGTGACCGGCAACTTCTCCAGCAGCAACTTCGACACGCTCTGGCGGGTCCTGAACGACTGACCCAGGTCGCCCTTCGCGATCTGGGTCAGCCAGGCCACGTACTGCACGGGGATCGGGTCGTTGAGGCGGTAGCGGACGCGGATGAACTCGATGACGTCCGGGTCGCGCTCCTCGCCGGCGAGGACCAGGGCTGGGTCGCCGGGCAGCATCCGCTGCACGGCGAACACCATCACCGTGACGATGAGGAGCGTCGGGACCGCGGTCCCGACGCGCCGGAGCATGTAAGCCAGCACCCGCCGACCCTCTCCCTAGCGGAGCATCAATCGAGCGTCACGTTCTGTAGGCGGATCATGCCGTCGGGGTAGGCGATGAAGCCGTGCAACTTCGTGGTGTGCGGGAAGAACAACTGCGTGTGATAGAGGTAGATGATGTTCCGGTTGGGCAGGTAGCGCAGGGCGGCCTCGTCGTAGAGCGCCTTGCGCTCGCCCACGTTGCTCGCCGCGCGAGCCGCGTCGAGGGCGTCGTCGACCTGGGCGTCGCAGTAGCCCGTCACGTTCAACGATCCCTTACAGGTCTGGAAGGCGTGGATGTTGCCGTCGGGGTCGAGGCGGCCGGACCAGCCCACCTGGAAGGCGTCGTAGTCGCCGGCGTCTTGCAGGTCGAGAGCCGTGGCGAACTCCGTGGCGCGCACGGATACCGCGAAGCCCGCCTCGCCCGCCAGAGCCTGAACCACCTCGCCGACGCGGACGGCGTCGGGGTTGTTCGCGACCATAAGCTCGACCGGGACCGGCCCCGTGTAGCCGGCCTCGGCCAACAGCGCCTTGGCCCGCTCGACATCCCGCGACGAGATGGGGTAATCCGCCGTGTACCACGGGCTCGTCGGTGGTACGGCCTGGTTGCCGACAACGAACATGCCGTCGAACACGACGTCGTTGATCACGTTTCGGTCGAGCGACAGTTCGAACGCCTCGCGCACGCGCTCGTCCTTCGCGAGGGGCGTGTCCTTCTGGCTGGGGTTGGAGATGTTGATGGTGATCCCCTGGTAACCGAGGCTTGGCACGCTCTCCATGGCGAGGCTGGAGTCGTCGCCCACCGTGCCGAGGTCAGTGGGAGAGGGGCGCTCGATCAGGTCAAGGTCGCCCGACTGCAGGTTGGCAAGGCGGACGCTGGTGTCGGGGATGGGCAGGAACACGATGCGGTCGATCGGGAAGGCGTCGGCGTTCCAGTAATCGGCGTACTTCTCGAGCACGATCCGGTCCTGCGCCACTCGCTGCACGAACTTGTACGGCCCGCTGCAGACCGGGTTGGCCCCGAACTGATCGCCTGCGACCTCCGCGGCGGCGGGCGAGATCATCATCCCGGCGCGATCCGCCAGCTGAGCGATCAACGGTGAGAACGGTTGCGACAGGTTCAGGCGCACGGAGCGCGGTCCCGTCACGTCGATCGACGTGACCTGGGAGATCTCGCTGGCGCGCATGGAGCCCGGCAAGTTCTTGGAGCGCTCGAGGTTGTACTTGACCGCCTCAGCGTCGATGGGCGTGCCGTCGTGGAAGGTCGCGCCCTCGCGTACGGTGAGATCGAGGGCGAGCCCGTCGGTCGAGACGGCGTAGTCGGTCACCAGTTGCGGGATTATCTCGGCCTGCGGCGTGATGTCGAAGAGCTTGTCGCACAAGCTGGTGAACACTATGCGACCCACGTAGGTGCGAGCGAGATCCGGGTCGAGGATGTCGGGATCCTCGGCCAGGCCGATGCGGATAGTGGACTGCGCCAGCGCCGCGCCCAACGACAGCACCAACAGCGTTGACAGTAGACGCCTCATGGTTCCCTCCTTGGTCTGCAGTCTGAGCATATGGGCGGTGTTGCGCGATGTCAATGCAGCCTGGCTTGTTCGTTGCGCGTTGCGCAGCATAAAGTGGACCCAAATGCGCATTGATGCCCTAGACCAGGCTCTCATCGTCGCGTTGGAGGACGATGGTCGTCGTTCCTACCGCGAGATCGCGCGCGAGCTCGGGGTGTCCGAGGCCACGGTGCGTGGTCGGGTCGGCAAGCTCGTCGAGCTCGGCTACATAAGGATCACCGCGGTTGGCGACCCGCTCCGCCTAGGCTTCGACGTCATGGCGATAACGCTCATCCGGGTCCAGCCCGGCAGCGTGGAGGCGGTCGCAGCCCGACTGGCCCAGTTCCCGAACGTCCGCTTCGTGGGCATGTCGTTCGGCTCGGCCGACATCATCATCCAGACGCTGCACTCGAACGTCCGCTCGCTCATGACGTTCGTGGGCACGACCCTGCCGGCAGCCGCGCCAGGGATCGCGAGCACCGAGACGTTCCAGCTGGCGGAGGTGGTGAAGAGTTCGTGGGACTGGCGAGCCTGGTTCGCGGCGTATGACGGCGACGCTGCCGCACCACGGCAACAGGCCGAGCGAAGGGGAGGTGACGCCCCGGAGCCTCGAGGCCGGTTACCGTGAGCCATCATGCCGGACGACCTTGCTGACCTGACCCGCGACCTACTGGACTTCGCCAGGGCCCGCGGCTGGGAGCGCTTCCACGCCCCCAAGAACTTGGCGATGGCTCTCTCGGTCGAGGTGGCCGAGCTGCTGGAGCACTTCCAGTGGCTGACGCCGGAGGAGTCCGACTCCCTGGACGTCGGCAAGTTGGCGGAGGTGGCCGACGAGATCGCCGACGTGCAGATCTACCTGCTGGAGCTGGCGGCCAGGCTGCGCGTGGACGTCGCGGCGGCGGTGCGAGGCAAGATGGTCAAGAACGCGGCGAAGTACCCGGCGCCGGGTGACGCCTGAGCGGTCAGTCGACCCGACTTGCCGAGAAGGAGCCGCTGGCGCGCAGGAACTCGCTGCCGCCGCTGGTGACACCCACCAGGCTGTAGTCGCCTCGCATGATGTCGCCATCCACGCTGGCGTTGAGCCTGAAGGTGAGGGTGCCGTCCGCGGTGCTGGCGACCGCAGTGACGGTCAGGGAGTTGCCGGTCACGCGGGTAGAGACGGTGTAGTCGAGGAAGCCACCGTCCCACTCCAGGTGGAAGTCGCTGTTGGCCACATTGTAGTCGCGGTCGACGGTCAGGGTCAGAGGCAGGGTGGTGCTCGCCCACCGGCCCTGCACTTCTGGCGAGGGAGCGGGATCGCTGCAGGCCGCCAGCACGAGCGGGAAGACGAGCAAGAGTAGAAGTGGGAGGCGCTTGAGGGAGTCTCTCATGGACGGTTCTCTCCGTTCCGGTCGGGCCGCTCGCCGCGCGGCGACCGGCCCCTGGTCCAGTGCACTATAGCGGTGACGGGTGAGAGCTCTTGCCAGGGCGCGGTCTCTCAGCCGCCGGTGAGCACCAGCTCGGCGCAGCCCAGGCGCAGGGTGCGCTGCAGCGCGGCCGCCACGCGGCTGTGTGCGGCCCCGACGGCGGCCGCGAGGTCGCTACCGGCGAGGAGGGCGTGGACCAGGGCGGCGGAGAAGAGGTCCCCCGTGCCTTTCGCCGCAGACTCGACCCGCGGGCGCCTCACCACCAGCTCGGTAGAATCGGTCACGACTGCCACCTGCGTCTCTCCGCCAGGTGCCGCAGCCGGTGCGGCGCTGGTGACGACCACCCAGCGGGTGCGTCCGACGATGAGCTCGCGCGCGGCCGCCACGGTGTCCGGCAGCGTGCCGAGCTGCCGGCCCGCTAGCCGCTCGAGCTCGAAGGCGTTCGGGGTGAGGCCGGTGGCGAGCCCGGCCAGGGTGCCGAACGCGGCCGGCAGGTCCGGGTGAACGTATAGGCCGGCGTCCTGATCTCCCATCACTGGGTCTACGACGACGAGCAGGTCGGGGTCGCGGGCCACGGCTCGCTCGAGCCAGGCGGCGAGCGCGGTCGCCTGCTGCGCCGACCCGAGGTAGCCGGTGAGGACGGCGCGCGCGTGCGTCAGCGCTCCGCGGAGCTCCACGTCCGCCAGGAAGCCCTCGAACCACTCCTGCGGGATGACCCCGCCGCTCAGGGTGTCGTACTGGGGGACGTTGCTGAGGTAGACGGTGGGGACGGCGACGACGTTGAGCCCCAGCGACACGAGCGTCGGCACGGCCACGCTGTTCCCGACGCTGCCGTAGCAGACGTGCGACTGCACTGAGACGACGTCGATCGGGAGTGGCGCCAGGTCGGCCGGCCTCACCGCGCTATGGTCCATCACTGTCACCTCCTGGGGTAGTGGGCAGGCGGGCGGCTACCGGCCCGCATCCGGCCAGTAATAGGAGTCGGGCAGGGCGCGCGCCCCGAAGATCGACTGCCCCACGCGCACCACGGTCGCGCCCTCCTCGATTGCCTCCTCGAAGTCACCCGACATGCCCATGGAGAGCTCGCCGAGTTCCACGCCCGCCGGTGCGTCCTGCCTCAGCGCGTCGCGGAGCTCGCGCATCAGCACGAAGCAGCGCCTCACGCGCGCCTTGTCCTGCGAGAAGAGAGCGAGCGTCATGAGACCCTTGACCCGCAGCCGCGGGAAGTTGGGCAGCTCCCGCAGGAACGCCCTGGTCTCACTGGGGTGGAGGCCGAACTTGCTCTCCTCGCCGGAGCTGTTCACCTGCACGAACACGTCGAGCGTGCGGTCCTCGATCTCGAGGCGCCGCTCCAGGGCCTCGGCGGCGCGGAGCCGGTCGAGCGCCTGGAACTCGCTCGCGAAACGTGCCACGTAGCGCGCCTTGTTCGTCTGCAGGTGCCCGATGATCGACCACTTCAGGTCGGGAAGATCTGGCAGCGCCTCGAACTTGCGCAGCGCCTCTTGCACCTTGTTCTCGCCGAGGAAGCGGCAGCCGGCCTCGTACGCCAAGCGGATGCGCTCCTCGGGGACGGTCTTGCTGACGGGCAGGAGCCTCACGTCGGCCGGGTCGCGCCCCACCCGCTCGCACGCGGCAGCCATGCGGGCCCTCACCCCGGCGAGGTTGCGCGCCAGGTCGGCCACGCTTCGCGCCGTGGGGGTGTCGTGGGGGTCGAGGGGCACGGTCGGTTCGGTCACCAACACGTAGGATAGCCCCTACTCCGGGCGCGAGGGCCGGTGGCCGCCGGGGACGGGAGGGCGGGTTGCCACACCGCGTGTTCATCGTCGAGGACGAGCCGAAGCTCGCCGCCATCGTGGCCGCGCACCTGACCCGCTACGGCCTGGACGCGCGCCGCGCATCGCGGTTCGACGACCTGAAGACGGAACTCCTCGAGGTCGACCCCCACGTCGTGCTCCTCGACGTCAACCTCCCGTTCTTCGACGGCTTCTACTGGTGCCGCCAGTTCCGCACCGTGACCACGGCGCCGATCATCTTCGTATCGGCCCGCTCGAGCGGTATGGATCAGGTTCTGGCCATGGAGAACGGCGCGGACGACTTCGTGGTCAAGCCGTTCGACCTGGACGTAGTCACGGCCAAGGTGAGGGCAGCGCTGCGCCGGTGGGTCGGCGAGTACGCCGCGTCGCCGCAGCCCGAGGCCGGCCTGGTCGCCGGCACACTGAGCTTCGACCCGGAGAGGTTGGTGGCCACGCGGGGAGAGGCTCGCGTCGAGCTGACGCGCAACGAAGGGCTGCTGCTGGCGGCGCTCATGCGGGCCGGCGGGGCTGTCGTGCAGCGCCAGGCGCTCCTCGCGGCCCTGTGGGACGACGCGGACTTCGTGGATGACAACACGCTCACCGTGAACGTCAACCGTCTGCGTCGCCGCCTCGCCGAGCTGGGCATCGAGGACGCGGTCCGTACGGTCCGCGGCGAGGGCTACAAGCTGGACGGCGAGGCGTGACCTTCCGCGATTACCTGGCCGACCGACTGGCCCTGATCCTCGGCTTCGCGCTCGCCACCACGCTGCTACTCCTGGTCGTTCACCTGTCCGTGGCCCGGCTCGGGCCGGGCACCGTCGGCTACGTCGTGCTCCTGGCGGTCACGTTCGCCGCGGCGCTGCTCGGCGTCGACTACGCCCGCCAAGCGAGCTTCCGGCGGGAGATCGCACGTCGCCTCGGACGCGGCGCGGCGGAGGCGACGCGAGGCCTCGACATCGCACCCCTGCCACCCGGCCGGACCAGGGAGCAGCGGGCGTTCGTGCGGCTCGTCGAGGGGGTGACGCGTGGGGCGGCGGAGGAGAGCCAGGCGCTGCGCGCGGCGGCGGACGAGCACCGCGCTTTCCTGGACCTGTGGGTGCACCAGTTGAAGACGCCCGTCACGGTCCTGGGTCTCACGGCGAGCGAGGCGCGCAACGACCCGGGCGCGTGGGAGAGCGTCGAGGAGGAGGTGGCGGCTCTCTCGCACGGCCTCGAGCTGATGCTCACCAGCGCTCGACTGGAACGCTTCGACCTCGACCTAGCGACGGCGGCCGTCGACCTGACCGAGGTGGCCCGCCAGGCCGTCAACGACCTGAAGGGGAGCTGGTTGCGGAGCGGGGTGTACCCGGGGCTCGTCGCGCCGGAGGTTCCCGTGATCGTCGAGACGGACCCGAAGTGGCTGGCGTTCGTGCTGCGGCAGCTCATGGGGAACGCCATCAAGTATAGCGGCGCAGGGACGCGCGTCAGGGTCGTCGTGGTCGCCGCCGACGGCGCGGTGCGCTTGAGCGTGGAGGACGAGGGGATCGGCATCCCGGCGGAGGACCTGCAGCGCGTGTTCGACCGCTACTTCACCGGCGCCAACGGCCGCGCCCGCAGCGCCTCGACCGGCATGGGCCTCTACCTGGCTGCGCGCGTGTGCGAGAGGCTGGGCCACCACCTGGCTGTGGAATCGGAGCGCGGCGTGGGCACCACCTTCACGCTCACGTTCTCTACGGACGGCCTGTTCCTGCGGTGAGCCGGGGCGCCACCTTACACGCGCGTAACCTTCGGGCTCGGCTGTAAGGGTCGGCGCGGGCGCACGTCCCCGCCACCCCACTACCCTCTGGGCATGACCGCTAACGCCCCATCCTCGCCGCGCGCCTCCTTCGCGCCGGGCGCACCCGCCGACGCGGCCCTCGAGGCCACGAAGCTGACCAAGGTCTACCGTTCGAGCTCCGCGGGCGCGTCGCACGTCGCTCTCGACGCCTTCGACGTACGTGTCCTGCCCGGTGAGTTCGTGGGCGTCATGGGACCGTCCGGCAGCGGCAAGTCCACGCTGCTGAACCTCCTCGCCACCATCGACACGCCCACCTCGGGCGCGGTCCGGATCGGCGGGGCCGACCCCGCCCGGATGAACCAGGCGGAGCTGGCGCGCTTCCGCCGCCACCGGCTCGGCTTCGTGTTCCAGGACTACAACCTGCTCGAGTCCCTGTCGGTGCGTGAGAACATCCTCCTCCCGCTCGTGCTCGACCGTGTCCCTCTCGCCGACATGCGCGCGCGGCTCGCCGACGTGGCGGGGCTGCTCGGCATCGAGGACCTGTTGGAGAGGCGCACCCACGAGATCTCTGGCGGGCAGCAGCAGCGCACCGCCATCGCTCGCGCGCTGGTGGCAGGTCCGGACGTCGTGCTTGCCGACGAGCTGACCGGCAACCTCGACTCAAGGGCCGCCTTCGGGGTCATGGAGCAGCTCAGGCGCCTGAACGAGGAACGCGGCGTCACGATCGTGATGGTCACGCACGACCCGTTCGCCGCGAGCTTCTGCGGGCGGGTCGTCTTCATCAAGGACGGGAGGCCGCACAGCGAGCTTCGGCGAGCCGGGCAGCGCCAGGCGTTCTTCCAGCAGGTCATCGACAACCTGAGCGTGTTGGGAGGGGATCCGCGTGACGTTCCGGCAGCTCGCGATTAACAACGTGCGGGCCAGCGGCCTGCGCTACGCTGCGTACTTCCTGAGTTGCGTCTTCTCCGTTACCCTGTTCTTCGTCTACGCGCAGTTCATCCTCCACCCGGACGTCGCGGGTGGCACCATCTACGGCGGGAGCGCCAGCCGCACGGTCCTGATCGTCTGCGAGGTGCTGGTCGGGCTGTTCGCGTTCTTCTTCGTCCTGTACTCGTCCGGTTCGTTCCTGCGCGCCCGGAGCGCCGAGTTCGGGCTGTTGTCGCTCCTCGGCACCACCAGGGGGCAGTTGCGGCGCCTGATCTGGCTCGAGAGCTCCGTGCTCTCGGGCGTGGCCACGCTGACCGGCATCGGGTTGGGGCTCCTGCTCTCGAAGCTCTTCCTCATGGCCATCGCCAGGGTGCTCGGGATGGCGGCCCCGATCCGGTTCCTCCTGGTCCCGGAGGCGGTGGTGCTCACGCTGGTCGTCTTCGCCCTCCTGTTCCAGCTGGTCACGCTGGTGGCCACGCTGCGCGTCGGCGGCCGGACCGTCGCGGCGCTGATGGTGACCGCGCGCGGCGAGCGGGCCGCGCCGCGGGCGTCACCGACCCTGGCGTTCCTCGGGGCGACGCTCATCGCGGGTGGCTACGTGGTTGCCGCCACGGTGAAGGGGACGGGCGTGGTCGTCGCGTTCCTGCCGGTGGTGGCGGCCGTGGTCGTCGGCACCTACCTGCTGCTCTGGCACGCCAGCGTGATCGTCCTGCGCCGGCTGCAAGCGCGCGAGCGTTGGTACCTGAGCGGCCCCAGGATGCTGGCCGTCTCGCAGCTCGTCTACAAGGTGCGAGACAACGCGCGGCTGATGGCGACCATCGCGAGCCTCAGTGCGGTCGTGCTGGCCGGAGCGGGAACGTTCCACATCTTCAGCCGCCAGATAGAGCTGTCTATCTCGGAGCGTTTCCCGCAGGCGCTGGCGGTTGTCGGGCCGGAGAGGGGCCCCGCCGCCGGCGACGCCGGCGCGGCGCTGGGCGTCGACCCGGCCGCGGTGGAGGCGCTCCTCACCAAGCACCTCGTCACGCCGACCCTACGGGCTGACCTCGGCCTTATCACCGGCGACGCCTGGGTGGACGGCGCGGTAAGGCGCGTGACGCTGGTGAGCACGGAGGACTACCTGGCGCTCGCCGCCACGCTCGAGCGGGCGGCGCCGCCGCTCGACCAGGTCGCTTCCACGCTCGCGCTCGTGCCGCCCGCCGGGAACACCGGCGCGGACGGCGGTCCGGTGCCCGGCACGGTCCGCGTCGCCGCTCACCCCGTCGAGCCCGTGGGCACGCTGACGGTGCCGTTCCTGGTGATCGACGATTGGTACCTCGTCGCGGCGCCCGACCTGGCGGAGCTCGACCCGCTCGAGCACGGCATGGCCGCCAGGGAACTGTGGCTCTGGGACTGGCGGCAGGTTGGACCGGGCGTCAGCGCGCTCATCAACGAGGTGGCGGCGCTCGACCCCGGCGAGTTCGAGGGAGACGTCGTCAGCGGGCGCGAGTTCGCCGCCCGCGCCGCTCGCAGCACGCTGGGCCTATCCCTGTTCGTCGGGCTGTTCGTGTCGTTGCTCTTCTTCATCGGCGCCGGCAGCCTCATCTACTTCAAGCTCTTCACGGAGCTTCCCGAGGACAGCCGCACCCTGTGGCGGCTCAGGCGCATCGGGCTCACGGTCGCCGAGACGGGCCGGCTGGTGACCTGGCAGGTCGCGACCATCTTCTTCCTGCCGTTCGCGCTCGGCGGGCTGCACGCCGCCTTCGCCCTGCGAGCGTTCGGTAACCTCCTCGCGCTCCCGGTCGGTGGCTACACGGCGACCGTCCTGGCACTCTTCGCGCTGGTGCAAGGGGCGTTCTACCTGCTCACCCGCTGGACGTACATCCGCCAGGTCGAGCGCCTCGCCGCCGCCTAGCCGAGCCCGCGGGCCGACCGCCTCAGCCCTCTTCGCCCAGCGACAGCCGGTAGGCGGGCTGCAGGTCGGCCGGCCCGCGCACGATGAAGCGCAGGTCGCGCAGGATGCCGTCGTGGAGGGCGTAGATCCACGCACGTACGGTGAGCGGGTGGCCGCCGGCCCACGCCTCCTGCACGATGCTCGTGTGGCACACGTTGCGCGCCTGCTCGATGGCGTTCAACTCCGCCAGGCGGTCCGCCCGCGCCTCCGGCGGCAGCTCCGCCAAAGCTGGGGCGTGTTTCGCGGCCACGTCCTTGACGTGACGCAGCCAGTTGTCGAGCAGGCCGTGACCCTTGCCGTCGAGGGCGGCCGACACGCCGCCGCAGCCGTAATGCCCGACCACGATCACGTGCTCCACCTTGAGGACGGACACGGCGAAGTCGAGCACGGTGAGCGCGTTGAGGTCGGCGTTCGCCATGACGTTGCCGACGTTGCGGTGCACGAACACCTCGCCGGGGGCTAGACCTGAGATCACGTTGGCGCTGACGCGCGAGTCGGAGCAACCGATCCACAGGTACCGCGGGGCCTGCTGCGCCTCCAGGCGCCGGAAGAACTCGGGGTCGTCGGCCACCATGTCGTCGGCCCAGGAGCGGTTGCGGGTCAGCAGATCGGCGGGGTCGGCCACGGTGGATTGTACGCGCTCGACCCCGGGGCCGCGCCAAGAGGCTCCCCCAGGCACGCGCGGTCGGGCGCCGCAACCACGCGGAGTGCGTCTAGCGGGGCGCCCGCGGCTCCTGGCGCCGCCAGACGTACGGGGTGGTCGTAGACACTTTGGTGAGCCCGGCGCGCTCGAGGATCGGGCGCGAGAACTCGGTCGAGTCGCTGTGCACCAGCGTCTTGCCGAGCGCCAGCGCCGAGCGGGCGCGGGCCGCCGTCAGAGCCCTGTAGATCCCTCGTCCTCTCCACGCCGCGAGCGTCGCGCCACCCCATGGCCCCGCGAACGGCGTGCCGGCCACCGGCTCGAGCCGCCCGGCGCACACGATCTCTCCGGCTGCCTCCGCCACCCATAGCTCCAGGTCGTCCCCACGCGCGAGTCGCGTCAGGAGTGCCTCGGCGCGTTCCGACGAGACCGTTCCGCCGAAGACGACGTCCTGCATGGCGCTCATGGCACGCACCTCGCTCTCGCCGCGCACGCGCCTGAGCCTGACCCCCGCCGGGAGGGGGACGTCCGCCGCCAGCTCCCGGGCATGGCCCACCATTATCGACTCCGGTGCCTCCTGGGCGAACCCGTGGGCTGTCAGCGAGTCGTGCAAGCCGGGGGCGACGTCGTGGCCGCGCGCCTTCCACTCCGCGACCCTCACGGAGGTGTTGACGAGGAAGTGATCGTGGACGCTAGCCACCAGGCAGTCAACGGCTGCCGCTTCCAGGCCGCCCAGATCGCGGTAGGTGACGAAGCCCGAGCCGCCGGGGAAGACGGCCAACCACAACGGCCCGAGCCGCTCAACTGACGTCGCGCCGGGCAGTTCCGTCTCGCCCCGCAGGTGCTCGTCGTAAGCACGGAGCAGCGCCGCCCGGCTACCGCCGATCACCACGTCACCACCCAGAGCCAGCCGAGCGTGAGGGTGACGAGCGTGACGGGCAGGCCCACCCGCAGGTAGGCCCAGAAGCCGACCTCCACCCCCAGCCGCCTCGCGGACTCCGCCACGATCAGGTTGGCCACCGAGGCGACCAGGGTGAGGTTGCCGGCGAGCGTACTCGCCATGGCCACCGTGAGGGCCGTTGCCTGGCGCGCCGCCGGGGCGAGTGCCGGGAGGTCGAGTCCCGGCAGGAGCATCAAGACGGCCGGCACGTTGCTCACCATGGTGGAGAGCCCGGCCGTGACGGCCGTGAGCGCGGCCAGGCCGGCAGCGGAGTCCGCGCTCGTGCCTGGCCCCGCGGGCCGCCACGCAGCCAACGCCGCGGTCGGCCAGCCGCTGGCAGCGAGCACGCCGACCACGACGAATAGGCCCGCGAACAGGACGAGGAGCTCGTAGTCGACGTGGCGCAGGAGCGCGCCCGCTCGCGGGCCGTGAGCCAAGAGGAGGACGGCCGCCGCTGCCAGCGCGACCACCACGACCGGTGCCCCGGCCACGAAGGCCGCCAGCATGGCGAGCGCGACCGTCACCGTGGTGCCCAGCCGGACGCGGTCCACCTCCGGCAGCGGCTCGGGCGTGGCGACACGCAGTGGCACACGTAGCTCGCGCCTGAAGGCGACGAGCACCGCGCCCGCGCTGACGGCGAGGCCGGCGAGGGCCACCGGACCCAGCCGGGCAGCGAACGGCAGGTAGCCGATCCCGGCCGTCACGCCGACCAGGACGTTCTGCGGGTTGCCGGTCACGGTGGCGACGCTGCCGGCGTTGGCCGCGAGCGCCAGGGCGAGCAGGTAAGGAAGGGGCGGCAGGCCCAAGCGGCGGGCGGCGCGGACCACCAGCGGGGTGAGCATGAGCACCACCGTGTCGTTCAGGAACAGCGCCGACGACACCCCGGCGCTCAGTACCAGCAGTAGCAGCAGCCGCCGCGGCCCGATGACCCGCCGCGTGGCTGCGAGCGTGAGGAGGCGGAACGCGCCGGCGCCCGACAGGGCGGCGTTCACCACCATGAGCGCGAACAGCAGGACCAGCACCTCGCCGTTGACGAACGCCAGCGCCTCGCCCAGCGGGGCGGAGCCCCCGGTCACCAGCGCGGCGGCGCCGGCCACGGCGACCGCCGCGCGGTTGAGCCTCACCCCGGGCAGCCGTCCGAACCCGACCCCTAGCAGGGTCAGACCGCAGACTGCCGCCGTGTAGACGGTCTGCGCACCGGGTGTCACGCGCGGAGCTTATGCCGCGCCGCGCCGCAGTGGAAGCCGCCGGTCGCGGAGCGGTCGAACGGCAGCAGGCGTGCGCCACATCACACGACTACCTAAATTAATGAGGTAGCCTACCCGCATGCTAGCGGAGACGCTCTACATCCTGGCGCTGTTCCTCGGGTTGAGCCTCGTTGCGGGGGTGTTGGTCGCCGTCCACGACGGCGTCGAGCGGCTCTTGGGGCGCAGCGATCACGCGGTGGTCGCGGGCGGCGGGGCGCCCGTCTCGGCCGGCCTGCCCCAGGCGCGGGGTCGGCAGGCGGTCCCGTCCGCCCAGCGGGCGTGGGGTGCCTCCACCGTGGCGGGCGGGCAGGGGCGCGAACGACCCGCTTGGCTCGACGCCGCGGGCCGCGACGTCGCCCGCCGGGAACCAGGCCGTCTCGGCGTGCCCGGTCGTGACGGGTCCAGCCGGGAGCCGGCCGGAGTCGAGGTCGCCCGCTCCGCCAGGTGATGGCTGGTAGTGCCGCCTCACGTCAGGACCGTACGATTGAGCAATGGCCAGTAGCACAGACGTCGCCGGGCGCTTGCGTGAACTGCGCGATCTGATCGACCACCACAACTACCTCTACCAGGTGCTGGACGCACCCGAGATCTCGGACGCGGAGTACGACGAGCTCATGGTCCGGCTCAGGGCACTGGAGGCGGAGCATCCGGAACTCGTCACGCCGGACTCGCCCAGCCAGCGCGTTGGCGGTTCCGTCCTGGAGGGCTTCGAGACCGCACGCCACGCGGCCCCCATGCTCAGCCTCGACTCGAGCCCTCGGGCCGAGGACCTGGAGGCGTTCGACCTTCGCCTCCGCAGGGCTGTGGCCGGCGTCGGCGGCGACCCCGACGGGGTCACCTACTCGGTCGAGCCGAAGATCGACGGGCTCAGCGTGGAACTCGTCTACGAGGCGGGTGTCCTCGTCAGGGCGGTGACGCGCGGCGACGGCGAGGTGGGCGAGGTCATCACCGCCAACGTGCGCACCATCCGCGCGGTCCCTTTGAGGCTCAGAACGAGCGGGCGCGCCGTGCCGGCCTTGGTCGCCGTCCGCGGCGAGATCTACCTGCCCATCGCAGCCTTCGATGACGTCAACGAGGAGCTGATCAACGACGGCAAACAGCCGTTCGCCAACCCCCGCAACGCCGCCGCCGGCAGCGTGAGGCAACTCGACCCGCGGCTCACGGCCGGGAGACCCCTGAACATCTACTGCTACGACGTCCTGAACGCCGGTCCCGACCTCGGCGACCAGACGGAGCTCCTGCGCGCGCTGGCGGACTGGGGCCTGCCCGTCAACCCCCTCAACGAGGTGGCGGCCGATGTGGCCGGCGTCCTCGACTACTTCGCGCGCATCGAAGCCGGTCGCGACGCCCTGCCATACGAGGTGGACGGCGTCGTCCTGAAGCTCGAGGACCTCCCACAGCGCGCCGGGCTCGGCGCCACGGCTCACCACCCGCGCTGGGCCTACGCGGTGAAGTTCCCACCGCGCCAGGAGGTCAGTCAGGTCCTCAAGATCATCGCCGGGGTCGGGCGCACGGGCATAGTGACGCCCGTGGCGCTCCTGCGGCCCGTGAACATCGGCGGTGTCACCGTCAGTCGCGCGAACCTTCACAACATCGACGACATCATCCGCAAGGACATCCGGGTCGGCGACACCGTCCGCGTCGAACGGGCGGGCGACGTCATCCCTCAGGTCGTGGAGGTCGTGGAGACCGGCCAGGACCGCGGTGCCCCGTTCGCCATGCCGAGTCACTGCCCGTCCTGCGGCACGGAGCTCATCAGGCGCGGCCCCTACACCGTCTGCCCGAACTCCTTCGGTTGCCCTGCGCAGCGCGTCGGGCGCCTGGTCCAGTACGGCAGCCGCGGCGCGCTCGACATCGAGGGACTGGGCGAGCGGACGGTCACGCAGCTAGTGGAGCGAGACCTGGTGAAGGGCTTCCCGGATCTGTACGACCTGGACGCCGCCCAGCTGGCTACGCTCGACGGCTTCGCCGAGCGCTCGGCCGAGAAGCTGGCCGCCGCGATAGACGCCTCGCGAACGCCCGAGTTGCCGCGGTTCCTCGTCGCGTTGGGCATCCCGGAGGTCGGCGGCGCCGTCGCCAGGAGCCTGGCCAGGCGCTTCCGCTCGTTCGGCGCGCTACGCGCAGCCACGCCCGAGGAGCTGCAAGGCGTCGACGGCATAGGGGAGGTGATGGCGCGGCACATCCACGGCTTCCTCCACGAGGTGCACACGGAGCAGGTCCTCGACGACCTGCTGGACGGCCGCGTCGCTCCCCGCGACGAGGAAGGCACGGCCGAGGCCGAGCAACCGCTCGCCGGGTCCACCTTCGTGTTCACGGGCGCCATGACCGCCTTCACGCGCGAGGACGCCGAGGAGCTCGTGCAGCGCCTCGGCGGCAAGGCAGCCGGCTCCGTCAGCAAGAAGACTACGTACGTGGTGGCGGGAGAGGGCGCGGGGAGCAAGCTCGCCAAGGCGCACCAGCTCGGGCTCAGGGTCCTCGACGAGGAAGAGTTCCTCGCCCTGCTGGGCGAGCATGGGACGGGCCTAGGAGGCGGCGCGGCGTGAGCAACGTGGAGATGGCGCGGCTCCTCGACGAGCTCGCGGAACTCAGCGAGATCAACGGCGACAACGCCTTCAAGGTGCGGGCTTACCGCAACGTGGCCGCGGTCCTCCGGGAGCTACCCGCCAGCGTGGAGGACATGATCGCCGCCGGCCAGGACCTGACGGACATCAAGGGGGTCGGCAAGGAGATCGCGCTCAAGCTCGCCGACATGGCCGCCACCGGTCGGTTGAGGCAGCTCGACGAGCTGGCCCAGGAGGTACCTCTAGGCCTGCTCGAGCTGAGGCGGGTCAAGGGGGTCGGCCCCAAGCTCGTGCAGACGCTCTGGAAGGAGCGCGGCATCACGAGCGTGGCCGCGCTGGAGGAGGCGCTGGCGGCGGGCAGGCTCGATGGGCTGGCCGGCGTCGGCGACAAGAAGCGCGAGGCCATCGCGCGGGCGCTCGAGGCGTACCACCGTCACGTCGGCCGCACGCCCTTGGCCGAGATCGGCGCCATCGCCGAGCCGATGGTGGACCGGCTCCGCGCGGTGGCCGGGGTGGAGCGCGTCGAGGTCGCGGGCTCCTACCGCCGCCGGAAGGACACGATCGGCGACATCGACCTCCTCGTGGTCGCGGCCACGGAAGCGGCGGCTCGAGCCGTGACACACGAGTTCACGTCGTATCCCGAGGTCACGGAGGTGCTAGGCAGCGGCGAGACCCGGTCCAGCGTCCGCCTGGCCAACGGGGTGCAGGTCGACCTGCGCGTGATAGAGGAGGCGGCGTTCGGGGCCGCGCTGCTCTACTTCACCGGTTCGAAGGCGCACAACGTGACCCTCCGGCAGCTGGCCCTCGACCAGGGCCTCCACCTCAGCGAGTACGGCCTCTTCGAGGGCGGCGGCTCCACCGAGACGCCGGCCACCCCGGGAGCGGCGGGTGCACGCGTGGCGGGCCGCACGGAGGAGGAGATCTACGGCCGACTAGGGCTGGCGTGGATACCGCCCGAGCTCCGCGAGGACCGCGGCGAGATCGAGGCCGCTGCGAGCGGGGGGCTCCCGCGCCTCGTCACGCTAGCGGACCTGAGGGGCGACCTCCACATGCACAGCACCTGGTCCGACGGCAAGGCCACCGTGCGCGAGATGGTGGACGGCTGCGTGGCGCGCGGTTACGAGTTCATGGCACTCACCGATCACAGCAAGGCGCTCGCCATGACCGGCGGCCTCGACGACGAGAAGCTGGCGCGGCAGTGGGCGGAGCTGGACGAGCTGCTGGCGGGCCGTAGCGACATCACCCTCCTGCGCGGCATGGAGGTCGACATCCTCCGCGACGGCAGCCTCGACCTCTCGGACGAGTGGCTCGAGCGGCTCGACATCGTGCTCGTCAGCGTCCACTCCTACTTCGACCTGGACGAGGCCGAGCAGACGGCGCGGGTGATCAAGGCCGTCTCCCACCCGCAGGTGAACGTCCTGGCTCACCCCACCGGCCGGGTTCTCGGCCAGCGCGATCCGTACGCGCTCGATCTGGGCGCCGTGTTCGAAGCGTGCCTCGCCAACGGAGTGGCAGTCGAGCACAACGCCTCCGAGCGACTCGACCTGTCCGACGTCGACCTGATCGCGGCCCGCGCCCGCGGCCTCACCATCAGCCTCGGCTCGGACGCGCACAGCGTGGCCCAACTGGCGGGCGTCCGCTACGGCGTCGATCAGCTCCGGAGGGCCTGGCTCGGCCCGGAAGCCGTGCTGAACACGTGGCCCTTGGCCGACGTTCGCAGCTTCCTCGCCAAGAAGCGCTGAGGGAGCGCGCCGCCGCTCAGCCGAGCGCCACGTCTCTCAGCGCCGCGAGGTCGAGCAGCACCAGGCGCCGTCGGCCGGTCGCCACCAGGCCCCGCGCTCGCCACTGAGCGAGGATCCGGTTGACGGTCTCCAGGGTGGAGCCGGTCAGCGCTGCCAGGTCCTCCTGGCTGAGGGGTGCACCCAGGGTCCTGCCGCCGGCCGCCGGGTCCGGTTGACCGATGCGGCCGCTAAGCGTCAGCAGCGAGCGTGCCAGGCGGGCCTCGACCGACGAGGTGCCGGCGTCCCTGAGTCTCACCTGCGCGTCGCGTAGCCGCGAGGCGACGGCCTCGAGCACCGCCAGCGCAACTGAGGGGAAGGCGCGCACGGTGGCGCCGAACTCTTCTGCAGACGCGGTCAGGAGGCAGCCGCTGGTCAGGGCCTCCGCCCCCACCTCGTTATGGGTCTGACCCAACAGTGGCAGGGCGCCGAACGAGCCGCCCGGACCCAGCACGTCGAGGATGTGGACGCCACCGGCTGGGGTCGTCTCCTGCAGCTTCACGCGCCCGCTGGCGATCACGTGGAAGCGGTCCGCTTCCTCGCCCTCGGCGACGAGGACGGTGCCCGGACGCATCGGCACGGCGTGGAACGAGGCGTGCACCAAGTCGAGCGCACCCTCGTCAAGGGCGGTGAAGTACGGCACCGAGGCGAGGACGCGCCTTCGCATGGCGATGGTGCAGGCCCCCGGGCCGAGCCCGTCGACGGGCCAACCGTCCGCCCCGAAAGAGCCGGAGCCCTCAACCAACTCTTCATCCATGGTGTCCGATGCTACCGCCACCCCGCTCGGCCGGGTGTGCGGGTAGTATCCTCGCTCGGAGCCGGCGAGGACCGCGCCCACGCAGGGTGCGGTCCCACGCCGCGCAAGACCCCTGCCGCAGTGCCGGCACCCCAGGAGGTAACCGAATGAAGAGAGTGGTCAAGCTCCTCGCCCCCGCCATGTTGGCGGCGCTGATCCTCGTGCCCACCGTGATCGCCCAGGGCACCCCGATCGCCGAGACCGACACGAGCGCCGGCGAGTCCATCTTCAACAGCAACTGCATGGCTTGCCACCAGACCAACGGTCAGGGGATACCGGGGGCGTTCCCGCCGCTCGCAGGGCATCTGCCGGACGTCCTGGCGCTAGACGGGTCCCGCGAGTACGTCGTCGACGTGGTGCTCTACGGGCTGCAGGGCGCCGTCAACATCAACGGCATGGCGTACAACAGCGTGATGACGCCGTGGGGTGCCATGTTCGACGACCAGCAGATCGCCGACGTCCTCAACTACGCCGCCACCGCCTGGGACAACGGGGCCGCGCTGCCCGCGGGCTTCGTCGCCTTCACCGCCGATGAGGTGGCCGCCCAGCGCGCCACCGCGCTCGACGCGGGCGGCGTCTACGCCAAGCGTCAGGCCCTCGGCCTGGAGTAAGGCGCCTCCGGCCCTCGGCCGGTTGACGGACCGACTTGGTGCGTGCGCAATTTCGTTATTGCGCACGCACTTCTTCCTTGCCTCGCCGCCGAGGCGTGTCCGACCCCGGGCGCCTCGCCCGGAAGGTGCCTCAGCGGCGCCGCGCGTCGGTCGGTAACGACTCGGGCACCCGGTCGGAGTAGCGCTCCAGCGCCCCGACCTCCACGTAGGGGAGGGCCACGGGGCGGCCGTAGACCTCGGCAGCGAGCCACGCCAGCTCCGCGTCGTGCTCCTCCGCGGGCAGCTCCCGCCACCACACCCTGCTCGCGCCGTTGAAGCGGTAGCCTCGCGCCTTCAAGAGGTCCTTCTTGCCTATCGCCGCGCCCTCGGCCCACAGCCTGACGGTGCGCCTCAGGGCCGAGCGTCGCAACTCGACGAGCGGCGGCGGCCCTCCGTCTGGCAGGGGTTGCGCCAGCAACTCGACGCCCGCGCGGCAATCGGTCAGGGCGCGGTGCGCGTCGTAGAAGAACCCGCTCCTGAACGCCAGGAACTCCAGGCTGCTCGACGGGAAGCCGAGTTCGCGCCACGGGACGTCACGCTGGGAGCACGCCCACGGCTTCAGGGCGAACGCGGGGAAGCGCCGCTCAAGGAAGGGACGGTCGAACGCTGCGTTGTGAGCGATCACGAGGTCGGCGTCCGTCAGCGCGGCCCCGACAGAGCGCTCGTCGAAGTGCTGCCCACTTACGTCCGCGTCGGTGATGCCCGTGATCTCGACGACCTCCGGCGGCAGGGGCATGCCAGGGTCCTCGAGACCGTCGAACGCCTCCCGCACTCCGTACACGTTCCCGGCGAGGTCGTAATCGAACGCGAGCATGCCGAGCTCGATCACCTTGTCCGCCCTCGCCTCGAGGCCGGTGGTCTCCGTGTCGACGTAAAGAGCCGTGAACAGCTTAGTGCCCGGGGGCGCCGTGCCAGGATCCAGGTAAGCGTCCCGCGGCAGCAGGCGCCTGAGGACGCGGTAGTAGCCCGACTGCTCGAGTCGTTGCCGCAGCCGCTCGAGTTCCGGCCCCGGCGAGCCGCCTGAGCTCCCTGCCTGCGTCATGACCCTCAGCCCCTCTCCGCGGATCGCCCTGATCGGGGCGCGGCCCGAGCCGCCGGCTCGCGTCCCGGGCGCTGTTCGGACGATTGTAACGTCCGCTCCAGCCGGGGCGGCCGGCCGGCGGGCCTTTCACCATGGCGCCCTGACTGGGTGGCAAGATGGTTCCCGGACGCGTTGCCGTGGACCATGGCGGCGTGACGGTCATCACGCATGCGCAGATTCATAACCGTTCTCCTGTCGCTAGTCCTCCTCCAGGCGCCGCTCGTCCTCGCCGAGGGCGACATCGTCGCCGGCCCTTACGGGATGGTCGTCAGCGACATCCTCCTCAGCTTCCACGCGGACGAGGTGCCTTGCGAGGGGGGCGCCACCGACTTGCCGGAGATCTGCTTCAAGGTCGACAGCGTGGGCGTGGCGTACCTGGCGGAGCGCCTGTCGGCGCTGGTGGAGAGTTACACGGCCGCGGGCTTGGAGCACGGCGACTGGCGCGCGGCGAACGGCGTGTGGGCCATCACGCTCGAGTTCAGGCACGACGCCTTCGGCCGGCTGGAGCTCTACCTGGCCGAGAGCATGGGAGCCGGCGTGCGCGGGCTGGCGCGGCTGGTGATCCGCTAGGGCATAGAGCCAGCTCACTCCGCGAGGAACCGCCGCAGCTTGTCGATGGCAGCGTTCCCGCCGATGATGACGAGCCGGTCGCCCTCGCGCACCGCGTGGTCGGCGACCGGGCCGATCGTGACCTCACCTCCGCGGTTGACCGCGATGACCGTGACCCCGAAGCGGGCCGGCAGGCGCAACTCGTCGAGCCGCCCCACCAGCTTCCTCCCGGCCTCCACCTCGACCACGCCGTGGACCTCGCCGAGGTTGAAGGCGTCGACGATGCTTGGTGAGGCCAGCTGCTTACCGAGGCGGACTCCCATGTCGTGCTCAGGCCGCACCACCCGATCGGCGCCGACGCGCTCGAGCACACGAGCCGCCTGCTCCGTCCTCGCCTTGCTTATGACGCGCTTGACGCCGCTGGCCTTCGCTGCGACCGTAGCCAGGATGTTGGCCTCGAGGCTGCTTCCGATGGCGACGATGACGGTGTCGAAGTTCGCGACCCCGAGCTTGAGTAACGCCTCTTCGTCGGTGGCGTCGGCCACCACGGCGTGCGTCACGTGATCCATCACCGCCCGAACCGCGGTCTCCTGCACGTCGACCACCACGACCTCGTGTCCGGACTCGTACAGGGTGGTGGCCAGTCCGCTCCCGAAACGGCCGGCGCCTATGACGAGGAACTGCTGGGCCTTCATGCCACCTCCCGGGCTCCGGCGTCGACCACGCTAGCCGACGAGGACCTCCTCATGAGGGTACTCGAGGGGCGATTCCCCTGGACCGCGAGCGAGCGCGGTGGTCAGGGTCAGCGGACCGATCCGCCCCAGGTACATGAGCACGACGATCACGACCTGGCCCGTGTCCGTCAGTAGCGGCGTGACCCCGGCGCTCAGGCCCGCCGTCGCGAAGGCGGAGACGGCCTCGAACGCCGTGCGTTCGAAGCGGAGGCTGGGCTCGGTGAGAAGCAGCACCGTGATGGCCGCGCCCACGAGCAGGACGCCGAGCAGCGCCGTGGCGCTCGCCTGGACGGCGTTGCGGCTGGAGATGCGCCTCCCGAACAGGGTCAGCTCGCCCCGACCGCGTGCCTGGCTCAGTGCGCTGCCCACGAGCACGACGAACGTGACGGTCTTGATGCCGCCCGCGGTGCTGCCGGGGCTGCCGCCCACGAACATCAGGAGCATTGTGAACATGAGGGTGGCAGGCCTGAACCGGGCGTAGTCCAGCGTCGAGAAGCCGGCGGTGCGGGGAGTGACCGCCTGGAAGAAGGCCGCCAACGCCTTGCCTGCGGGATCGAGCTGGCCGAGGCTGGCGGGGTTGCTCCACTCCAGCGCCAGGATGGTGAGGGAACCCCCGACGATGAGGACGGCGGTGGCGGCGAGGACGATCTGAGTGTGCAGGGTCAACCTGGCGCGGCGGCCGAGCCTGAAGCGCCTGAGCAGGTTCACGGTCACGAAGAACCCGAGGCCGCCGGCCACGACGAGGGCGGCGATCACGAGGTTCACGTACGGGTCAAGGACGAAGGCGGCCAGGTTGTCCGGGTAGAGGGAGAAGCCGGCGTTGTTGAAGGCGCTGACAGCGTGGAAGAGCGCCTGGAAGGCGCCGCGGGCCAGGCTGGCCTCGTGCCGCGCGAACGGCGCCCACAAGAGCAGGGCGCCGCCGAGCTCGAAGCAGACCGCGACCAACAGGATCCAGCGCAAGAGCCTGATCACCCCGCCGACCTCGAAGGCGCGAACCTGGCTCTGGAGACCCAGGCGCTGCTGGTAGCCGACCCGTCGCCTCATCGCGACGGCCAACAGCGCTCCGAACGTGACGATACCGAGGCCACCCACCTGGATCAGGAGCAACACGATCACCTGACCGAGAGTGCTCAGCGCCGAGCCGACGTCGAGTACATTGAGGCCCGTGACGCACACGGCGCTCGTGGCGGTGAACAGCGCATCAAGGAACGTGACGTGGGCGCCAGGAGCGTGCGAGGCGGGTAGCGCCAGGAGGAGCGTTCCAGCGAGTATCGCCCCCGCGAACGTGAGGGCTATAACCCGGGCGGGGGACGGCGCTGCGCGCCTGCGGGGTGCGGCGCGTGCAGGGCCGGTGCCGCTGGTCATCAGCCTGGCTCCAAAGCGTGGCGATTATAGGTCAGTCCGGCTCGGGGTGGCGGGCGAACGCCCGTGCTGCCACGGCCGCGGCGACGGCCAGCAACACCGCGCCCAGGAAGAACGGGGCGCCTGCCAGGCCGTAGGGCGGGGCGCCGCTCGTGAAGTGGGCGAACAGCATCGTGCCGGCCAAGGGACCCACCACCCCGGTCAGGCTGAGGAGGCTTGCGAGCGCGCCCTGCACCTCACCCTGCTCGTTGGGGGCGACCGACCTGGAGATGAGCGCCTGCGCCGACGGTCCGGCCAGGCCGCCGAGGCTGCCGATCACTATGCCCACGATCATCGCCCAGCCGGCCGGGCTCGCGCCGTACACGGCGTAAGCCACGGCGGAGGCGGCCACCCCGGCCAGGATCGCCCGGCGCTCCCCCATCCGCGGCACCAGGCTCCTCACCAGAAAGCCTTGCACCAGTGCGGACAGCGCGCCGACCAACGCGAGCGTCAGGCCGTTGACGAAGGGGGTCCAGCCGAAGCGCAGGGTCGTGAAGAGCACCCACGTGGCGACCATCGCGTTCTGGGCAAGGCCGAGGCAGACATAGGCGAACGCCAGGTCGCGCACGAGCAGGTGCTTGCCGATCGACCTCAGCGAACCCATCGGGTTGGCGCGTCGCCAGGAGAAGGGGCGCCGGTTCTCCTCGGTGAGCGATTCCGGCAGCACGAAGTAGCCGTAGAGCCAGTTCACGAGCGCCAGCACGGCGGCAGCGTAGAAGGGCGCCCTGAGCCCGAACCCCGCCAGTACGCCGCCGAGGGCCGGACCCACGATGAACCCCACGCCGAACGTCGCGCCTACGAGACCGAAGTTCTTCGCGCGCTCGTTGGGCGGGCTGACGTCGGCGATGTACGCGTTGGCGGCGGTGATGTTGGCCCCGGTGATGCCGGAGACCACGCGACCGACGAAGAGGATGGCGAGCGTCGGCGCGACGGCCATGACGAGGTAGTCGATGGCCGACCCGAGGAGCGAGATCAGGAGTACGGGCCGGCGGCCGAACCTGTCGGCGAGGCCACCGAGGACGGGGGCGAAGAGGAACTGCATGGCGGCGTACACCGCGATGAACCACCCGTAGTAGGCGGAACCGGCGCTATGGTCCCCGCCCGCCAACTCGGTCACGAGTTCAGGCAGGACGGGGATCAGGAGCCCGATCCCGAGAACATCGATCAGCAGCGTCACGAGGACGAAGGGGATGGCGGCTTCGTGTCTGCGGTTCATGGCTCGGAGGTCCCTGTCGACCCATCGCCACCGAAGCCGGCCGTCGCGGGACCTCTCACGAGAGAGGCCGCTTGCGGGCGCACGTCGCCGGTGGGGGTGGGGACACATGCTACAACGGCGAACGTGCAGGGCGCCCGGGAGCTCACGAGGCCCGAGCAGGCGCGCCGAGGGGTGTTGAGCCGCCGTAACGCCGTGCAGAACGCAAGAACCACGCCGTTATCCGTTGCCGCATGTCGTGGCCGAGGGTGTCCACGGATCGGCTCATCACGATTCTCGCCGTCCCTGGCGGGTTAACTTGACCACTTTCCCTCCGGAATGTGGCAAAGTGTACCCATGGCCGCCGAGCAGAAGATGCATAGCCCCGGAAGCCCGCCTGCGGCGGAGTCGCGGGCGGCCCACACCTGTGTCCTCGACCTCACGAGTTGGTGCGTCAAGAGCGGCTCGGTGCAGCTGCCTTCGGCGCTCTTGGGGAGGTTCGGCGCCGGCAGGGTCGTCGCGCAGAGCGACGGGGGAGAGCTCTCGCTCGAGCTGGTGCCGCCGCGGACGCTCGCCGGGTTCACCGACTACTTCTCGGTTCACGGCCTGAAGGCCAACGATGCCCTGCGTTTCGAGTTCGCTACCGACGGGCTGAGGATCACGGCACAGCGCCGCGACAGGAGCCGCCCGGCCCCCGGCGCTGACAGGGCTTCGGCGACGCCGGTAGCCGGCACGGGAGCGCAGCTGCGCGCTGCCGGCACGGCGAACCCCGCCACGCCGCGTCGCCGCGCCTCGGATTGGGCCGAAGCCATCGAGCGCGAAGAGGCTCGGAGCGCTGCCGCCCGTGGCGGCCAGGCGGCCGTGGATGGCGGCGACAAGGTCGTGCCCAGCATAAAGGTCGAGCGTTTCGCCGGCGCCGTCGAGGACCTCGCGCCCTCCCAGCCGCGCCGGCGGCGAACGGATCAGTTGCCGCGGTCCGAGCCGGCCGCTGCCCCGGTCGCCACTGACAGACTCGTCGACCAGCGGGTCAAGGTCCGCATCGAAGGCGGCATCCCCGCGCAGACAGGGAACGGCGACGTCCGCCCTAAGGATCGCTTGTCGGCGCACAACGTCTGGGCCAGGCGCGAGAACCCGCAGTGGCACTCGCTCGATCCGGTCCAGGCCGCCAACGACCCCGAGGCGGCGCGCGACCCCGACTTCCCCGATACGGTCGTCCGCGCATACAGGCGCTCCGCCAACGGTTCGCTGCGCGACGAGTCACTTGCCGCACCCCGCGCAGCGGACGGCGCTGCCCGCCCTGGCCACGAGCCGCGGTTCAGCTCGGCCCCGGCCGCGCGGTCCGCGCCGACCCAGCGCGGGGGAGAGCGTCGTGTGGTCGGAGCCGGAGCGGCGTGGAGCCACGCAGCGTCACAGGTGTCTGCGGTCGACGAGGCGGTCGTGGCGCCCGTGCGGCGGGCCCAGGCTCCCGAGCCGGCGCCCATGTTCGACCCGGCCGCCGCCGCGCACGAAGAAGACGTCGCCGCGCCGGCTCCCGTGCGGGGCAGCCGCCTCAACGTGATGAGCCGGATAGGCCTGCGCCTCGGCATCGGCCGCGAGCGGGCGCCGGGAGGCAGGGGGGGCGGTCAGGTGAGCCCTGGTGACGACCACGCGGCCGCGCCTGACCCGTTACCGGCACCGCGGTTCGTGAGCAGGCCGGCGGGCGGACCTCCGCTCGGCGCCGGCCCGGCGCCTGCGCCCCAGGCGCGTCACCTGGGCGTCGCCTCTCCCACCGCGGTGGAAGACGCGTTGATCGACGCGGACATCGAGGCCCTCGGTGCGCTGCGCGCCCCGCGCCATGACGTCGGCGCCGCTCGCGGGCGTGTCGACGCGATCCCGGCGGCCACCGCCAGCGTGGAGGACGACGTCTCCTTCCTGGAGGCGTTCCTGATGCGCCCTGGCACCCCTGCCATCGTGCGCAGCCTCGACCTCGCCGAGAGGCTCGGCATGAGCCCCGAGCGGGTCGCGCGGGCCATGGAGCGGCTGTCGGAGCAACGCGAGCGGGTGAGTAGGATCAAGGAAGGCGCGTACATGGTGCGCCAGAAGCGCGCCTGAGCTAGTCCGCTTCGCCCACGTTCGTCTCGTCCTCCGGCGCCTCGGCGTCCGTGAAGGTGCGGGCGCGCCACGCGCGCGCGAGGGAACTCAAGTAGAGCTCCGCGGCACCTCGCGCCGCTTCCGCCTCGCCGGCGGCGATCGCCTCCACCACCGCCGAGAGTTGCTCCACGGCCAGGCGACGTTGGCCGGCCGTCAGCATGTCGGTCAACTGCTGACCCAGTAGATCGTTGGCGACCGTGACGAGGGCGACGAGCAGCGAGTCGCCGGCGGCCTCGGCGATGAGCTCATGCACCTGCCGGCGTTGTGCCGCGCGGCGGGTGGTCCGCCGGTTCGTGGTTCCGCCGCCCACCAGCTCGCCGCGATCGCGCAAGATGGCTGCGCGCATGGCGGTCGCCGCCTCGTCGCTGCAGTTCGCGGCCGCGAGCGCGGCGACGGTGGGTTCCAGGTGACGCTTCAACTCGAACAGCTCTCTCGCGGTGGTCTTGTTCCCGTCGACGAGTGGCCTGAGCAGGGGAACCAGGTGCGCGGGTGACGGTGTTCGGACGTAGGTGCCGTCGCCGTGGCGCACCTCGAGCAGCCCGAGCAGGGCCAACCGACTGACGCCGTCGCGGAGGGTGGTGCGCGACACGCCGAGTCGTTGAGCCAACTGGCGCTCCGGCGGCAGCTTGGTGCCGTCCGGCGCGTTCCTCACGAAGGCCGCCAGCGCGTCGCGGGCTTGCTCGACGACGCGGTTCGGGGTGGCTTCGCTCATGCTCCTCCAGGTGTCAGATAGCGGCTCTGCTCGAGCGTGACGCCAGCATAGCAGGAGTGGTCCGACCTGTGGAGAGTTGGTCCGACCACGTGGGGCCGAGGTCTGACCTCTCGCACACCGGTCCGACCACGTGAAGCCTCAGGCGTCGCGTTATCAAATCGTGTTAGCCAGGCCCTCCGAGGCCAGCGGCGGCGCCACGCCGGGCGCTGCTGCGCGCAGCCCGCGGGACGGCCCGCCGGTCCCCGCGACGCGGCCGAGAGATCTCGGCCGCTCGAGGGTGAGGGGGAGCGGATACCCGTTCTTGTGGGGTTCTGGCAGTGGGAGTTGGCGGGCCTGCGTGGTAGCGCATATAGCGTACGCGCATATACGATTTGATAAGTCGTCTTATCAAAGATGCTCAGGACGGGGAAGACCCGCCGCGACCGCTACGCCGAGGCCATGATCCCGGCACGCCGCCGCGCCTCGAAGGCCGCTCGCTCGCCACGGCACCTCGACCACGGCACCCCCGGGCCTCGGTGGCCCCTGGGGTGCGACCTTCGGAGCTGGGGGCGAGCCGGTCTCGACCGCTGGTGTCGGAACCGAAGAGAACGCGCGCCGAGCCTCACGTGGCTCGGCGCGCGAACACCGACGGGCTGGGTGTCACTCAGTCTTCGTCGTCGTCTTCGTCGTCACCTTCCTCGTCGTCCCAAGCGTCGTCGTCTTCGTCATCGTCCTCGTCCCAGTCGTCCTCGTCGTCCCACTCGTCGTCGTCCTCGTCATCCTCGTCATCATCGTCGTCCCAGTCGTCATCGTCATCACCCGCACCGGCAGGGCCGGCGCCGTCGGCGGTCGCTTCGATGACTTGGGTACCGGCATCGCTCAGGACGTACTCCTCGGCGTTGACGGTGAAGCCGAGCTCGTCGTCGAACCAGCTCGACTCGTCGAGCACCGGACCGTCAGCGCTGCGCTCCAGGAGCCCGGCAGCGATCAGGCTCTGAGCCACGTCCAGGGCGATCTCGGCGACCTCCGCCACCGCCTCGTCGTCTTCGTACGCCACCGCCATGATGGCGTGGGCGTACGGGTCCGTACCGGCCTGTTGCGGGTACTCGATCACGAGGCTGTGGCCCTCGTAGATGGTCCACAGGGCGTCTAGCTCGACCTCGCTCAGCCGCTCGGCTTGGTTGCTGGGCATGGCTCCTCCAACTCGCAGGCGACCGTCACTTCTAACCGACCGGCCCTGCCTCCCCCAGCCTACATTCTCGCGGCCTCGCCGGGAACGAGGGCGTCGCCCGGAGCGCCACGCGAGCGCCCGTCGCCAGCCTTGACAGCGCCGACGGCGGGTGGTTCCATGACCCGCGTGAGCGAGGGACCCCCGGTGAGTCGCGCCGGAGCCGCGCGCCGCTCGGCGGCGCAGGCAACGTGGCGGTTTCTGGCGGCGGTCGTGGCCGCGCTGCTCCTTCCCGGCGCGGCGGCCGCGGAGCCGCTACGGGTCACCGTGTCGATAGCGCCTTACGCCGACATCGTCGCCCGCCTGGGCGGCCAACACGTCAGCGTGTCGACGCTTCTCCCGCCGGGCGCGTCACCACACGCGTTCGACCCGACGCCGTCCCAGGCCGCCGGCCTCGCGCGGGCCGACCTGATCGTCATGAACGGCGGGGTCGACTCGTGGTTGACCCGGCTGGTGGCGGCGACGGCACCGACGGTACCGACAGTCGTGATCATGGAGAGGATCGCGGTGGACGCACTGCCGGACGGCGATGAGCACGTCGGCGAAGTCGGCGAGCCACATGGCCACGAGGGGGTGAACGCCCACGTGTGGCTGGACCCCAGCTTGATGCTCAAGGCGGCGGAGGTGATCAGTGGCGAGCTCAGGCAGCTGGATCCTAGTAACGCCGGAGCCTACGAAGACGCGCTCGCCCGCCTGCGTGATGACCTGTCGAGCCTGGACGCCGAGTTGGCGGCCACGCTAGCCGAGGTGCGGGGCGCACCGTTCGTGCCGTTCCACGACGCCTGGCCGTACTTCGCCAGGCGCTACGGTCTCGACCTGGTGCTGACGCTGGAGCCGTTCCCGGGCCGCGAGCCGAGCCCGCGGTACGTGGCCGAGGCGGTGGCGGAGGTCAGGGCCGTGGGCGCCAAGGCCGTGTTCGCGGAGCGGCAGCTGAACCCCCGCTCGGCCGAGGTGGTCGCCGAGAGCGCCGGCGTGGCCGTGGCCACGCTCGACCCGATAGGCGGAGCGCCCGGACCCACCCACTATGAGGAGCTCCTCCGCCACAACGCCGCGGCGATCGTGGCGGCCCTCCGCTGAGACCGCCGCGGGACTCGCGGCTAGCGGCACACCCCCGCGTCCCACAGCTTGCGGCCCACGATGATCTGCGCCGCGTGAGCATGACCGTGCTCGAGCAGGTGCTGCACGATCAGGACGCTGCGCACCGGGATCTGCTTGCGACCGACGTGCCTGACGGTGTCTAGGTGCGTCGGATCGAGTGCCCTCAACCCCTCCCCCACTTCCTGCAGGCGCGCCAAGCAGGTCGCCAGCACCTCTGCGGGATCGGCGTGGTCGACCTCGAGCTCGTGAGGGCCGGCCGAGCGCAGCGCATCGCCGACCTCCGTGCCGGTGGCGTAGCGCCAGAGCCGCAGGCTCGAGCCGCCGACGTGCCTCACCAGGCCGCCGATCGGGTTGACGCTGCCGGGGGCCGGGGTCCACCACCAGCCCTCGGGGGGCAGGTCCGCGGTCCAGCGCTCGATGTTCGCCGCGAGGTGTTCGTGACCCCGCAACCAGGCCGATACCAGCGGGCTCGCGCCCTCCACGTCTCCTTTGAGGAATGGGTCCATGGCGCGATGCTACCGTCTGATCCTGGCCGCGCCGGGTCAGGCGTTGACGGATGGTGGGGCGTGCCAGCCGGGGTGCGGGCTCGGGGCGGTCCGGGAGGCGGTATCAGACCACGCATTTGATAATGCGCGGTAGCTCACAGCGGCGCGCCTCGTGCCCCGCTTACGCTGGCGACCATGGAACCCACGACCCCGGTCACCTCGCTCGAGCTGTCGCGGGCCACACCGCTCCAGCGCGTGGCCAGGCTCCAGGGCCTCTCGGAGGAAGCGCTCCGGCGACACGCCGTGAGGGCCGCCGGCGAGCGCGACGAGGCTGCGCTCTGGGAGCTCATGGAGGCTCACCTCACCCTCAGGGGCGTGAGCGGCGTGGCTACCAGCCGGCACACGCTCCGCGCCTACCGTCGCGGGCTTCACGACCTGCTGAGCATGTGGAGCGGCGAGAACCTCCTCAGGCCGAGCCGCGACGCCGGACCGCTCTACGTGCAGCGCCTCCTGGCAGGCGAGCGCGACGAGGTGCTGGCAGCCGAGCCGGGCGGATCGAGGCGCGGGCGCAAGGCGAAGGCGGGCCCGCTCTCCCCCGCGACCGCCTCCCTCCGCGTCGCCGCCGCCCGCGCGCTCTACGCGGCGCTCGCCTGGGCGGGCGCCACCGACGCCGACCCGTTCCGCGACGTGCGGATAGGCCGCGCCGCCAGTCACGCGGCCGAGACCACCGGTACGCGCCACTACACGGAGTACGAGCTGATTGAACTGCTCGCGGCCGCCCGCGACCAACAGGAGCGGGTGATCCTCCTGCTCGGTTCCCACGCCGGGCTGCGGGTCAGCGAGATGCTCACCCTGACCTGGGACGCCGTGGACCTAGGGGGCGGGCAGCTGACCGTGCGCTCCGGCAAGGGGAACAAGACGGCGCCGGTCGACCTGACACCGAAGCTCGCGGAGGCCCTGCTGGCCTACCGGCGGGCCATGGACGCGGCCGGTGTCCCCCGCCGGCACGTGCTGGAGCTGCGCTCGCAGTTCGGCGTGTTCAACCGCCTCGAGAAGCTCTGCCTGCGCGCCGGCACGGAGTTCAAGGGCGTCCACGCCCTCAGGCACTCGGCCGGGACGCGGCTCTACCGGCAGACGGGCGACCTGGGCCTTGTCCAGGACCACCTCCGCCACGCCACTCTCGACATGGCCAGGCACTACGCCAGGAGCGACAGGCGCCGCCTCCGCTCCCGCCTGGACGAGTGGGAGTAGCTGGGACCGGCGAGGGGCGCGGCGGCTAAGCCGGAGCGGCCTCGAGCGCCCGCGTCAGGGCCCTGCCGAGCCTCGCGACCCCGTCGCGGACCACCTCGGCCGGAGCGTGGGTGAAGTTGAGCCTCATGGTGCTGATGCCACCCCCGTTCGGGTAGAACGCGGCTCCGGGGACGTAGGCGACTCTCTCCTCCTCCACCACCTTGGGCAGCAAGGGAGTGACGTCGACCCCGCCGGGGAGCTCGACCCACACGAACATCCCGCCGGTCGGCACCGTCCAGCGCGAGCCCGCCGGGAAGTGTTCCTCGAGCGCCTGGAGCATGGCCTGACACCGCTCGCGGTACACGCCCCGCAGCACCGCGAGGTGCGGCTCCAAGGCGCCGGACCTGAGTACCTCGAGGGCCACGTACTGGGAAAGGGTGGATGTGTGAAGGTCGGCAGACTGCTTGACATGCGTGAGGCGGGCGACCCAGCTCGCGGGCCCGACGACCCAACCGAGGCGCAGCCCCGGCGCCAACGTCTTGGAGAACGTGCCGAACGCCAGCGTCACCTCGGGAGCCAGCGACCGAAGTGACGGGCCGGCGGGCCGGTCGAAGTAGATGGCGCCGTACGGATCGTCCTCGACGAGCGGCACACGGTGCTCCCTGAACAGGGCCGCGACCGCCTCCCTGCGGGCATGGCCCATGGTCCGCCCGGTGGGGTTCTGGAAGGTGGGCAGCAGGTAGGCGAACTTGGGGTTCTTAGCGAGTGCGGCGGCAAGGGCGCCGGGCTCTGCGCCCTCCTCGTCCATCGGGACGGCCTCGTAGCTCGCCTGGAAGAGCCGGAACGCCTGCAACGCCCCCAAGTACGTGGGGTCCTCTGTCACCACGAGGTCGCCCGGGTCGAGCAGGACCTTCGCGACGAGGTCGAGCGCCTGCTGTGAACCCGTCGTCAGGATCACGTTCTCGGCGGTCACGGGCGCCCCGGGCTCGTCAGCGCTGACCTTGGCGGCGATGAACTCGCGCAGCTCCATCACGCCCTCGGTGGCCGCGTACTGGAGTGCCTGCCGGCCGTACTGGGAGAGCACGCGGTCGGCCGCATCGCGCATGGCGTCGATCGGGAAGTACTCGGGTGCCGGCAACCCGCCCGCGAAAGAGATGATGTCGGGCCGGCTCGCGACCTTGAGGATCTCGCGGATGGCGGAGGACGTGACGCCCCCGGCGCGCGCGCTCAGCCGCTGTATGAACGGGTCGGTCATGGTTCCTCCGGCTCTCCGCGCGACGCCCGGGCGGCGTGCGCTGCAAGGTGACGAGGCTCTCGGAGACGGGGCGCCGCCGGGCGCGGAGGTCCGGCGCGGACGCGTCACGCTGGAGCGCAGCTGGGTTGGCCCCGCCACGCGAACATCATGTTAGCAGCCGACAGGCGCGGCCAACCGTGTGGAAGCGCCCCGTGGACGCGCGCAGCCGGCGACCCCGGTATCTACCGAGGTCATGGCCCACACGCCGCATCAGGGTGGAACCTGATGCCAGACCCGGCGTGGCCGAGCGAGCGGGGGCCGAATCGTTGCCACGCCGGTGTCGTTCTCTCGAGAGCCCTCATCAGCCAAGACCCCTCGGTGCCTTCGTTACGCCCTGGCGCGAAGACCGGACGTAGCATCGGGACGGAGGTGCCCGTTGCCACCGAAGGCCCACAAGAACGCGCATCCGACCGCCGAAGCGCAAACCGTCACGACTGAGATCCAAGCCGCCGCGCCCTTCCGCCTGGACCTGACGGCGATGGCGCTGCAGCGGCGACGCCACAACCGGATCGACGTCTGGGACGGGACCGTGCTCAGGCGCGTGATGCCCGCCTCCAGCTCGGGCGGCGTGCTCTCGACCCCCTTCCTGGTGGAGATCTCTAACCCCGGACGAGACGACGGCGTGCGTGTGGACGTGACCGGCCAGGCTAGTGAGGCTGCGCTGCGCCAGGGCGGCGAGCACGCTGTCACCCGCCTCCTCGGCCTCGACCGCGACCTCAGCGGTTTCTACGCGATGGCGGCCGCCGACCCCCGGCTGGCGCCCCTGGTCGAGCGGCTCCGGGGCCTCAAGCCGCCACGCTACCCAGGCCTGTTCGAGGGACTCATGAACGCGGTCCCCTGCCAACAGGTGACGCTGACGCTCGGGTTGCAGCTGCTCGAGCGACTGGCGCGCTCGTACGGCCCGCGCCTACCGTTCCTCGAGGAGTTCCAGGGAGCGGGCCCTCTGGCCCTCCCCTCGGCGGACACGCTAGCGGGCGCCGACACCGACCACATCGGCGCGATGGGCTTCAGCCGTGCGAAGGCGCGCACGCTCGTCGAGCTCGCCGCGGCCGTGAAGAGGGGTGACCTCGACCTGGCCGCAGTGGAGCGGCTACCCTCGCCCGAGGCGCTCAAGAGCCTGATGGCGCTCTACGGGATCGGGCGCTGGACCGCCGAGTACGTCTTGCTGCGAGCCGCCGGGCGTCTCGACCTCTACCCGGACGGCGACTCGGGGGCGCGCAACGGCCTCGCGCGCTTCCTCGGCGAGCCGGGCAAACCGAGCTACGAGTGGGTCGCCGACCAGGTGGCACCCTGGTCGCCGTACGCCGGCTTCGTTTACCTGCACCTGTTGGTGGACGGGCTGACGCGCGCCGACAAGGCGGGCGAACTCCATACCCCCATCCCGGACGCCACCTGACCCGGCGGTCGAGGTGCTCGCCCGGAGGAGCGCCGCCACCGCCTCGACGACCCGGCGTATCATCGCGCATGCTAGAGAACCCGCTACTCGCGGCCTGGCGCGCCGGCCGCGCCACCGCCAACGCCTGGCTCGGACTGGGAGACGGCCTCTCCGCCGAGGTGATCGCCCGCCGCGGCTACGACAGCGTCACGTTCGACCTGCAGCATGGCGCGGCGTCGCTCGCAGACCTGCCCCGTCTCCTCCAGGCGGTCTCCGGCACCGGCGCAACGCCGCTGGTCCGCGTACCTAGCAATGACGACGCCCAGATCATGCGTGCCCTCGACCTCGGGGCCCTGGGCATCGTCGTCCCCATGGTCGAGTCCGCCGCCGAGGCCGCTGCGGCGGTCGCGGCCGCCCTCTACCCTCCCGTGGGTCGGCGCTCTTACGGGCCGCTTCGCGCCGCCCTGGTTCACGGCCCCGGCCAACACGAGCGCGCGAACGACCAGCTGGCGCTCTTCGCCATGGTCGAGACCGCTCCGGGCCTGGAGCAGCTCGACGCCATCGTCGCCACGCCTGGCCTGACCGGTCTGTACGTTGGACCGTCCGACCTGAGCTACGCCGTCGGCGCAGCGCCCCGCATCGATTCCGACGACCCGCGGCAGATGGCCGCCGTGGAGCGGATCCTCCAGGCGTGCAAGGCTCACGGCAAGGTCGCCGGGATCCACACGGGGAGCGTGGCCTTCGCCCGCCGCGCCGCCCTGCGGGGGTTCCAGTTCGTGACGCTGACCATCGACTACGCCGTCCTCGGCCAGGAGGCAGGGCGGCGCCTCGAGGAGTTCAGGGCGCCCACCGGCGGCTGACGGCGGCACCGGCTCACCGCGAGACGGTGGCCGGCGACCATGGTGACGTACGTACCGGTCTGTATAATCGGGCATGACCGACTCAGCGACACCCGGCGCCGCAGAACGCCTCCTCGACACCGCCGCGCGCCTCTTCTACGCACGAGGCGTCTCGAACGTCGGGATCAACGAGATCATCGCCCGCGCCGGCGTGGCGCGCATGACGCTCTACCACCACTTCCCTTCCAAGGACGCCCTGGTGAAGGCGGTCCTCGAGCAACGCCGGGCAGAGCGAGCAGCTTGGCTGGCGCGGGCCGCGGAGGTCGGTGAGACGCCCATCGCGCGGATCCTCGCGGTGTTCGACCTGCTCGAGTCGTGGACGCAGTCGCCCGACTTCCGCGGCTGCCCGCTGGTGGCGGCGAGCTTCGAGCTCGGCGGCCAGTTCAACACGGCTCTGCCGTACGCGCGCGATCACGTGGCCGAGGTGAGGTCGTTCATGGCTGAGCAGGCCGCCGAGGCGGGCCTGGCACGGCCCGAGCGCCTCGCGGCCGAGCTTCAGTTGCTCCTCGAGGGGGCCACGGTCACCGCGCACCTGTTGGGCGGCCCCGAGGCCGCGGCGGAGGCGCGGGGCGCGGCGAAGGTGCTCATAGAGCGGGCACAGGGGTCTCAGGGTTACTGAGGCTCGAGGTCCTGGGGAACCACCGACCCCGCGCCGCCATCTGACAGGGAAGCGCCCCAACCGTGGGGGGCCGGTTGGGGCGCACGTGGTGGAGCTCTGGTCGCGCCTGGGGCCCGACCAGCGTGGAGTCTAGCACGGTGCGCGGACGAGCCCGCGTGGGCGCCGCGTTCATCGCGACACGCGAGAGGGCGCCACGTCGACGCCGACACCTAGGTGGGCAAGAAAGCACAGCGCCGCGTTCATCGCGACACGCGAGAGGGCGCCACGTCGACGCCGACACCTAGG
>CAYNNL010000002.1:0-12993 GCA_964398765.1 uncultured bacterium | reverse complement strand
TGGGCGGGAGCATGGCGCGTTCACGCTAGCCGTGGTGCCGCGCCTTCGTGGCGCCCTCCGCTGCATCCAGGTTACGGCCGACCCGGCGGGCCCGCGAGGGGCGCTTGTCCTTGGCTTCGGTGGGTTCCGGCCACGGCCAGCGGCGCTCCTGACGGGCGTGGGTTCGGGGCCCGGGGTGTGAGACGAGACCGGCCCGCCGGGCTTGGTCGCTCGGGGGCCGGGGTCGTGCGAGTTCGCTTGTGACCGGGCGGCGAGCCCGGGCGCGGGGTTACTCCTCGACGCGTTCCTTGAGGCCCTTGCCGGGGCGGAAGGCGGCGTACTTGCGCGCGGGGATGGTGATCTCGGCGCCGGTGCCGGGGTTGACGCCCTTGCGGGGGCCGCGGCGGCGGGTCTCGAAGGTGCCGAAGCCGGTGATCTGGACCTTGCGGCCGGCGTCGAGTTCGATGGCGATGATGCCCTTGCCGTCGGCCGTCGAGAAGATCACGTCGACGACTTCCTTGGCCTTGTTGACGCTGAGACCGGTCTTCGAAGCCAACTTGTCAGCGAGTTCTTTCTTGTTCATGCGCTAACTTCTACCACGTGAACCGGCGGGTGGTGGCGGATGAACTCACCGCGAACTCCGGTGTTGCCTGGGTCGGCGGCGACATGACGACTTCAAGGGGTGAGAGGAGGGCGTCGCAACGACCCGATGGGAGTTCCCTTTGCGGGATCGAGCCGCTTGGGAATCGCCACCCCCTCCTCTCCACACCGATGCTAGGTCGACCCTCTTGGGCGGGGTGCGAAAAAGGCCCCTTGCGCCAGGCGAGACGGTTGGGCTCCTAGAGTGCCTCGTAGACGTACTCGTCGGCTGCGCCCTCGAGGGCGGCGGGGACGAGGGCGTAGTCGCCCCGGTGGCCGACGAGCGCCCCGGCGGCCTTGAGCTCACCGAGCACGCGAGTGGCCGTGACCCTGGCGCACCCTGCCATCAAGGCCACGTCTTCGTGCGTGAGGCTGAACGGGAGGCGCCGCCATCCCGGGTCCGGGACGGTGTCGGCTGGTGCTTCGCAGGGACGCCCCAGGCGCGTGGCGAGCCTGGCGAGGATGCGGCAGATGCGGGCGCCCATCGGGAGGCCGAGGTCGTCGGCGAGTTCGCGGCTGCGGTTCAGCTGCGAGACCAGCGCGGCGCTGATCCCGAGCCTGCCCGCTGGGCGTCTGAGGGTGGCGCCTAGGTCCACCTGGGCGACCTTCGCCGCGTCGGCCGCCACCACGGTCTCGCCGTGCGGTAGCCCTTCGAAGACGGCGGTGGCGACCAGGTCACCGGGACCCACGAAATCCGCGAGCCGGGGACGGCCCGTGACGGTGGGCGCCAGGACTCGCAACACTCCTTCGAGCAGGAGGTAGGCAGAGGGGGCCGCCTCGCCCTCGGCGTAGAGGGTCTCGCCCCTCTCTAGCCGCCTCACGGTGCAGGTCACGATGGCGAGGTCTTGCCTCGCGGCCGGCGCGTGCGTGGTGGCCGGCGTCGGCAACCGGGCGGGGCTCGTGCCCTGCCACGAGGTACCTATCATTCTGGCAGCCTCCCCTTGAGCTGAGCCGGCGTGAGTTCCTCGCCGGCGAGGATGAGGTCGCGGGCGGCGTCCACCTGACCCCACGTGTTCCAGAGGAGCACGCCGCGCACGAGCGGCCCCTCCATGTAGTAGAAGACGCCGGCCTTGCCGGGGTCGGCCCAGTCGGAGACCAGGTCGAGGCGGCGGTCGAGCAGGCCTATGGCCTCGTAACCGTCGTCGAAGAGGTCCGAGTAGAAGAAGGGCAGGTGGGTGTAGGGGGCGGCGGGCGTCCCACGGAAGGAGGCGACGAGCTGGGCGCCGGCCGCCGCGCCCATCTGGTAGGCGTTGTCCTCGTGTTCGATGCGGAGGTGGCGGCCGAGTCCCGGGAACGCGAAGTTGGCCACGTCGCCCGCCGCGAACACCCCTAGGTCGCCGCTGACCCGCGGCCCGTCGGGGGCGAGCTCCGCGCGGAGGTGGTCGTCGACCCACACCCCGTTGTCGACGTGGAGGCCTGCCGCTCGGGCGAGGTCGTCGTTGGGTACGGCGCCGATGCCGACCACCAGAAGGTCCGCGTCCAGTGAGAACCCGTTGGTGAGGTCGACCCTCACCCGCTCGCCCTCGACGTGGGCCCCGCTGACCCTGCTGTCCGGGTGCAGGTGAACGCCGTGCGAGGCGTACTTCGCGCCGACGAGCTGGGCGACCTCCGCCGGCAGCCTGCCCGCGCCGAGCAGCGCCTCGGGGTAGACGAGGTGCACCTCGGTGCCGGCGAGGCTGAGCGCGGCGGACATCTCGGAGCCGATGAACCCACCACCGACGACCACGGCGACACGGCCGGGGCCGGATCTCGCCTTGGCGGTGCGGTAGTCGGCGAAGCGCCGGTACGCCACCACCGGCCCCCCGCTCGGGACGCCGGGGAGCTCGCGGGCCTTTGCGCCGGTGGCGAGGAGGAGGCGCTCGTAGCCGACCTCTTGACCGTCGTCGAGCCGGACGCGGCGCGCGGCGAGGTCCAGGTCGGTGGCGCAGCGACCGAGCCGGAGCTCGCCTCCGGCACCGGTGGTCTGGAGGTCTACCTTGGCCTCGTCGTCGCCTTTCCAGAGGCTCTTGGACAGGGGCGGTCGCTTGTAGGGAGCGACGTCCTCATCGCTCACGAGGAGTAGGGAGCCGTCGGGGTCAGCCTTGCGGATGGCCTTGGCGGCCGCGTCGGCGGTCATGCCGCCGCCGATGATCATGTAGCGGTAGGTCACGGTCTCACCCTCGGCGACGCTACCACGTTAATGACACTTTTCCAAGTGTTTACTTGTAGAACTCCTGGGGCGCCGCCATCTACGCCAGTGGCCCCTGGACTCAGCCGACCCCGCCCCCGATGTAGGCCTGCAGCTGCTCGATGAGGAACGACTGCTCGGCCATGACAGCCTTGACGACGTCGCCGATCGAGACGACGCCGGCGAGGTGGCCGTCCTGATCGATGACGGGGAGATGCCTGACGCGGTGCTGGGTCATGAGCTCCATGCAGTCGTGCAGGCCCTGCTCCGGGCTCACGGTCACCAGTCGGGTGGTCATGATGTCGCGCACCGCCACCTCCCGTGACGCGTGCCCGTGCAGGACGACCTTGCGGGCGTAATCGCGCTCGGAGAAGATCCCGACGACCCCTCCCCCGTCCGTGACGAGCAGCGCACCGACGTTCCTATCGGCCATGAGGCCGAGGGCCTCGAACACCGTCGCACCCGGCGAGACGGTCCAGACCGACGAACCTTTGTCCTGAAGCAGTTGACCGACGGACCGCGTGACCTGCACCATCCACCTCCTAGGCTCCGACCATCTTAGACGGTCGACGGAGATGACGGCACCGAGGCGCGCATCGGGCGGACAGCCGGCGGCCCACCCCCCGGGTAGACTGCGCCCCATATGACCGAGGGCGAGAGCGACCGCGCCTCACCGGCGGGCAACGGTCCCGACCGCGACCCGCAGGTGTTCGGTGACCGCGCCCTCGCTCCCCGCGACCTTCGCACCAGGGCCGAGCTGAACGCCAAAGGTATCGATCGGCTGGGCCCACCGAGGGCGTTCCTGCGCGTCGGCCACGAGCTCGAGCCGCTATATAGCACCAGCGAGGCGCGTCTGCTGCGCGACGCCCTCTGGCCGCGGGGTCAGCGGACCGTGGCACCTGCCCCGCTGCCGGCACGGCGGGACTCCACCGGCGGCGGCGTGACCGCTGCCCGCAGGCATCCGGTCCCGGTGCGAGACGAGCCGCCGGCAAGGCCCAGCCGGCACGGCGACCCGCGCCGCTGGCTGGACGAGTTGTTCCTCGAGGGCTTCGTCGTCCTCGACACGGAGACCACCGGCCTCAGCACGCGCGATGAGGTGATCGAGATAGGCCTGGTCGATTCTGCCGGCGAGCTCCTCCTCGAGAGCAAGGTCTTCCCACGCTCCGGTCAAGTACCGGCCGCGGCCACGCGCGTCCACGGCTACACTATCGAGGACCTGCGAGGCGCCCCCTCGTGGCCCGAGGTCATGGTGGAACTGGAGCGCCGGCTAGAGGGACGGCGCGTGTTCGCCTGGAACGCACCTTTCGACGAGCGCATGGTGGCGCAGTCGGCGCTGCGGTGGCAGCTGAAGAGCGCAGTTGGCGGCTTCGAGTGCGCCATGCGGGCGTACTCCGCCGTCAGGGGCGTGCGGGGCTCCTTGCGCTTGCAGCGAGCGGCGCAGATCGAGGGCGTGCTGGTGGGCACTCAGTCGCACACGAGCGTCGACGACGCGCGCTTGACGCTCGCGGTCATGACCCGCCTGCGGCGCGCCGGGTCCAGCAGGGCGTAGGTCCGTGGGCGCCGCCCCGCGGAAGATAGTCCACGTCGACATGGACGCGTTCTTCGCGTCCGTGGAACAGCGTGACGCCCCGACGCTGCGCGGAAGGCCCGTGGCCGTCGGCGGCTCCGGCGAGCGTGCGGTGGTGGCTGCGGCGTCCTACGAGGCGCGCCGCTTCGGGGTGCGCTCGGCCCTTCCCATGCGGCGGGCGCTTTCCCTCTGTCCGGAACTGGTGGTGGTGCCGCCGCGGTTCGACGTCTACCGTCAGGTCTCTGCGCAGGTCCGCGCCGTGTTCCGCAGCTACACGGAGCTCGTCGAGCCGCTCGCGCTCGACGAGGCATACCTGGACGTGACCGACCCGCTCCGCGGACCACCGTCCGGCACGCTCATCGCCCTGGCCATCAAGGCCGACATCCTCCGCGAGACCGGCCTCACCGCCTCCGCCGGCGTCGCGGCAGGCAAGTTCCTCGCCAAGGTCGCCTCGGGCATGATGAAGCCGGACGGTCTGACCGTCATCCGTCCCGAGGAGTCGCTGGCCTTCCTGGCCCGGCTGCCCATCGAGCGCTTCCACGGGGTGGGACCGCGCACCGCCGAGCGGATGCGGGCCCTCGGCATCACGAACGGCGCCGAGCTGAGGGCGCGGTCGGTTGAGGAGCTCGAGCGCCACTTCGGCAAGGCGGGGCGGTTCTTCCACATGGTGGCCAGTGGCGTCGACGACCGACCGGTCGAGCCGAACCGGGAGCGCAAGTCGATCGGGTCGGAGACGACCCTAGAGCGCGACCTGAGCGCCCGCGCCGACCTCGAGCCCATCCTCGCCGACCTCTGCGAGGACGTCGCGCGTCACCTGCGCCGCCACGGCCTGGTCGCCAAGACGGTCGTAGTGAAGCTCCGCTTCAGCGACTTCAAGACGGTGACGCGCAGCCGCACCGGGGTTGAGGCGATCACCGACGCGAGCGAGCTCCAGGCGGCCGCCTACCGGCTGGCGTTCGAGGTCGACCGGCCGCGCCAACCGATCCGGCTCCTGGGCGTCAGCGTCGCGCACCTCGTGCCGGCGGGAAGCGTGGTGATCCAGGAGCGCCTGCCGTTCCCGCCGCTCGAGCGGCGTCGGCAGTAGGGCTGACCGGCGCGACGTCGACGTCGAGACGAGGCCGCGCTACCTGACCGGCTCAGGGCTGTGCGGCGGCGGCCCGCGCGCGGGCCAGCAGCACCTCGTCGGTGAGGTCGAGCCTGAGCGGCGTCAGCGAGACGTAGCCGTTCTCGACCGCCCAGCGGTCCGTTCCTTCCTCCACCTGCTCGGTCGGCTCCTCGGCGAACCAGTAGTGCGTGCGGCCCATGGGATCCTCGCCGGCGACCACGTAGCCCTCGTAATGCCTGACCGACTGGCGCGTCCACAGCATCCCCTTGGCGTCATGCGGGAGGTTGACGTTGAGCAGGAGCATGTCGGGCACGTTCAGGAAAGTCTCGATGGCGCGCCTGACGAACGGCGCGAGCGGCGCGTAGTCGGTGCCGCCGTCCGAGTGGGGGGCGCTGAAGGCGATGGCCGGGATGCGGAGGAAGGCCGCTTGCTTGGCCGCCGCGACGGTGCCCGAGTGCCAGATGTTGTGGCCGATGTTGTAACCCAGGTTGATGCCGCTGAGGACCAGGTCGACCGCGTCCCAGTGGTGAGCGCCCAGCGCCACGCAGTCGGCCGGCGTGCCGTCGACGCGGTAGGCGTCGAGGCCGTCTATCGTCGTCCGGGTGTAGTGCAGCGGTCGCCTGACCGTGATGGCGTGGCTCATGGCCGACTGCTCGACGTCCGGAGCGACCACCCGCACCTGACCGAACTCGCTGGCCACCTTAGCCAGCGCCGCGATGCCGGGGCTGAAGACGCCGTCGTCGTTACTCACCAAGATCTTCATCAGGGCGCATCTCCAAGTGCGCGAGGGCGCAAGCGCGTAGTCCGGGCATCATACCCGCCGGGAGCGGGTACGCCGGCGGCCGAGCCTCGTCACCCGCAGGGTCACCGCGAGAGGGTAACCTCTTGATGAGCCGTCGGGCCCGGTGGCCGAGAACGGTTCAGCCGGCTGAGCCCGCCTTCACCTGGGTGCCTTGCGGCGCGCGGCGACTGGCGGAGAGGCCCACGACCCGGTCCTGGTGCCGGTGCCACTCGACACGGATGGGAGAGTACATGAACGCTATGACGACCAGCATCGCCAGCCGCGTGCGCACCGCGCTCACTAGCCTAGGCATCCTGGTGGTGGCGCTCGCCGCCACCGCCGGCGCGCAGACGCTGCCGGCCAACGCCCAGGAGGCCGTCGACCGGGGCGAGGCGCTGATGGCGGAGGCCCTCGCCACCTACGACGCGCAGTACCCCGACAAGCCCCTCTGGCAAGCCGCTTTCCGCGAGGGCCGCACGGCCGTCTCGTTGGCTCCGGGCAACCCGGCCGCTCTCCGCTTCCTCGCCGAGGCGTACAGCCGCGCCAACTGGCCCGGCCCGGCGGTCAACACCTGGGAGGAGTTCGCCGCGGCGGGGGGCGTCTTCGACGAGGAGGCGGCCGAGCTGTACGGCGCCGACGCCAACCGGATCGCCTACGCCGCGTACCAGCAGGGCGACAAGGCCGGTGCTGCCGAGAAGTACCTGAAGGTCACGCAGGTCCTACCGGACAACCTGGAGGCTCACCGCTGGCTCGGGCGCATACTCCTCGAGTTGAGGCAGCCGGAGCAGGCCGTCGTGGCCTGGCGCAACTACCTGGACCTCGACCCCGACGACGCCGGCGCGCAGTACTTCCTCTCGCTGGCTCAGGCCCAGGCGCGCTGGGGCATCGAGGCCGCGAACGACTTCTTCGCCGGGGTCGAGGCCTATGACGCGGGCAACCTCACCGCCGCTCGCACGAGCTTCGCGAGCGCCACGGCCCGCAACGCCGAGTACGCGGAGGCTTGGGCGTGGCTCGGCCGCGTGGCATTCGAGCAGGAACTCTACTCGGACGCAGCAGTCTCGTACGGCCGCGCCGCCGCGCTCGCACCGGGCAACGACACCTACGCGTGGTTCAAGAAGGAATCCGAGCGCCTGCGGGACGAGTGAGGATCTCGAGCCGGTAGCGGCTCAGCGGCCCGACCAGGGGAGGGGCGTTCAGCCCTTCCCCTCCAGCCAGTTGGTGCCCATGGCGGCGTCGACCCGCAGCGGAACGCCGAGGTCCATGGCGCCCGTCATCTCCTCCACCGTCGCGCCACACACGGCGTCCGCCGTGGAGCGCGGCGCCTCCAGCACCAGCTCGTCGTGCACCTGGATGAGGAGGTGCGCGCCAGGGAAGTCGGCGTCCAGGCGCGCCTTCAGGCGCACCATGGCGACCTTTATCAGGTCGGCCGCGCTTCCCTGGATCACCGTGTTGACGGCCACGCGCTCGCCGAGCTGCCGCAGGTTCCGGTTGCTCGAGCGCACCTCCGGCACGAGGCGCCTGCGGCCGAGGATGGTGCTCACGTAGCCGTTCGCCTCGGCCGCGCCCACGCACTCCGCGATGAAGCGGTCCAGCCCCGGATAGCGAGCCTTGTAGGCCGCGATGAAGTCGCCGGCCTCGCGCTGCGGGATGCCGAGCGTGCGCGCCAAGCCGAACGCGCTCTGACCGTAGATGATCCCGAAGTTGACGGTCTTCGCGACCCGCCGCTGCTCGGACGTGACCGCGTCCAGCGGGACTCCGAACAGCTGCGACGCCACGTGGGCGTGGATGTCGAGGCCCTCGCGGAACGCCCGCGCCAGCTCCTCGTCCGCGGAGAAGTGCGCCAGCATGCGCAGTTCGATCTGCGAGTAGTCGGCGCTGACCAGCACCTTGCCTGCCGGGGCGCGGAACGCGCGCCTGATCTCGCGGCCGGCCTCCGTCCGCACCGGGATGTTCTGGATGTTCGGCTCGCTCGAGGATAGCCGGCCCGTGGCAGCCCCGGTCTGGTGGAAGGAGGCGTGCAGGCGGCCGGTGGAGGCGGCGAGGTAGCCCGGGAGCGGCTCCACGTAGGTGCCGAGCAGCTTCGTCAGCTCCCGGTACTCGAGGAGCAGGCGAGGGAGAGGGTGGTCCGTGTCGCTCGCCAGCCGCTCGAGGACCTCGGCGTCGGTGGACCGGCCGGTCTTCGTGCGCTTGATGACGGGCAGCCCCAGCCTGTCGAACAGCACCTCGCCGAGCTGCTTGGGCGAGTCGGGGTTGAACTCCACCCCGGCGGCGATCATCAGGGCCCCGCGCAGCTCCTCCGTGCGCCCTCTGAGCACCTCCGCGTACGACGCGAGGAAGCCCGCGTCGAGCTCCACGCCCTGGCGCTCCATGGCGGCCAGCACCCTCACGAGCGGCATCTCGACGTCGTCGAAGAGTCGCCGCACGTCGTCGCCGGCGGCAGCGAGCAGGCCACCGAGGTGCTGGTAGAGGCGCCAGGTGACGTCGGCGTCCTCGGCGGCGTAATCCGCCACGGCGGCCACCGGCACCTCGCGCATGCTGATCTGCGCCTTGCCCTTCCCGATCAGGTCCGTGATGGGCGTGGTGGCGAGACCCAGGAACTCGCGCGCCAGCACGTCCATGTTGTTCGTGCGCCGCTCGGGGTGTAGGAGCGCGGCCGCGACCATGGTGTCGAACAGGGGGCCGCCCAGCTCGAGGCCGGCGCGGGCCAGGACGTTGATGTCGTACTTGAGGTTCTGGCCGACCTTGACGGTCCGCGGATCCCGCAGCACCGGGCCCAGGATAGCCGCGGCCACGTCGGACGAGAGCCCCTCGCCGGCACGCTCCCCCTCGGGCAGATCACGTGACGCCACGGGGACGTAATACCCCTCCCCCGCCGCGACGCTGAACGAGTACCCGACGAGCTCCGCGTCCACGGCCAGAAGGGAGGTCGTCTCCGTGTCGAGCGCGAACGCGGTCCCGGAGGCGAGGACGGCAGCCAGCGCCTCGAGCTCCGCCGGGGTGGTCACGAGACGGGTCCGGGTCCCCGCCGGGAGGACCTCGCGGACGGGGCCGGACGCCGCCGCCTCGTCGGGTGTGGCGCCCTCAGCCCCGCGAGGGCTCGATGCGGCGGCGGCCCTAAGCCCACCGCTGCGGAGAGCCGCGAGCTGGTCCGCCAGAGCCCGGAACCCGAGCGTCTGGAACAGCTCGGTGAGGCGCGCAGCGTCCGGTGGCGCGTACGCGCACGCGGCCAGGTCGAACTCGATGGGCGCGTCCCGCTCCAGCGTGACCAGGCGCCTCGTCAGCTCGAGCTGGGCCGCGTGCTCCAGGAGGTTCTCGCGGAGCTTGGGCGTGAGCCGGTCCGCGTTGGCGACCACGGCATCGGCGGTCCCGTACTCGCTGATCAGCTTCACGGCGGTCTTGACGCCCACTCCCTTGGCGCCAGGCACGTTGTCGACGGGGTCACCGACCAGCGTCTGGATCTCCACCGCCTGCTCGGGCCCGTACCCCTTCTCGGCCCGCAGGACCACGTCGTCCAGCAGGTCACCCTTGGAGGGGTCCCACAGCTTCACCTTGTGCGACAGGACCTGGTGGAGGTCCTTGTCCTTGCTGCCGATGCGGAGCTCCACCTCCTCCCCCTTCAACCGCTCGGCGATGGTGGCGATGAGATCATCGGCCTCGTACCCCTCCAACTCGAAGACGGGCAACCCGAAGCCCGCGATCACCTCCCTGATCCGCTCGTACTGCACCTGCAAGTCCTCGGGTGACCGCTCCCGGTTCGCCTTGTACTCCGGGTAGAACCCCTTGCGGAGGGTGGACGAGTCGCTGACGTCGAACGCCACGGCCAGGTAGTCGGGGCGTTCGTTGCGCACGATGTTGAGGAGCATCTGTGTGAAGACGTACACGGCCTTGACGGGCTCCCCCGTGGGGCTGGTGAGGTCGCGGAACGGGGCGTAGTAGGCCCGGAACAGCTGCGCGTGCCCATCGATCAGGTAGAAGGTCTTCATCTGGGGGTTCCCTCCGGGCATCACGCGCAAGGGCCGCGCGGCCGGCATGGCCGTCTGGCCACGCGCCATGCGGCGGGGGCGCCGCGGACCGGCGCCGCCGACTGGCCGAACCGGATACCATCGCAGCATAGCTGCCGACCAGGAGGCGAAGTGGACTTCGAGAGACTAGGCGTTTTCTACCTCGGCCGCGAGGTCGACCCGGATAGCATGCGGCCCACCGAGGACCTGCTCCTCTACGACTCGGCCGACCTGACGACCCACGCCGTGATAGTCGGGATGACCGGGAGCGGCAAGACCGGCCTGGGCATCGGGCTGATCGAGGAGGCGGCCATCGACGGGATCCCCGTCCTGGCCATCGACCCCAAGGGCGACCTCACCAACCTGGCCCTGACCTTCCCCGACCTCGCTCCGGCAGACTTCGAGCCCTGGGTCAACGCGCGCGAGGCCGAGCGGGAAGGCGTGAGCGTCGGCGAGTACGCCGCCGCGCAGGCTCGGCAGTGGCGCGACGGCCTGGCGGGCTCCGGGCAGGACGGGGACCGCATCCGTCGCCTGCGCGACGCAGCGGATGTCGTGGTCTACACGCCCGGCTCGAGCGCCGGTCGCGGCATCTCGGTGTTGCGCTCCTTCGCGGCGCCCGGGCCCGCGGTGATGGACGACCCCGACCTCCTCCGCGACCGCCTGGAGGCGACGGCCACGAGCGTCCTCACGCTCATGGGCAGCAGCGCCGACCCGCTCGGCCGCGAGCACATCCTGCTCTCCAACGTGTTCGAGCACTCCTGGCGCGCCGGTGTGGACCTGGACGTGGCGGGGCTCATCCACGCCGTGCAGCAGCCGCCGTTCCAGCGCCTGGGGGTCATGGACCTCGACACCGTCTTCCCCGCCAAGGACCGCCTGAAGCTGGCGCTGGGCCTGAACGGCCTGCTGGCCGCTCCGTCCTTCGCGGCGTGGACTGACGGCGAGGCGCTCGACATAGAGGGGCTCCTCCACGGGCCGGGCGGCAAGGCACGCGTGGCGGTCGTGTCGATCGCGCACCTGTCGGACGCGGAGCGGATGTTCTTCCTGACCCTGCTCCTGTCGGAGGTGGTGGCCTGGACCCGCTCGCAGTCGGGCACCTCGTCCCTCAGGGCCATGCTCTACATCGACGAGCTCTTCGGGTTCCTCCCACCCGTCGCGGAACCGCCCTCCAAGAAGCCCCTGCTCACGCTGCTCAAGCAGGCTCGTGCGTTCGGCGTGGGCCTCGCCCTGGCCACGCAGAACCCCGTCGACCTCGACTACAAGGCCCTCTCAAACGCCGGCACCTGGTTCGTGGGTCGGTTGCAGACGGAGCGCGACAAGCAGCGCCTGGCGGAGGGGCTCAACGCCGCCTCGGCCGGCGCGCTGGCGGTGGAGCAGGTATCTGACCTCATCGGGCGGCTTCCCAAACGGACCTTCCTCCTGCACGACGTCCACGCCAAGCGGCCCGCCGTGTTCCAGACGCGTTGGGTCATGTCCTACCTCGCCGGGCCGCTCACCCGTGACCAGATCAGGCAGCTCCCCGGCCAGGCGTCGACTCCGGCGCCCACGGCGACCCCGGCCGCGACCGGCCGCGGCGAAGCGGGCGCCCCGGCAGTCGCCGTTACCGCGCAGCCCGACCAGACCGCCGCGCCCTCCGGCGGGGCGCGACCGTTCCTCCCGCCGCACGTGCCGCAGGTGTTCCTGCAGGCCCGCGTGACCGCCGGCGCACGCTACTTCCCCATGGCGCTCGGGATCGCCGACGTCCACTACGAGTCGAAGACGAACGACGTGAGCACCGACAGGCGCTTCGCGCGCCTGGCCGATTTCCGCGAGGGGGTCGTGGCGGTGGAGTTCGGCGAGAGCGAGGAGGCCGACGTGGCGCTGGAGCGCCTCGACCGCGAAGCGGCGCCCGGCCTGTCGTTCGCGGCCTTCCCGACCACCGACACGAGTGCGGCCGCCGTGAAGCGCTGGCAGGACGGCTTCGAGCGTTGGCTTCGCACCGAGGGTGCGCTCACGCTGCTGCGCCACAAGGAGCTCAAGCTCGTCTCGGCCCCGGACGAGACTGAGCAACAGTTCAGGTTGCGCTGCTCGCAGGCGCTTAGGGAGAAGCGCGACGCCGAGGTCGACAAGGTGCGCAAGCGCTTCGAAGCGAAGTTGACGACCCTCCAGCGCCGCGAGCTGCAGAAGAGCCAGGCCGTGCAGCGCGAGACGCAGCAGGCCGGGGCGCGGACGACGGACGCGATCGTGTCAGCCGGAGCCACGATCCTCGGCGCCTTCCTGGGCCGCAAGAGCCCCAGCGCCAGCAAGATCGGGACGTCGATCAACAAGGGCACGCGCGTCCTGCAGGACCGCGGCGACGTCGCTCGCGCTCAGGAGGCTCTGGACCAGACCAAGGCCGAGATCGCGGCGCTGGAGGCCGAGATGCAATCCGAGCTGGCGGCCGTGAGCGCCACGCCGGTCCAGGCGGAGGCGATCCAACTGGACACGGTATCGGTCACGCCGACCGCGCGGGACGTGGCCGTGCGCTACCTGGGGGTCGCCTGGGTACCCTACCTGCAGGGGGCCGACGGGCGCTGGAACGTCAGGGCCTGACCGGCCCGGTTGAGCGACCGAGCCCGCCTCAGTCGCCAGGAAGGGCCGGCGGCTCCCAGGCGAGCGTGACGAGGGGCGGCGCGGCCGCGGCCTGCGCCGCACCGGCGCCACCGACGCTGATCGGAACGACAAGCCGCGCCTGGCGGATCAGGCAGAGCTCGGCCGCCACCGCGCGGCAGTAGTAGA
>CAYNNL010000001.1:0-66283 GCA_964398765.1 uncultured bacterium | reverse complement strand
CCGCATGTTACCAGCGAGCCGGGTCGGGGGCACGCCGCACCGGCCGCCACGGCGCCTGCGGCGGTCGGCCGCGCGCGCGGGCCGTGGTACCTTGGTCGGGCCTCGGCGGCCACCCGGGCGGCGCGCCTTCCGGGCGCGCCCACGGGGCTCGGGCCGCCTGCGAACGACGCCGGCACGGCCGGCAGCGAACGCCCACCGACAGCGAGGAGTGACATGCGCACCATCTGCTTGATCCCTGGCGACGGCATAGGACGGGAGGTCATCCCGGCTGCACGCCGCTTGCTGGAAGCCACGGGCCTGCCCCTCAGCTTCACGGAAGCCGAGGCCGGTTGGGCCACCTTCCAGGCCCACGGCACGAGCGTGCCGGAGGCCACCCTCACCGCCGTCCGCACGGCCGACGCCACCCTCGCCGGGGCGTTCACCAGCCCGTCCAAGCGCGTGGAGGGGCACCAGGGCGCCATCCGTTACATGCGCCGCACCCTCGACCTGTTCTCCAACCTGCGCCCCGCCCGCTCGCGGCCCGTTCCCGGCTCCACCCCCGGCATCGACATGCTCATGGTGCGGGAGAACACGGAGGGCCTCTACGTCGAGAAGGAGCGGCGCTACGGCGACGTGGCCATCGCCGACGCGGTCGTCACCCGCCGCGCTTCCGAGCGCATCGCGCGCGTGGCCTTCGAGCAGGCGACGCGCAGGCGCAAGCGGCTGGCCGTCGTGCACAAGGCGAACGTCCTTCCGCTCACCTCCGGCCTGTTCCTCGACACGGTCATGGAGGTCGGCAAGGAGTTCCCGGAGGTGGAGGCGTACGACATCATCGTGGACGCCGCCGCCATGAAGCTCGTCAGGACCCCCGAGGCGTTCGACGTGCTCGTCTCGACCAACCTCTTCGGCGACATCCTCTCGGACCTCATGGCGGGGCTCACCGGCGGCCTCGGCCTGGCGCCCAGCGCCAACGTGGGCGAGCGGTACGCCATCTTCGAACCCGTCCACGGTAGCGCCCCCGACATCGCCGGCAAGGGCGTGGCCAACCCGACCGCCACCTTCCTCACCGCCGCCATGCTCCTCGACCACCTGGGAGAGCGCAGCACGGCCGCGAGGATCGAGGCGGCCGTAGACGCCGTGCTCGCCGGAGGCGAGCTCACGCCCGACCTGGGAGGCGGCGCGACGACGGACTCGTTCACGGACGCCGTGATCGCAGGACTCGCCTGACCGTCACCGTGCGCCTCCGGGTAATATTGCTCCCGTGACCCCAGAGGGAACCGGAGTGGGCCAGGCGCCCAGGCGACGCGCATGATGTACGCGTTCCTGCAGGCCATGCGCGCGATCCGGGGCAACTGGATCGCCAGCGTGTCGACGCTCACGACCATGACGCTGTCGCTCACCATCCTGGTCGCCTTCAGCCTGCTGTCGGTCAACCTCAACAACTCCCTGGCGGTCCTGCAGGGCGAGCTGGAGTTGTCGGCGTACCTGACGGACGGCGCCAACGTTCAGCAGTTGACGAGCACGGTGCGCGCCTGGCCGGAGGTTGAACGGCTCGACTTCGTGAGCAAGGCGCAGGCGCTCGCGGAGATGGTCGCCGACCTGCCGTCGCTCGGGAGGGCCGCCGGCCTCGTCGAGAACCCGCTGCCCGACACGCTGCACCTGCGCCTCTACGACCCGGCTCAGACGAGCCTCGTGCGGCTGCGCCTCGAACAGCTGCCCGGCGTGGACGAGGTGGACGACTCCAGCGCCGAGGTGGCGACCTTCCTGGCGCTGAACGACGTCCTGCGCATCGGCGGCTCGATCCTCATAGTGGTGCTCTTGGGCGCCGCCCTGTTCGCCATCGTCAACTCCATCCGCGCGGCCATCACGGCGCGCAAGGAGGAGATAGACGTCATGCGGCTCGTGGGCGCCAGCCGCGGCTTCATCCGGCTGCCGTTCCTCGTGGAGGGTTTCCTGCTCGGCCTCATCAGCGCCGCCCTGGCGCTCGGGCTCGCCATCCCCGGCTACCAGGTCGCCGTGATGCGCCTGTCGGAGCAGTTCACGTTCGTGCCGTTCGTGCGGGACCCCGCACTGTTGGGCTGGATCGCCGGGCTCCTGGCCCTCCTGGCCATCCTTGTCGGGCTCGTGGGCAGCGCCATCGCCGTCTCGCACCACCTCCGCGAGCAGCAGTAGGCCGCTCTCCGCGCCACACTTCGCCCGGGGTGGCGGTTGCTAGACTAGGCCGGTGCCGCTGCGTCCCATAGCGCTGTTCGCCCTGCTGGTGGTCCCGTTCCTCTTCACGCGGACCGCCACCGGTCAGGTGCAGCTCGACAGCGCCGAGAAGCAGGCGTTGGAGCGCGACCTGAAGGACTACGAGAGCCTCCTCGAGGACCGCCGGCAGGAGCTGGCGAGCATCACGGCGGCCCTCGGGCAGACCGCCTCCCAGCTGGAGAAGCGCATCGCCGAGCGCGACGCCGTGAGCAACGAGCTGGCCGCCAAGCGCCGAGAGCGCGAGGCCCTGGTCACCCGCATCGCCGACCTCGAGGCTCAGCGCACCGACACAGAGGAGCGCATCGACGCCCTCGACGACCGCCTGGGCCAGATGGCGGAGCGCGTGCAGGACCTCCTCCTCAGCCACTACAAGCAGCGCGGCAGGCGCCTGACGGCCTCCGTCGGCTCGAGCACGAGCTTCCACGAGCTGCGAGTCAGGAACCATTACCTGGGCATCCTCGCCCAGCAGGACGCCGACGTGATCGGCGAGCTCGACTCGGTCCTGGCCGAGCAGCGGAGCGCCAAGGCGGAGCTGGAAACCCAGATCGCCCAGCTGGGCGCGGCGCAGGCCGAACTGGCGCGCACGGAGACGGAGCTGGAGGCGTCGCGCCAACGGCTCGAGCAGGTGGTGGCCGAGCTCAACGCCACCCAGGCCGGCCAGCTCATCCAGAAGCAGAGCCTCCTCGAGGAGCAGGACCGCATCGAGCGCAGCGTGGGCGACCTCAACCAGCAGCTCGCCAACGAGATCGCCCGCTTGAGGGCCGAGGAGGAGCGTGCGCGCGCCGCCGCCGCCGAGTACGCGCAGGACCGCGACAAGCAGCTCGAGCTCCAGCGGCAAGCCGACGTGGCGAGGAGCCGCGCCGACGCGCTGGAGGCTCCGCTCTCGCCCCTCACATCGGGCTTCGTCAGGCCCTTCGACGGCGCCAAGCTGATCAGCCGCTTCGGGGAGGGGAACAACTCGTACCTCGGCATCCAAGCGCCGCTCATCAACTCCGCGGTCCGCGCGGTGCAGACCGGGCGAGTCACGGCGATCACCTACCTCGGGGCCAACCTCGGCTACATGGTGGCGCTACAGCACGCCGGTGACCTTGTGAGCATCTACGTGAACCTGCGCCAACCCATCGTGGAACTCTTCGACACGGTGGAGCAGGGTACCGTCCTCGGTTACCTCGGGGGCGGCACCCTCACCCGCCCCGACGTCCTGCAGTTCTACGCGAGGCGCGAGGGCAGCGGCTCGAGTCCGTTCATAGACCCGGCGCCGCTACTCGGATGGTGACCGGATGACGTCCCTCATCTGCCGCGGGCGGCGAAGCGGATGATCTGCGCCTCCTGCGGCACCGCCAACCCGGCGGGGATGCGCTACTGCGGCATGTGCGGCGTGCGGCTCGGCAGGCAGTCGGCGGCGCGCGAGCGTCGGCGCGTGACGATGCTCTTCGTCGACATGGCGGACTTCAGCGCCCTGACGCGTGACCTCGATCCCGAGGACCTGCGCGACCTGGCCGACGAGGTCCTGACGGTGATCACGGGCGTGGTGGAGGCGCACGACGGCTACGTCGACGCGCTGAAGGGCGACGGCCTGCTGGCGCTCTTCGGCGCCCCCCGCTCTCACCCGGACGACGCGCTCAGGGCCGTGCTGGCCGCCGCCGCCAGCCTCAGCGCGGTCGAGGCGGTCGGCAAGGCCCGCGGGCTGCCGCTCGCGGCGCGCGCCGGCTTGAACACGGGCAGCGTGATCGCGGGGCCGGTCGGCTCCGGGCGCGTGCGCTCGTACACGGTGATGGGAAGCGCCGTCAACCTGGCCGCGCGCCTGGAGGAGGTGGCCGAGCCGGGACAGGTCTGGGTGGGCCCCGAGACCTATCACACGACGCGCAACCGCCTGCACTACCGCTCCACGGGTCCGGTCAGCCTCCACGGCTTCCCCGACGTGGGTGAGGCCTACGTGCTGGTGGCGCCGGCGAGGCGTCACGCGGACCCTTACGCGGACGTCCGTTTCGTGGGGCGCGAGGGTGAGCTGGCGGCGCTCAGGAGGCTCCACGCCGAGGTGGCCAACTCGGGCCGGCCGCGCGAGCTCTGGGTCGTGGGAGAGGCGGGCAGGGGCAAGACGCGGCTCCTGCGCGAGTTCCTGAGCGGCCTCGGCGGCGGCCAGCGCGCACTCTGGCTGGAGCCGGCCGCGGGCGAGGAGTTCGGGTTCCAGAGCCTGGGCCGCCAGGTGTTCGGCCTACACGTCGGTGGCGACGAGCGCGCGGCGCTACCCCGCGTGCAGCGTCGCCTGGAGGAGCTCATCCCCACGGAGCCGCGCTGGCACCGGCTCATCCTGGCCAGCCTCGACCTCGCGCCCCGCGGCACCTGGAAGCGGGCCGAGCGCCGCAGCATCGACCGAACCAGCCTCGCCTGGCGCGACCTGCTCGTGGCCCTCGCCCGGCAGGGCGGCGGGTCGAACTGGCCCACGGCGCCGCTCGTGCTGGTGGTCGAGAACGAGCCGCACGACCCGGCGCTCAACGAGTTCCTCGCCCTGCTGGCCGCCTCGGAGGCACCGCTACTGCTGCTCCGCACGGCGCGCCGTCCCGGGGGCGAGGGCCGGCGAGCGGAGCTCATCCTGCCGGCTCTGCAGAAGGCGGAGGCGGAGCTGCTGCTCGCCGAGGTGACCGGTTCGCCCATGCGCGAGGCCGTGGCGGGGCTGCTCGAGCAGGTCGGGGGCGTGCCCGCCTACGTGCTGGAGCTGGGCCGCGCCCTGTCGGTGGCCACGGAGGAGACGTTCTCGGGCTCGCTCGCCTCCCTGCTCCAGGCCCGGCTCGACATGATCGAGACGCGGCACCGGCGCCTCCTCGCCTACGCCGCGCTGGCGGGCGAGGTGGTGTGGGAGGGCCTGCTGCGCGAGCTCGGCGGGGCCTCGGCCGCGTCCGACGTTGGGGCTCTCGTCCGGGAGAACATGCTCGTGGCGCAGGTCGGCTCGTCCATCCCCGGTGAGATCGAGTACCGCTTCCAGAGCGAACTCCTCCGCAACGGCGTACTGCGGATGGTCCCCTACGCCGACCGACCGGTGCTGCACCTTCGCATCGCGACCTGGCTCGAGCAGCACGCCCCCCTAGCCTTCTCCGCGGGCACCGCCGAGCATTTCGCCCTCGGCGGGGCGCCCGAGGCGGCCTACGCGCATTACCTCGCCGCCGCCGACCTGGCCACCTCGCGCGAGGACGTGGCGACGACGTACGACCTCTACACCGAGCTGTCGGCCCTCGAGCTGCCGCCCGAGCTGGCCGCGGAGGGGGCGCTCGCGCTGGCGCAAGCGGCGATGAGCTTCGGCGACGACGTGCGGGCCCACGAGGCGCTCGTGCGCGCCGAGGCACTGATCGCCGGCTGTCAGCCCGAGGCGCGGGCCAACCTCGAGGTGGTGCTCGAGCAGCTCCAGAGCGACCTGGCGCTGTCGGCGTGACCGCCGCGCGGAGCGCGTAGCCCCGGCGCCACGCGCCGGGTCCAGCGCTGCCTACCTCTTCCGACCGAACACCCTGAACCACGGCCGGAAGCTCGGCTCCACCTCGACCAGCTTGCGGGCGAGCTCGCCGCGGTCCCCGGCGGGCAGGGCGTCACGTAGCTCCAACAGGTAGTCCCAGCCGCGCGCCGGCGCCAGCTCGAGGGCCCGCTGGGTGAACACCCCCTGGTACCAGAGGAGCCGGCTCCAACCGGCGCGACCGCGTGGGTACTCGAAGGATGCCAGGTCGCCCATCTCGTGCTCGGTGCCAGCCACCTGCCAGGCGGCCCAGGCGGACAGCCGCTCGACCATCGCCGACTGCCCCGTGTCGTGTAGCGCCTGCACGAACACGTAGGTGGCGTTCAGCTCGTCGAGCCACTTGAGGCGCGTGCGCAGGCCACCCAGGTTGGAGACGGCGTGGCCCCACTCGTGGCCCACCATGAGGTCGACGAACTCGCCCGGTTCCGCCGGAGCCATGACCCCGGCCTTGGCGGCCCTCAACATCACCTCGTCGAAGCGCCCGAGCAGGCGGGGCTGGTAGTCGGCCGCGGCGATCACCGTGGCGCTCGAGCCGCCGACCCCGGTGCGGGTGAACGGCAGCCCATAGGGGTAGCGGCAGAGCTTGTGCCAGTCCCTGGACGCGGCGACGAGCAGCGTGACCGTCCCCGGGGTGGCGCCCGGCCTGGCGAGGGCGCGACCGGCGGCGACCTGGAGCGGCCGGAGGAACGCCTGGAGCTGGCCGGCGCGCACCCGCGCGCCCGCCGAGTGGCGGGCGGGGATCACCTCGTCCGGGAGGGGCCTGAGGTACACGCCCTGGAGCGCGGCGCCTGGGTTCGGGCGGTCGGGAGGTCGCGAGGGCATCTGGCGGCAGTGTAGGCGGCGCGGCGGAGTTGCTATGTTGGTGGGCATGAGCCCGTGGGTGTGGGTGGTCGCGGCGTTCGCGCTCGGAGGGGCGGCGGGCTGGCTGCTGGCCACCGCGTCGCGCCGCCGTGACCCGAGCGAGCAGCGCCTGCGCAAGATGCAGACGACGCTCGACCGGTTCCAGGGCGAGGTCGCTCAGCACTTCCAGGAGTCGGGCGAGCTCATCACCCGCCTCCGCACCGACGTCGAGTCGCTGTACCACCACCTGGAGCGGGGCGCGGCGAGCCTCACCACGGAAGATGCCGTCCAGTCGCGCCTGCGCGAGCTGGAGGACACCGCCCACGGGACGCACCCTCACGGGGGTCTCGGGCGCCGGTGACGAGACGCGAGACCGGCCCGAACTGGTCCGACCAGCGCGGGGATCGGCACCCCGAAGGGCGACCCTCCCAGCGGCCGTAACCGCGCTCCAGAGGCGATATTCCTCATGTTTCGGGGGCAGCGCCCCGTGATAGACTTCGCGGCGACGTGAAGCGGTTCCTCCTGACCCTCCTCCTCCTGCTCGCCGCGGTCACGGGCGCCGCTCAAGAGCGCCACAACTACCTCGCCGTGAACGGCGTCATCGTCGATCCGGCCGGTCCTTACTACTTCATCGCACAGGGCGACAGCTCTAACGCGTTCGCCAAGGCCCAGCCGCTGGCCGACGCGATGGGACTCACGGTCCAGTACGTGCAGGACGACAAGTTGCTCGTCTTCAGCGACGGTCGGCGCACCGCGCGGTTCAAGGCCACGTCCGACATCGCGGCCGGCCTCGTGAAGGCCGCCGGCACCGTCACGCTCTCCCCCGCGCTCGGCGGTCAGACCACTATGGCCAGCCCGCAGGCCATCCTCGTCAACGGTGTGGCCTACGTGGCCATCACCCCGCTGGTGACGGCCTTCGAAGGCCAGAGCGACTGGAACTCCGAACGGCACGTGGTCACGGTCGACACGGCCGACCGGCTCGGCTACAGCCTGGAGCGACCCCGCACGGGCATCACCGACGGCGTCTCGCGGGTCGCCATCGACGTGCCCAAGGGCGCCGCCTACGAGGTGGCCGCCGGTGGGGAGACGCTCCTCGTAGCCCTGCCGGGCGCCCGCGCCGAGGCCATGCAGGTGGCGCTCGACGATCCCAACCTCGCCCGCGTCGAGCTGGCGGCCTCCGGCGGCCAGGTGACCCTCGCCGTCAGGCTCCGGTACGCCGTCGACGCCAGCGGCACGGGCTTCAAGGTCGGCACGGTCGACAAGGAGAGCGGCACCACGCTTTACGTGGACTTCGCGCCGAGCCTCAAGGGCGCGGCGGTCACGGCCCTGGTCCCCAGCACCTCGCGCCCCGAGGAGGTCAGCCAGGCGCTCCTGACGGTCCCCGAGCAGCGCCAGGTGGTGGTGATCGACGCCGGGCACGGCGGCCACGACCCCGGCACGGTCGGGCACGCGGTGGAGAAACAGGTCGTCCTCGCCGTGGCGCTGCAGCTGAAGCGTCTGCTGGAGGCCGAAGGCATCCAGGTGATCATGACGCGCGACACCGACACCTTCATCACGCTGCAGGAGCGCTCCCTCTTCGCCACCCCCGAACGCAACGTCTTCGTGTCGATCCATGCCAACTCCGGCCCCAGTCAGAACGCCTCCGGCATCGAGACGTGGGTGTTCGGCGAGCCGCTCGACCCGTCGTACATCGACCGCGCCATCAAGGAGAACGGCGACGGCGCCGAGGGTCAGGCGCTTACCGACGAGGCGCGCCGCAGCGCCCGCGACCTGGCCGGCGACATCCTGCGCGAGGCGCAGCTAAACTACTCGCTGAGCCTCGCCGAGACCGTCCAGCGCAACCTGGTCGCGGCAACGGGCGCCCGCGACCGCGGCGTCAAGCGCAACCTGTTCTACGTCATCCGCACAGCGCGCATCCCCGCCATCCTCGTCGAACTCGGCTTCACCACCAACCCGGACGAGGGCCCCAAGCTCGCCTCCGGCGCCTACCAGACGAAGCTGGCGCAAGGCCTGGCCGACGGCCTCCTCGAGTTCCTGCGCGGCGGCGGCACGGTGGCGAAGCGCTGAGGCGCCGCGCGCCTCCCCCGCACGCAGTGACGGCGAACCCAACACCCACGGCGCCGGGCGCGACGTGCCGGCGGTGATAGCATGAACCCCATGGCACGCCGCCCGAACAGGCCGCTTGATAGCGCCAGGCGCGCCGCCGACGGCCCGCCCGTCGCCACCGTGACCGGCGCCGGCGGCGTGGTCTTCGACCACGGCAACCGCGTCCTCCTCCTCCAACACGCCAGCGGGCACTGGGTCTTCCCGAAGGGCCACGTGGAGCAGGGCGAGACTCAACTGCAGGCCGCCCTGCGCGAGGTGGCGGAGGAGGCCGGCGTGAACGCCACCTGCCCCCGACCACAACGCACCTGGACCACCTACTACCGCAACCCGCACGGGGTGCAGAGGTTGATCACCTGGTACCGCTGCGAGACGGACGACCCCGTCGTCAGGGTCACCGAGGACTCGTTCCGAGGAGGCGAGTTCTGCGCGCCCGAGGAAGCGCTTGAGCGCCTCTCCCACCGCACCGACCGCGACCTGCTGCGCCGCATCCTCAACGAGAGCGAACGCGGCTCGTGACCACCAGCGCGAGGACCGCCGGCTCCACCGCCACGGGCGCCCAGGGCATGCTCGGCGACACGGGCCAACACAGCGCCGAGTGGCTCCTCGAGAACCTGCGCACGGTCCGCCAGTCAGGCACGCTGGCCCTGAGCGACGCGAACGGGACCAGCCTCCTCCTCCTCGCCCGCGGCCAGGTTGAGGCCAGCTTCCGCCTGGGCCAGTACGCGAGGCTCGACACGCCGAACCAGCGCTTCCACCTCCACACCCACGAACCCGCCGCCACGCCGCAACTCCCGGCCCGCTTCCCCGACAGCCGAGCGGCCCTCATGCAGGCGCTACCGCGGCTCTCCCCGCCGCAACGACTCACCCCCGGGGCCGTCGACCTGGCCGACCTGCTCGAACGGCTGCACGAGGCGCGCTTCAACGGGTCGCTCAGCTACGCCACGGAGAAGGAGCGCTCCGTGGCGCTGTTGGTCGGTGGCAGCGTCCGCGCCGCGGTTCACGAGGCGTCCGGCGCCGTGCACGACAGGGCCGAGGCCATGCGCGCCCTGCAGAAAGCCGGGCAGGCGCGCGCCAAGGGCGCGCTCGAGCTCGACGCGTTGGCCCCCGCAGTGGTGCTGCCCTTGGCCGCGCTGGCGCTGGCGCAGGGCGCCCCGGCCGACGACCCGACGTTCGACGGCCTGGAGGTGTGGGAGGGCGGGTACCGCTACTACCGCCAGGGCCAGCCGTTCCTGGAGGTCCTGGGAGCTCCCGACGGCCCCACGCGGCGCTACGCGCTGGGAGAGCAGGTTGTGGAGCGCGCGCCGGAGCTCGAGCTCCCGAACGAGCCTCCCGGCTGGGAGGATCGTCGCTTCGCGCTCACGCTGCGCGGGCGCGACGCCCTGAACCCCATGACGGACCGCTACATGCAGTTCCGCTCCGAGAACGGCGAGCTGGGCCAGCGCCTGCTGACCGAGTTGGGCAAGGGCGACACGCTGGGGCTCACCGCGCGAGCCGTCGACCTGGAGTTGGGCGAGCTCAAGCCCCTGCTTGAGCGCCTGGAGCGTGCGGGGCTCCTGCGGGAACTCACGCTGGGCTGACTAGCGCTTTCCACCGCCCGCCGCGCCCGGCTTTGTCAGACCGGCGCGCGCGGCGTATCCTGGGCGAGCCTTGGACGACGTCATGTACCAACCCTCCGACGAGGTCTCGCTGCGCGAGCTCTACCTGATACTGAGGCGCGGGTTCGCGGGCATCGTCGTGACGGCCTTGGTGGTCGGCGCGGCAGCGTTCGCCTACGTCTCAACGCGCCCAATCGTCTACGCCGCCAGCGCCACCGTGCAACTCACGGCGCCACAGCCCGTGAGCTCCGGCAGCGAGGTGGCCAGCCTGGTGCCGCAGGTGGGCCTCGGGTCGCAGGCCTACACCTCGCTGGCGAACGGCAGCGCCGTGCTGAGCGCGGCGTTCGCCGCCGACGCCGCCGTGCTGAGGGAGATCAGCGATGGGCTTCGGCTGAAGGCGATCGACGCCGCCAACCAGACCCGCGGACAACTCACCATCGAGCACACGGCCCGGGCCGCCACCGCGGAGCTCGCGGCCGAGCACGCCAACGCCTGGGCCGAGGCGAGCGCCGCCGCGGCGCGGTCCGCCATGGAGACGACCGTCGCGCGGGCGCTGGCGGCGGCCAACACCGAGCTGACCGCCAGGGGCGCCGAACTGGACGAGGCTCAGGCGCGGTGGACGGAGTTCACCAAGGACGACGCGCGAGTCTCCTTGAGGAGCCAGATCGACCAGTTGGCCCTGCAGCAGGCCGGCACGCGCGCGCGGCTGGCGGAGCTGAACGCCAAGATCGCTGCCGCCAGCGCCCAGCAGTCGCTCCTCACGGCGGGCATAGGCGCCCGCGAGGGCAGGACGAGCGTGGTCCTCGCCGACCAGGTGCGCGCGCTCATCGACGCGGGCGTGGTCTCGGAAGAGGACGCCGCCGCCCTGACCGCCAGCCTCGGTCAGCTCCCTCCCGGCCTCACGGTGGGTGGGCAGGACCTGCTCAACCTCGTCGACAGGGCCAGGCTCGACGGCGTGGCCGGCACCCTCGCCGCGCTGGTGGCGGAGAGATCCGAGCTGGAGACGGCCGCGGAGCGAGCGGAGGCCACCGCCGCCACCCTGCGTGGCCGCTTGGCCGACCTGGAGCAGCGCGCCGCGGAGCCGCAGGCCGCCCTCGCCGTGGCGCGCCTGGCCCACGACCGCGTCGCCGGCGCCATCCCGCTCCTCGCGCTCCAGCAGCGCATGACTGCCGACGCAGCCCAGGTAGTCATCGCCGCAGACCCGCCCCTCAAGCCCGTGCCTTCCAACAGGCTGATGGTCACGCTCGCCGCCGTGCTCGTCGCCGGGCTTCTGGCCATGCTGTTCGTGTTCCTACGGGCCGCCGTGGCGCCCCCAGACGCGCGCACCGGCGCCTCCGGGACCCCGGGCGCCACGTTCCTGACACCGACCAGAGCCGCTCCCGGCGCGCCCGCGAGCCGCGGCGACGAACCTGTCCCGGCAACGGGCCGGGGCGACTAGGAGCCGGGGGCCGGTGGGCGCGGCCGGCGCACGTCGACCCCCGGCGGGCGGGCTGCTTCTGACCGGCGGTACCGGTCGCCTCGGGCGCGAGCTCACGGCGCTCCTGCCCCACGCCTACGCCCCCCTCCGGAGCGAGCTGGATGTGGCCGACGCCGCAAGCACCAGCGCCGGCGTGGCCGACGCCCGCCCGCGGGTCATCGTGCACGCCGCTGCCTACACGGACGTGGCCGGCGCCGAGGGCGACCGCGCCACCTGCTGGCGCGTCAACGTGGAGGGCACCCGCAACGTGGCCCGCGCGGCGGCGGAGGTGGGCGCGCGGCTCGTGCACGTGTCCACCGACTACGTGTTCCACGGCGACGTGGGCGGCTACCGCGAGGACGACCCGCCCGGACCGGTGCGCAACTACTACGCGCTGACGAAGCTCGTGGCCGAGGAGGCTGCTCGGAGGGCGCCCGCTGCCCTCGTCGTCCGCACCAGCTTCAGGCCGCGGTCGTGGCCGTACGAGACGGCGTTCGACGACCTGTTCACCTCGCAAGACTACGTGGACGTGATCGCCCCGATGCTCGCCGCCGTGATCGAGAACCTGGACCAGGTCGGTTACGACACGCTGCACGTCGGCACCGAGCGCAAGAGCGTGTTCGAGCTGGCCCGGCGGCGCGCGCCGCAGGTGCGCCGGGCGAGCAAGTCCGGCGCCGGCGTGGCGCTGCCCGACGACGTGTCGCTCGACGTGAGCCGCTACGAAGCCCTGGCCGCGTCGTGGGGGCGGTGAGACCGTGAACGTCGCGAGCCTCGAGATCCCGGCGGTCAAGCTGATGACCCCCACAGTGCGCCAGGACCGGCGCGGCTTCTTCCTCGAACGCTGGAACGCCGCCGCTTTCGCGGCCGCGGGGCTCGACCTCACGTTCGTGCAGGACAACCACTCCCGCTCCGTCAGGGGCGTGGTGAGGGGGCTCCACTTCCAGGCGGGGGAGCACGCCCAGGGCAAGCTCGTCGGCGTCACGCGCGGGACCATCCTCGACGTGGCCGTGGACCTGCGCCGCGGCTCCGCCACGTTCGGGAGGTGGGTCAGCGCCGTGCTGGACGACGTGGAACTCGAACAGCTGTGGGTGCCCGCGGGCTTCGCGCACGGTTTCGCCGTGCTCTCGGAGGAGGCCGACGTGATCTACAAGACCGACCGCCCCTACGCTCCTGCCGCCGACGCCGGGGTGCGCTGGGACGACCCGACCATCGGCGTCGACTGGCGTCTCGCGGGCGCGGCGCCGATCGTCTCGGAGCGCGACGCGGCCCTGCCCCTGCTGGCCGACCTGCGGGTCTTCCCGGCGGCGAGGCCATGACGCGGAGCGCACCCACCTACCTGGTGACCGGCGCGGCCGGTTTCATCGGCTCCGCCCTGGTGCGCCTCCTCGTGGCGGGCGGCGACGCGCGCGTGGTCAGCGTGGACGCCATGACCTACGCCGCCGACCCCGAGCGCCTGCGCGCGGCCGGGTCCGGGGAGCGCCACCGCTTCGTGAAGCTCGACGTGAACGAGCAGGCGGCCATGCTGTCCCTGTTCGAGGAGGAGCGCCCCGCTGCGGTCATACACTTGGCCGCCGAGACGCACGTGGACAGGTCGATAGACGGCCCCGAACAGTTCGTGTTGACCAACACGCTCGGGACCTTCCACCTGCTCGAGGCAGCGCGCCGCTACTGGCGCGAGCTGCCCGCCGGCGAGCGCGCCGCCTTCAGGCTCGTGAACGTGAGCACCGACGAGGTGTACGGCAGCCTCGGCCCCACCGGCAGGTTCGACGAGCACAGCCCTTACGACCCCCGCTCGCCCTACAGCGCCAGCAAGGCAAGCGCCGACCACATGGCGGCCGCCTACTTCCACACCTACGGCCTGCCGGTCGTGACCACCCACGCGTCGAACAACTACGGCCCGTTCCAGTTCCCCGAGAAGCTCGTGCCGCTCGCCCTGGGCCGGGCTCTCGCCGGCGAGAGCGTGCCGCTGTACGGCGACGGCATGCAGGTCCGCGACTGGTTGCACGTGGACGATCACGCCCGCGGCCTGCTGGCAGCCGCCCGGCGCGGCACGCCCGGCGCCACCTACCTCATGGGCGGGGCGCACGAGCTACCCAACCGCGCCCTGCTCGATCAGCTTCTGGGTTGTCTGAACGAGGTGGCGCCCGGCCCGCGCGACTACCGCGAGCTCATCACCAGCGTGGCCGACAGGCCGGGCCACGACCGTCGCTACGCCGTCGACTCGGCCCGCGCCGAGCGCGAGCTGGGCTGGCGCCGTGAGGTGCGGTTCGAGGACGGCCTCCTGGCGACCGTGCGGTGGTACGTGGAGAACCAGGCGTGGGTGAGGTCCGTGGCGTCGCGCTACGACATGAGCCGCCTGGGCCTCGGAGGCGCCGCACCGACGTCCGAGGTCGAGGGAGCATGAGCCGGCGCGGCATCGTACTGGCTGGTGGCGCAGGCACTCGCCTCTACCCGGCCACGCTGGCCGTCAGCAAGCAGCTCCTGCCCGTCTACGACAAGCCGATGGTCTACTACCCGCTCTCGACGCTGATGCTGGCCGGTGTGCGCGAGGCGCTGGTCATATCCACCCCGCGCGACCTGCCAGCGTTCCGGGAGCTGCTCGGTAGCGGCGAGGGTTGGGGAATGCGCTTCGACTACGCGGTGCAGGACCGCCCGGAGGGGATCGCCCAGGCGTTCCTCATCGGCGAAGCGTTCGTGGGCGACCGCCCGTCGGCGCTCGTGCTAGGCGACAACCTGTTCCACGGTTACGGCCTGACGGGCCTCCTGCGGACCGCCGACGAGCGCACGAGAGAGGCCACCGTCTTCGGCTACGAGGTGACGGACCCAGAGCGCTACGGGGTGGTGAGCTTCGACGCCGGCGGCAGGGTGACCGGGATCGAGGAGAAGCCGGCCCAGCCCAAGAGCCGCCACGCCGTGACGGGCCTCTACTTCTACCCCGCCGGAGTGGCGGCGGAGGCGCGGGAGCTGCGGCCCTCCGAACGCGGCGAGCTCGAGATCACCGACCTCAACCGCCGTTACCTCGAGCAGGGCCGCCTGCGCGTTGAGCTCATGGGCCGGGGGATGGCGTGGCTCGACACGGGCACGCACGAGAGCTACCTGCAGGCGTCGAACTTCGTGGAGACGCTGGAGACGCGCCAGGGCCTCAAGATCGCTTGTCCCGAGGAGATCGCCTACGAGAGCGGTTGGATCGACGCCGCGCAGCTCGAGCGACTGGCGGCGCCGATGCGGGGCAACGCCTACGGGCGCTACCTGATGGGGCTGCTCGAGCGAGGAGCGCGGTAAGCGTGTGGGGCGGGGCGCTGAGCGCCCCTCAGCGCCCCGCCGCGTTGGCAGCGATAGCTGCGGCCACGTAGGCGGCGAGTCCCTCGGCGCGGTCCTCGTAATGGGCGGTGAAGCGCGGGTCGGCCACGTACATCTCGGCCAGGCCGCGGTGGATCTCGTAAGAGCAATCGTAGTAGTGACGGCTGATGTGAGCGCGGTGCGCCTCGGCCAGGGCGAGGGCCCGCGCGTCGGTCGGCGGCACGCCCGACCTGAGGAGGCCCGCGAAGCCCTCCTCCATCGCCGCGGCCTCCGCGCCGATGCGCTTCCAGTCTTCCTTGCCGTAGCCCTTCGTGCGCCTCCGGCTCTCGCGGTAGGCGTCCGTTTCGCCCCAGCGCTGCTCGGCCTCGGCCGCGTGCTCGGTCGGGTCGTGGTCGCCGAAGACCTCCAGCAGTTCCTTCGGGTTCAGGTTGATCCCCACCTTGTTCGCCTCCATCTGCTTGCGTAGCGAGCGGCGCATGTCGAGCAGCCGCTCGATGCGGGCGTTCAGCACCGCCTCCTGCTTCCTGAGGTGTTCGAGCGCGCTGACGTCGGGAGCGGCGAGGAGCTCGGCCACGACCTCAAGTTCGAAGCCGAGCTCGCGGTAAGCCAGCACGGCGTGCAGGCGCTCCAGGTCGGCGCGGCCGTACAGGCGGTAACCGGCGCGGCTCCGACTGCTGGGCTTGAGCAGCCCGATCTCGTCGTAGTGGTGCAGGGTCCTCACGCTCACGCCCGCGAGCCGCGCGACCTCGCCGACGGTCAAACCCTCCTCAGCTTCCCTCAACCGACTCCCTCCCTCCCCGGTCAAGGCTAGACCCTCACGCCGCGTTAGGGTCAAGGCGTACCCCGCCACCCCGCGGCGGTGAGCGGGATACGCTTGAACAGATGCCACCAGACGCCCCCGTGGACCTAGACGCGCTATCCCCCAAGGTCATCGACCTCGCCGCCCGGGCCGGCCGCGCCATCCTGGAGGTGTACGCCACCGACTTCGAGGTCAACAAGAAGGCCGACGCTTCGCCCGTCACCGCCGCCGACCTGGCCTCCCAGTCCCTGATCATCGAGGGCCTGGGTGCCCTCACGCCCGACGTGCCGGTGATCGCCGAGGAGGCCGCCACGCCCGGTTATGAGGAGCGACGCACCTGGACGCGTTTCTGGTTGGTGGACCCGCTCGACGGCACCAAGGAGTTCGTGAAGCGCAACGGCGAGTTCTCGGTTAACATCGCCCTGGTGGAGGGCGGCGTGCCCGTCCTCGGCGTGGTCCACGCCCCGGTGGCGGGCCTTACGTACGTCGGCTTGGCAGCGCACAGCGGCAGACCCGCCAGCGCCTGGCGCTTCGACGCCGAAGGCGGCGCCCATCCCGTCCACGTACGCCCACCCGCGCAGGGCGGGCCCGTGCGCGTGATGGTCAGCCGCTCCCACTCGAACCCCGCCACGGCCGAGTACATAGACCGGTTGCGAGAACGCCACGGCGAGGTGGAGACGATCGCCCGCGGATCCGCCATCAAGAGCTGCCTCGTGGCCGACGGCACCGCCCACTTCTACCCGCGGCTGGGACCCACGATGTGGTGGGACACGGCGGCGGCGCAAGCCGTGCTGGAAGCGGCAGGGGGCAAGATGCTGGGGGCAGGCGACGGTCGGTCGTTGCGGTACGAGGGGGACCTGTTGTCAAACCCCGGGTTCGTGGCGATGGCCGAGCCCTAGCTAGGACTCGCGTCGACGAGTGGCAACCCACCAAAGTTCTTGCCGGCGAGCTCCTTCACCCGCGGCAACCGTTCCGACAGCGAACGCCTTATGGCGTCGCCGGCCGCCAGGACGCGCTCCAGCCGCTCCTCCACCTCGGCCGCGAAGCCCGGGCGAGGCTCAACGGAGAGCCCCTCGGTACCGAAGAGCCGCATCAGGCCACTGAGCTTCCCCTGGTACGACAGAGGTATGGCCGGGACGGCACCATGCAGCGCCATTATCGCGAGGTGCATCCTGCCCGTCACCACCACGCGCGCCCCAGCGGCGAGGCCGCGCACTTGGGCCGGCTCAAGCAACCTGTCGACGAGCCAGGTACCGGCAGAGCCGGCCGCATCGCGGACCCGCCTGCACTCGGCGACGTCGTCTGAACCGTCGCGCGTGTCGTGAGGGACGAACACCACCTCTAGGTCACGCTCACGTAGGTAGCGGACGATCCGCCGGTACTCTTCTACCTGATCCATGGTCCTTGCGATGAGGCTGTTGGCGTTGACGAGGGCGTAGCCGCCCGTCAGGTCTGGGAGACCGGTGATCGTCTCCGCTCCGGCGACGGTCCTGGCAGCGAACACCAGGTCGGCCGACTCTTCGACGCCCTCGAACCCCAGCGCCCGTGCCCTCTCAGCAGACACCGGATCGCGCAACAGCAGGCGCACACCGCTCTTGCCGGCGTCCGCCAACGCGGTCACACAGCGCCCGTCCGGGGCCTCGTTGAGACTGAACCCGAGGACCCTGGAGTCGACACCCAGCCGAGCGGCGTAGGTGGCGAGTGAGGTCCGCTGCACCGAGCGTCGGTAGGAGTACCCGCCGTCGAGCACGTCGGCGCCGATCACGGAGAACCCGGAACTCCCGTCCAGCAGCCCGACGAACTCGCGCAGGGTCGTCTGGTCACGCGTGGCCGCCCCCGAGACGAGGGCCGGCAGCGCGACCACCGACACCCGGTCGCGGTGTGCCGCGGGGACGGAGAAATCGCCGACAGCGAAGGCGACGAGCGTGATAGGACCGCCGACGTTCTCGACGAACGCCTCGAACATCGCCTGGTCACCGATGTTGCCCGCTCCCGACGGGGCTAACAAGACATGGTGGCGGTCGCCAGGGGCGACCGACCTGCCCAGTTCGGATACGCTCCGCCACTCGGCGTCCAGTCTTCGCTGGAAAGGGGCGGGAGCGTCGACGGTGACCCCCCTGAGCTTCTTCGCGATCGCCTTTATGTGGGTCATCGACGCACCTGGTCCCTCTCGTCACTCGGTCATCAAGTCAGCGGGTGGGGCGCCGAACCCGGCCACCATACCCCCGACGGCCGCCAGGAAGTACATCATCCCTGCGCTCCACATGACCGTGTCCACGGTGTTGGCAAGAACGGCGACGGCGAGGAGCACGAGAAGCCCACGGTGATCACTGCGGCTGGCGATCGCCGCGCCGGCCCACACGAGCAGCAGCAGGAACCCGAGCGTGCCACTGGTTCCGCTCTCGAACAGCGATTGGAGGAAGGCGTTGTGCGCGTGGGTGGGAACGGCGGTGTAGAAGGTCGGTGCCTGGTGGCGGAAGTAGGAGGCGAACTCCACTCCTCGCTGCCCGAAAACGGGCGCCGCCTCGAACCCGCTCCAGGCGCCGACGAAGGCGTACACCCTTGCCACGGCCTGGTTCGTCGCCAACGAGGCGGCCTCGGCCGTCTGGGCGCCTGCCGGCTTGGCGTTCTCGCCACCCTCCCACGCGCTCGTGGCCCTGACCCTGACCGCCGCCCCGGACCCACCAGCGCCGGCCAGGTCGGGGGCCGGCCCGATCCAGATCCACGACTTGGCGTGGCTGCCGGACTCGAACGTCAACGTCACCCTCGTCCAACCGTCCGCCAGCTCCTCGGTGGACAGGTGCGTGACGACGAGCGCTCCGGTGGCGGTCGCCTCCCACGCGCCTCGCCTTGCCGCCGTGACCGTGTCGTCCGCGTTCACGGCGCCGTAGACGCCGATCGTGTCAGCCGGGCCCGAGGCCGCCAGCTCGACGGAGAACGTGTACGTCTTACCGGGCAACAACACGAGCGGGTACTGGAGCCGCGACCACCAGTCGCTGCCCGTGCGCTCGAGCCGAAGCTCACCGCCTTCCAGGTCGGTGACCGTGACACCAAGCGGCTGCGGCACTCCCAGCAGGCCAGGCTTGAGCGCCGCCAGCGGCAGCCGCGCGAGGTCGCTGACGAACGCCCCGAGCCGCGGTTGGACCATGACGGCACCGACGACCGCCAACGCGGCGACGGCCAGCGACGCCACGGCGAGCGTGAGGCGCGCCCGCCCCCCGCGCCACCGCCTCGCAGCAGCGGCCACGACGAGGTAGGCTGCCGTGACGATCAGCACGATGAGTGCGGACCGGCTGCCTGACAGGCCGACGGGTACGGCTGCTGCCGCGATGGCAGCGGCACCGATCCGAACGCTGCGCGCAAGCAGCGCGGTCGCGGCCGCCGGCAGGAGCACCGAGGCGCCAAGGATGTTCGGATGATCGGTCCAGAGGGCCACGCGGCCCGCCGGCCCCTCGAACGCTGCGGCGGCCGACGCGAGCGCTACGGCTCCGAGGCCGACGAGCAGCCCCGGTACGAGGTGCCGAGCCGAGCCGAGCGCGCGCCCGAGTGCCGCGCCTCCCGCGGCTACCAGGAGGAAGACGGCGAGCTGTCCGACCTCCCCGAGGGTGACGGGGCCCACCCTTCCCAGGAAAAGGTCGGAGGCCGCGGGCAGGAGCCAGAGGACGCTAGCGGCGAGGAGCAGCGCCGGGTACGGCAGGCGCACGGACCGGCGGCCCACCAGGGCCAGCGCGCCCAGCAGGGCCAGCGCTCCCGGGTAAACGGCCGTCACCGCGCCCGCGACGACGCCGGCCCCCCGGAGCCTCATCCACCCAACGCCTTGTCGTACGCTGCCAGGAGCGCAGGGACCTGGTGCTCCCACGACAACGAGGTCTCGATCCTCTCGCGACCCCTGGCACCCAACCGCCCGCGCAGCTCCGGATCGTCGGCGAGGAGCGCCACCGCGTCGGCCATGGCGCCGACGTCGTTGTCGGCCACGTAGATGGCCGCGTCCGCGGCCGACGCTCGCCCCTCGACAACGTCGAACTGGACGACCGGCAGCCCGAGTGTCATGTACTCGAGCGTCTTGTTCATCGTGCAGAGGTCGTTGTAGGTGCTGATCGGGTCGGGACTGATACCGACATCGCAGGAGGACAGGTGGCGGAGCAGGTCGTCGCCCGACTGGAACCCGGCGAACTCGACGTGCTCGGCCAGGCCGAGCTCGTCTCGCAGCTTGACGAGCGATTCGAACTCGGGCCCGCCGCCGATCAGGAGGAAACCGATGTCGTCGCGGCCGCGCCCGTGGACGAGCTCGTTCGCGATGTGGATGACCGTGTCCACCCCGTCCTGTTCGGCCATCACGCCAACATAGCCGACCACGCAGCGCCGGCCGCGCCTCAAGGCGGGATCGGGCTCGACTCGGCGGAACTTGCCGACGTCGGGTGAGCTCCGCACCACGAAGACGTCTTCAGGCGGCTTCCGGCCGCGGCCCGTGGCGATGTTCCGGTACGACTCGTTCGTGGATATGACCACGTCCGCCGTCGCCATCGTCAGTCGCTCGCTCAGGCGCAGCAGATGGTAGAGCGGGCCGCGCTTCTTGAACTTCTCCTCGAAGAGCTCCGGCGTCACGTCGTGGTGGTCGAAGATCACCCGCGCTCGGTGCAGGAGCTTGTGCGTGAGCGCGACGAGGAACAAGACGTCGGGCGGGTTACAGATCTGCACGACGTCGAACCTCTCCTCCCGCCAAGCCCGGAACGAGAGCCTGAACTCCCACCAGAGCGCCAGGAAGTACTCGCGGAAGTAGCTGAGCACGCCTTTGCCCTCGAGAGGCAGCGGGTGGCGGTAGACGCGCACCCCCTCGAGGACCTCGTACCTGGCGTCGTGCCCCTTCCCCGTGGGACATATCACCGCCACCGAGTAACCGGCGGCCGCCAGCGAGGTCGCCTCGTACCAGACGCGCCGATCGAACGGCACGGGCAGGTTCTCGACGATGATGAGCGTCGACCTAGGCCGTTCGCTGATCGGCATCACCTCCTGAGGTTCTCGTGTCTGACGGCAAGACGGCACGCACCGCGAGGAGTTCGGTCTCGAAGGCGGACCGCCAGGCGGCGCGCTCTGAGGCGAGGCTTCTCGGCGCGGCCAGCGCTGCGTCGAGGGCCGCCGACAGGCTCGCTACGTCGGTCGCCGCCACCTGCGCCCAGGCGCCGAAGAGGCGCTCGGTGAGCGTCGTCCTGGAGACCACGAGCGGGGTATCGGATGCGAGGGCCTCGCAGGCCCCGCTGGGTTGCGTTGCCGCCCTGGTGGTCAACACCACGGCGGCGCCGGACGTCGTCAGGAGTTCCTGGTACCGCTCGGTGGGCAGGAAACCCGTCAACCTCAGGTTCGGCAAGGTCTCGAAACGGCGGCGCCACTCCGGCGAGAGCCGGTGCGGCGGCGCGGTGATCACGAACGAAAGGTCGGGTCGCGCCTGGATGAGGCCGAAGATGACCTCGAGGGGCTCGTCTCCACCGAAAGAACAGATGAACAGCACCTGACCGGTGGTCCTGCCCGCGCCGTCCCGCTGCGACCGGATCTCGGTGACCGGATCGCGCAGCGCGAGCACGCTGCTGCCCGGGAAGGCGCGGCGCGCGAGGGCCGCGGCCTCGTCGTTATGAGCCACCACGGCCAACGCGCGTCGCGACAGCGCCCTCACCGAGGGCAGCCTGACCCAGCGGCCCTGGACGGCCGCGTTGTGGGCGTCGACGAGGTAGGGGACCCGCGCGATGAGGGCCGCGTAGGCCACGAAGGGCGGCGGGCTCTGGAACAGGAGGTAGGCCGGGGCCCGCTCCCGGATGAGCCGAAGGGTGGCCACCAGATTAAGCAGGTAGTCGAGGGGTCTAAGCCAGCGCGCCTTCCAGCGGTTGGGCAGGAAGACCACTTCACACCCGAGCGCGGGCCCGAGCAGCTCCGCTCGGCGCTGGTAGTCGCGCCAGACGACGTAAAGCCCCACCCCTGCCTTAGGCATCCGCCACCCCGAGCCCGCGCGGGATGCGTGCCCCGGCCTCCACCCGCACGGCGACGCGCGCGCGGCTGACGCCTAGGTGTGCCAGGGTCCCGGCCAAGACGTACGTGGCACCAGAGGCCACGAACCCGAACCCGGACTCGTTCACGGCGCTCGTGACGAGCAGGCCCGCGAGCATCGCCGCCACGGCGCCGAACCACCAGGCGTTCGGGTGTCGGCCCCTAGAGAGGCGTACGGAGTGACGCGCCAGGTCGGCGATCATCAGCAGCATGAGGGCGTAGAAGGCCACGACCGCCGGCAACCCCATCTGTGTGGCCAGGGACCCCATGTAGCTGTCTCCACCGCCGAGCACGATCCCACCGATGTCGCTCGAGCGGGCGACGCCCGTGGCGAGGCTGCTGGCTGTACCGAGCCCGAAGCCGAGAGGCCGCTCGACGCCCCGCTGCAGCCCCTGTACCAACTCGTCGATGTGCCCAGCCCCCGTGGTCACCCTCAAGATGGCGTCGCCGAAGAGCGTGGTCGCCACCACGAGCCCGAGCAGCAGTACCGCCGTGACCCAGGCGAGGCCGCGGCCGGACCGCTTCCCAAGGAAGACCAGGCACCCGGCGACGAGGACCGTGAGGACGGCACCGCGGCTGAGGGTCAACAACGTGGCCGCCCCGACCACGACGAAGAGGACCGGGTGAGTGACGTGCAGCCTCGCCCTATAGACGAAGAAGGCGACGACCAGCACGAGCACCAGGGCCATCGGGTAGCTCGAGATCAAGGGGTCGCCAGTGATCGACGCGACGCGCCTGATCGGCTGGCCGTTAAACCAGAACCGCATGTTGGCGTAGAGCGCGTCCTGGACCGGACGGTCGATCTTCTGGAGGTAGAACTCCTCGTGGCCGATGTCCAGCCAGAAGGTGTCGGGCAGGAGGTACGCCTCCACGAAACCGAACGCGGCCATCAAGACCCCGACGACCACCAGCACCTGGATCAACCGGCCCGTGTCCCGCCATGAGAGCGCCAGCCAGTAACCGAGCAGGTAGAGCGCGGGGAGGATCAGGACGGCACGCGCACCAGCGAGCCTCGCCAGCCACGGTTCGCCGAAAGCGAGCGCGTGAACCGCAACGAGGGCGAACCAAGCGAACACCAGCGTCGGGATGACGGCCCGGCGCGCGCGCCCCGTGAGGACCACCCGCCCGAACCTGATCCCAGCGAGAGCGAGCAGACCCCCCAGAAGCAACAGCTCCTTGGTCGCTGTCAACACCCTGGCGCCGCTCTCCGTGACCAAACCCGCCTTCAGAAGGAGCATCAGCGCGACGTTCTGGAACAGCAGGACGACCAGCAGGATCAGGACGAACTGGAGCCTGCGTCCGAGAAGGATGAGGGCGACCCCGGCTGCCACGAGTCCCAGGGCGAGAACCGTTGCCATCACCGGTGCAGGATACCGTCGCCGCGGTCGCCCGATGGCCGCACACCCCGGCTCACCTGCCGAGGGCCCTGTATCCCAACCACACGTTGAAGACGTAGGCGACCGTCATGGCGACGGAGTAGCCGAGCAGGGCGCTCACCGCCGGCACCCGGAGCGCCGCCAATGCGACCAGGACGCCAAGCCCGAGGACCATCCTGACCATGTCGGAGGTGAGTTGGAGGTCCGGGCGTTCGATCGCATGAAGGGTCTGGGAGATGGGGTACACGGCGAACTGCGCGACGAACATGATGGACATCGCCCTGACGAAGACGCCCGAGCCGGCCCACTGTGCCCCGAACGCCCACCCGAATAGGGCCGGTCCTCCCACCGCGATCGCGCCTATGGGCACGAGCCCTACCAGGAGCGTCAGGAAGACCGTACGGAGGTAGCGGCGCCTCAGTGCTCTCTTGGAGGTCCTGACCACCATCATGGCCTCGCTCATGAACACCTGGCTGATCGCGAGCCCGACGATCCCGGCAGGCGTCGCGACGACGCGCTGGGCGATCGCGTACAAGCCGGCGGCCTGGGGGTCGTAGAAGAGCAGTAACAGCACCGGGGGAAGCTGGAGCGTGGCGCTTGCGATCAACGCGGCAGGGGCGGAGTAGAGCGCGTACTTCCGGTACCGCCTGGCGGCCCAGAGCAAGCGCGTCCACCGGAGCGGAGCGGCGGCCACAGCCCGGCCGAAGTCGCGCCCGATCGCCATGAACCCGAAGAGGTGACCCAGCGCGTGCCCGGAGATGAGGCCCTGAGGTCCGGAACCCGCTAAGCCGGCGGCGACCTGGATGACGACCTGCATGACCCCCCGCACGATCCTGGTCTGCCCCAAGGCCGCGTAGAGCTGACGGCGGATCGCCCAGTAGTTGAGCAACTGGTAGCCGCCGTAGCCGACCACGCCCAGGAACACGAGCGCCCCCGCCACCGCCGCCGACATCGTCTCGCGGACGCCGAAGGCGCCACCACTCGTCACGGCGGCGGCCACGGCGGCGGTGAGCCCGGCCACGAGCAGCAACCAGCCGAGGGCCACCTGGCCGAGCGCGACGGCGGTCCCGTCTTGCTTCGGGACGGGTATGGACACGTCGTAGCGCAGGCAGGCCACACCACCGACGATGAGCACGAGCGAGGCGTACAGCGAGTAGAGGCCGAAGTCCGCCGGGTCGAACAGCCGCGTCAGCACCGGCGACGCCAGGACGACGACCGCCTGCCCCAGGGCGCCGCCCCCGCCGACCTTGAGGACGCTCCTGAGGAACCTATCTTGTGTCAGTCTCTGCAGGCGGCCTCGCCACGCGGGTCCGGAGCCGTCGGTTCGACCCATCGCCGCTACGCTAACCCGGGCCAGCGCCCCCCGCTGCCCGCCCGCTCGGCTCTAGCGTGCGGCGCGAGGGCCCCGTCCAGCCGCCGGCCGCCGCCCCACGAAGGTAAGCTCAGTAGCGTGTTGTCCGCGAGGACCAGTAGCTCCTTCAAGCGCGGTGCCGCCTTCCTCGCAGGGCTGAGCTTCGCCGCCATGCCGGCGGTCGGTCCGTTCCTCGCCGTCACGGCGATCTTCAGCGGCCACGTGCGCCTGCAGCGGGCGGACGCCTGGTGGTGGGCCAGCAGCTTACTGCTGGGGCTGCCGTTCATCATCGGGGGCCACGTGACGGAGGGCCTCCTGAGCAGCGCCCAGGTGCTGGCGGTCTGGTTGCTCTTCCGGTCGGCGACGGAGCTCCGCCGCAGCCTGAAGAACACCACCGCGCCGATCGACATCAGCGCGGGGCTGGTCGTCGGCCTAGCGATCACCCTGGGCCTCGGCCTCCGCCATATCGGGAGCTTCCGCTTCGACGTCGCCCGGACCGCGCTCGACGCAATCGTGTGGGACACCCACCCCGCGCTGTTCGGTCACGCGATCCTCGTGCTGTCGGTGGCGGTGGCGCTGGTGCTCCCCTCTCCGCGCCTGCGCGTGGTGGCCATGGCCATCGGCGCGGTGGGCGTGGTGGTGTCCGGTGCGCTCGAGGCGGTGGCGGCCTGGCTGATAGTCGCCGTCGGGCTCCGTTTCCTGGGTCGGCGGGGCACGCGCTCCACCAGGAGCGCCGAGTGGGCCCTCATCGTCGTCATGGCGCTGATAGCCAGCGGTGTGGCCGCCTGGCTGGGGTTGGGGCGCACCGGCTTCCTGACCGACATGGCGCCCACGGACGAGCCGAGCAACCTGTTCAGGGGCACAGAGGTGAATCGTGGCGACTGGTGGTACCCGCTCGGCGTGACCTTCGTCGGCAGACAAGAGCAGGTGGCCGGGGCGGCCCGGACCGTCTTCGACGTCACGAAGGTCTCGCCCGACCCATGGTCGAGGCTTCAGCAGGCCATCACCCTCTCCCCCGGCCAGAGCTACACGCTCAGCGCGCTGCTGGAAGTCCCGCCGGGCTCACTGCCGGGGTTCGACGGCTGGGGCCGCGTGGGCGACGAGGCCGCGGCCAACCTCGGCACGACCCTCGACGGCCCAACGCACGCGGCGCGCAGCACGGGGGCCCTCCAGGTCTTGGCGGCCGAAGCCGACCCGGTCGGTGAGGGCTGGGTGCGCGCGTCTGTGACGTTCCGTTACCGGGGCGAGCGGCCGCTCACCTGGTACGTTGGCGTCGTGCCGGACCGCTCGGAGCGAGTGGGGTCGACGACCTCGTTCGCCGAGCTCCAGTTGACACCGTCAGGCACGCTGCTTCCCTACAAGCCGGGCGCCGCATCGCGCGGCGTCGCGGACCTGAGGACCTCCCGTTTCCCCATCTGGCGCGACGCCATGGAGGCCATAGCGACCAGGCCGCTGCTCGGCTGGGGACCAGACGGCTTCCCGCTCGCCGTCGCGACCCTGCATCCTGACGAGGTACCTCTGCGAACCGTGGCCGCGCACGCGCACAACTCGCTCCTCGCGGCTTGGGTCGACCGGGGCGTGATCGGGTTGTTAGGGCTGCTCGGGTTGCTCGCCTTGTTGGCTACCAGGGCCGTCCAACAACGCGACCGGGCAGCCGTCCTCGTGCTCGTCGGCATCGTGGTGCTCAACCTGTTCGACACGACCCTCCTGTCCGGCGCGGTCATCTACCCCCTCGCCGCCGTGCTGGGTTGGCGAGCCGTGGGGAGCCGGGAGATCGCCGAGGCCGAGACGGGAGTCGGCAGCGCGACCGCCGTGAGGCTCGGTCTGGCGTTCGCGGACTGCTTCGCCGGTGCTGCCGCCCTCTCGCTGGGCATGTACGCCGCGGGCCGCTACGGCTCAGGCGTGGCCGCCGCCGGGTGGAGCCTTCCTCTCGTGTACGCCACGCTCGTGTGGCCGGCAATCGCCGCCGCCGCGGGCCTCTACCCTGGCTACGGCCTGCCTTCGCACCAGAAGCTGGGCCGCTCCGTGAAGGCCGCCGCAGCAGCGGCAGTCGTGGTCGGCTTCCTCGCGCTGGTGACGCCGGAGGCGTTCGGGCTGCCTGCGCGCGTGTTCTTCGTGGCCGTGCCGGCCGCGGCGCTGTTGGCGCCCACGTTCCGCTTCCTCGCGCAACGAGCGCTGCGGCTGCTCAGGCTCTGGGGCCGCCCCGTCGTCGTGCTGGGCACCGAGCCGGCCGCGGCCCAGGTCACCCGCCACCTGCTGGGTCACCCCGACATCGGCCTCCACCCCATGGCGGTGTTCGGCGACCCGACCGACTGGCCACTCACGGCCTTACCGATCACCGGCAGCCTGGAGCACGCCTGGACCTACATCGAAACCAACGAGGTGAGGCACGCGATAATCAGCCCCGCCGCGGCGACCGCGGCCGCCTTCGACCGCGTCCTCCTGCAGTCGGGCGCGCGCCTCAAGTACATCCAGTACCTCCCCGACCTGCGTGGGCTGCCAACCAACTCGGTCGTCGCCGCGCCGCTGGGCCCGACGCTGGGTCTGGAGGTCCGCAACCAGCTCGCCTCGACCACCAACCGGGCCGTCAAGCGCGTCACCGACCTGATCGGCGCTGCGTTCCTCCTCGTGGTGCTCGGCCCGCCGCTCCTCCTCATCGCCGCCCTCATCCGCCTCGACTCGCGCGGACCGGCGCTGTACGTCTCCCCCCGCATCGGCCGTTACGGCCGCGAGTTCGGCTGCATCAAGTTCCGCACGATGCACGTAGACGCCGACGAGCGCCTCGAGGGGCTCCTGGCGGAGCAGCCGGAACTGCGAGCGGAGTATGGGCGCTACCACAAGCTCGAGCATGACCCGCGGGTGACGCGGATCGGCCGGCTGCTCCGCCGCGCGTCACTCGACGAGCTCCCGCAACTCCTCAACGTGTTCGTGGGCCAGATGAGCCTGGTCGGTCCGCGGCCGTACATGGTCAGGGAGCGTGACCTGATGGGCCCCGAACGCGACATCATCTTCCTCGCCAGGCCGGGTATGACCGGTTACTGGCAGACGGAAGCGCGCAACGACGTGACCTTCGAGGAGCGGCAGGCCATGGAGGCGCACTACGTGCGCAACTGGTCGGTGTGGTGGGACGTCGACATCCTGCTGCATACCCCGGCGGCCATGCTGGGGGGCTCGGGCAAGTGACCCGCTCCGCCCGGCCCGCCTGACCGCCCGCGGCGGCCCGCGGTAGACTGCCGCGTGCCAGACGCCAGCCAAGCGAACGGTGCCTTGCGCGCCTTCGGCGCCGTGTCCGCCGTCACGAAACCGCTCTACTGGCTGTACGAGCGCCGCCTGCTTCGCGCCGTGAGCAGTGAGGGTCACCTTCCGAAGCACATCGGCATCATCATGGACGGCAACCGCCGCTTCGCGCGCGCGGCCGGCATCGACATCGCGGCGGGGCACGACTACGGCGCGGGCAAGGCACGCGAGGTCCTCGACTGGTGCCTGGAGCTGGGCATCCCGCACGTGACGCTCTGGGGCTTCAGCACGGAGAACCGCTCCCGGTCGAGCAGCGAGGTGGAGCACCTGCATCAGCTCTTCGCCGAGCAGGCGCGGAGCCTCCTCAACGACGAGCGCCTGCACGCCAACAAGGTGCGAGTGAGGGTCATCGGCGACATCGCCGACTTCCCGCCCGCCGCCAAGGAGGCGCTTGCGGCGATGGAGGAGGCCACGAGCGGTTACGACGGCATGCACGTGAACGTGGCGCTCGGGTACGGGGGGCGGGAGGAGATCGTGGACGCCGTCAAGCGGTTGGCCGCGGAACGCGCGGCCGCCGGCGCCACGCTCGACGAGGTGGCCGCGGGCCTGACGGCCGAGGAGATCACACGCCACCTCTACACGGCGGGCCTGCCGGACCCGGACTTCGTGATCCGCACGTCGGGCGAGGTGCGGCTGTCGGGCTTCCTGCTGTGGCAGACCGCCTACAGCGAGTTCTACTTCTGCGACGCCAACTGGCCCGAGTTCCGCAAGGTCGATTTCCTCAGGGCCGTGCGGTCGTTCCAGGCGCGCGAGCGTCGGTTCGGCAAGTGAGCACCACCTCATGACCAGGGGGGAAGCCTCGTGAGCAGCGAGCAGTTCGTGGCGGTCATCATGGCCGGCGGGCAGGGCCAGCGCTTCTGGCCCCTCTCCACGCCGGGCAAACCGAAGCAGTTCCTAGACCTGAGCCAGTCGGGCCGCACGTTGCTGCAGGCCACGTTCGACCGCGTGCTGCCCCTCGCCGGCTCGCCGCGCCGGATCCTGGTAGCCACGGCGGAGCGGTACGTGCCGTTGGTGCGCCAGCAGCTACCCGAGCTGCCTCCCGAGAACCTGCTCGTTGAGCCCACCCCGCGCGACTCCGCGCCCGCCATCGCGCTCGCCTGCCTGACCATCGAGGAGCGTTTCGGTGACGTGGTCGCCGGGTTCTTCTCCTCCGACCACGAGATCGCCGACGCAGACGCCTTCCAGGACGTGACCCGCGCCGCCATCCGCCTCGCGGCCGACGAGCAGGGGTTGGTGACCATCGGCATAACGCCGTCGCGTCCCGCCACGGGCTACGGCTACATAGAGGTGGGCGAGCCGGTCGGCGCCGGCAACCGCGTGGCGCGCTTCGTCGAGAAGCCGAACCTGCCTACCGCCAAGGCCTACCTGGCGGGCGGCCGTCACCTCTGGAACGCCGGGATCTTCGTCTGGCGCGTGCGAACGGCGCTGGCCGAGCTCGACGAGCTGGACCCCGACCTCATGCTGCCGCTGCGACGCGCCTTCGCCAGCGGCGAGGTCGAGGCGGTCTTCCCCACCCTCAAGAAGATCAGCATCGACTTCGCGCTGATGGAGCGCACGGAGAAGGCGCTGGTCGTGCCGGGCACGTTCCGTTGGGACGACATCGGCGACTGGGTGGCCCTGGAGCGCCTCCTCACGCCCGAGGACGGGCCCGGCGGCGCCAACACCGTGGTGGGCAGGCACGTGGGGCTAGACACGTCGCGCAACATCGTCTACACGGAGGACCCGGACGACGTGATCGTCACCCTCGGCGTGCACGACCTGGTAATCGTGAAGCGCGGCAACGCCGTGCTGCTCGTGCACAAGGACCGGGTGCAGGAGCTGAAGACGCTCCTGGCCGACGAGCGCCTGGCGGCGGTGCTGCAGCGCGACGACTGACCCCCAGCCTCAGAACAACTCGCTGACCTTCACAGGCGCCTGCGGCTCCACGTAGGCGGTGTCCATCTGCGCGAGCTGGAGCTTGCCGGACACGTCGTCGTTGACGGCGTGCCAGTACGTGTAGCTCTCGATGACCCAGATGCCGCTCTCGCGGGTGCCGTTGCCGCTCGCCTTCACGCCGCCGAACGGCATGTGCGCCTCCGCGCCGTTGGTGGTGTTGTTGATGCTGGTCATGCCGGCCTGGATGTTGTCCTTGTAGGCGTACACCCACTCACGGTCGTTGGTGTAGATGCTGCTGGACAGGCCGTAGTCGACCGCGTTGGCCGTGGCGATGGCCTCCTCGATGCCGTCGACCATCACGAGGTTGATGGTGGGGCCGAAGATCTCCTCCTGGAAGAGCTTCATACCGGGCTTGACGCCCTCCCACACGGTCGGCCAGCCGTAGATGCCGGTGGTGGGGTCGCCCACGAAGCCGCTCGGCTTCGAGTCGGGCGTGATGCGGCCCTTGCCGTAGAGGAGCGTAGCGCCGTCCGCCTCGCCCCACTCGTACTGCTTCTGCCAGCGTTCGAAGAACCGCTCGTTGATGAACGGACCGTAGAGCACGTCCTCGGTCTTGAGCGGGTCGCCGATACGGATTGCCTCTACGGCCGCGAGGAACCGCCTCTTGAACTCGTCGTAGACGGGCGCGTCCACGATGACGTTCCCGGCACTCGTGCAGCGCTGGCCGCCCGTGGCGTAGGCGGAGAAGATGGCGCCCTGCACGGCGTTGTCCAGGTCGGCGTCGCGCATGACCACCAGCGGGTTCTTGCCGCCCAGCTCGAGCGTGGGGTGCTGCAGGTTGCGGCCCGCGGCCTCGCCCACCAACCTGCCCACGGCGCTGGAGCCGGTGAACGCCATCTTGTCGATCAGGCCGTCGTCCATCAGCTCGATCACGTACTGGCCCGCCGCGTCCTTGCCGCCGCCGAACACGACGTTGAAGACGCCGGCGGGCAGGCCGGCACCCAGGAGGATCTTGGCGAAGGCGTAGGAGCACGCCGGCACGTCCTCGGACGGCTTCCACACGATGGTGTTGCCCGTCAGCAGGGCCGGGATGATCTTCCAGCTGGGCACGGCGACCGGGAAGTTGCCGGCCGTCACGATGCCGACAACGCCGAGAGGGCGCCGGTAGGTGGTGAGGTCCTTGTTGGGCATCTCGCTCGGCACGCTCTGCCCGTAGAGGCGCCGCCCCTCGCTCTGGAAGAAGTAGCAGGTGTCGATGGCCTCCTGCACGTCCCCCCGGGCCTCCTTGAGGGTCTTGCCCATCTCGCGCGTGATGAGGCGCGAGAGCGACTCCTTCTCGCGTTCGATGGCCTGGCCCACCAGCCCGATCACCTGGCCGCGGATGGGAGCGGGGGTCTTGGCCCAGCCGCGCGCGGCCGCCTTGGCGGCGCGGGCCGCCTCCTGGACCTGCTCCTTGGTGGCCTCATAGAAGGCGCCCAGCACGTCGCTGGTGTCGCTCGAGTTGCGGCTCTCGAAGGTCCGTTCGCCCCGGACCTCCTTCCCGCCGTAGAGGTGTGGGTAGGTTCTCGCGCTGCTCATGGGGTCATTACAACACGCACCTCGGCGCCGCCGGGCAGTCCACGGGGCCATGCGGGGCGCGCCCCGGCACCCAACGTGGGCCACCCCGACGCTGTATCGTGGCGTGACCTTTTAACCGGTCCCGCGAGGCCGGAAGGGAGAACGCAGTGCCGAACATCCACCCCGAGACCCACAACCTGACCTTCAAGGCCACGCTCATGGCGGGGCCCGAGCTCGAGCGGGCGCTGAAGCGCATCGCGCACGAGATCGTCGAGCGCAACAAGGGCGCCGAGCATCTGGCGATGGTCGGCGTGCACACGCGTGGTGTGCCCATCGCCGAGCGGCTGGCGGCGCTCATCGAGGAGTTCGAGGGCATCAGGCCGCACGTCGGCAAGCTCGACATAACCCTCTACCGCGACGACCTCACCGAGATCGCGCTCCAGCCCGTCGTCAAGAAGACCGAGGTCGACTTCGACGTGCACGGCACTCGCATCGTGCTCTGCGACGACGTGCTCTTCACCGGCCGCACGGCGCGCGCGGCGCTGGACGCCGTAATCGACATGGGGCGTCCGGCCGTCATCCAGTACGCCGTGGTCGTGGACCGCGGCCACCGCGAGCTACCCATCCGCGCGGATTACGTGGGCAAGAACGTGCCCACGTCGGCGGCGGAGGTCGTGCAGGTGAAGCTCGAGGAGGTCGACGGCGTGGACGCGGTCGAGCTCTGGGAACGAGCTTGACGGGCCTACCCGCGCCCGACGGGCGCCCCGCCGGCACCGGCGCCAAGACACCGCGCCACCTTCTCGACCTCGCCGACTGGTCGCCTGCCGACGTCACGGCGTTGTTCGCGACCGCCGACGTGATGGCGCAGGTCCTCACCCGCACAATCAAGAAGGTGCCCGCCCTCCAAGGGTTCACGGTCGCCACGCTCTTCTTCGAGGACAGCACTCGCACAAGGCTCAGCTTCGAGCGCGCCGCGCGGGCGCAGAGCGCCGACGTGATCTCGTTCGCCGCCGGCAGCTCATCGCTCAAGAAGGGCGAGAGCCTGCGCGACACCCTTCGCACGGTGGACCAGCTGCAGGTCGACCTCTACGTTGTGAGGCACCCGGCCAGCGGCGCGCCGTACCAGCTCGCGCGGTGGACGGACGCGGCCATCGTCAACGCGGGCGACGGCCGGCGGGCCCATCCCACCCAGGCGCTCCTGGACGCCTACACCCTGCTCAAACGCTTCGGGGCCCCTGGCGACGCGCCGTTCGCCGGCAAACGCCTCACGATCGTGGGCGACATCGATCACTCGCGCGTGGCGCGCTCCAACGTGAGGCTGTTCACGAAGCTGGGCGGCGAGGTCACGTTGTGCGGTCCGGCCACGCTCGTGCCGCCGGAGTTCGCCGACCTGCCGGGCGTGACGGTCACGACCCGGTTGGAGCGGGCGGTGGAAGGCGCGCACGCAGTCATGGCCCTCAGGTTGCAGCGCGAGCGCATGTCGAGCGGCCTGCTGCCCTCCCTCGCCGAGTACGTGGCGCGCTACCAGCTCACCGAGCGAGTGATGGACGGCGCGGAACCGGGCGCCCTGGTGATGCACCCCGGGCCCCTCGTGCGCGACGTTGAGATCGACAGCGCCCTGGCCGACGGACCGCGCAGCGTCATAGAGGAACAGGTGGCGAACGGCGTGCCCGTGAGGATGGCCGTGCTCTACACGCTGCTGGTGGGCAAGCGGTGACCCGGCTACCCGCGAGCAGCGAGAACGGATGGCAGCAGTGAGAGAAGAGCGACCGAACCGGTCCGTCACCGGCGTGGAGCCGGCCGCGGACCGGGACCGCACCTCAGGCGCGCGGACCGTCATCCGACGCGCCCGTCTGGCCACGGAGCGCGGCCTCAGCGAGCCCGTCGACCTCTACGTGAAGGCCGGCGTCATCGAGGGGTTCGACCTCGGCGGCGCGGTCGACACGGAGCTCGACGCGGCCGGCGCCCTCGTCACGCCTGCCTTCATCGACCTCCACGCGCACCTGCGGGACCCCGGCCAGGAGGTGAAGGAGGACCTGACGAGTGGGCTCACGGCGGCAGCGGCCGGCGGCTTCGGGACGGTCGTGAGCATGGCGAACACCGTCCCCGTGATCGACGAGCCCGGGCTGGTGGCCGACCTCGTGCGGCGCGCGGCAGCGGTCCGGCAGGCGCGTCTGCGGCCCGCCGCCGCCCTCAGTGTGGGGCTGAGAGGCGAGCGGCTCACTGACTTCGCTGCGCTGAAGGCGGCCGGCGCCGTGATGCTCACGGACGACGGCATCCCGGTGGCGGACTCGCACCTCATGCGGCGCGCCTGCGAGTACGCCGCGGACCTGGGCTTGGTGATCCAGACCCACTCGGAGGACCCCGCGCTGCGCCACGAGGGCGTGATGAACGAGGGGCCAGTCAGTCGGGTGCTCGGGCTACCGGGCAACCCAGCCGAGGCGGAGGCAATCATGGTGTTCCGCGACGCCGAGCTGGCCCGCATGACCGGTGCCCGCGTCCATATCGCGCACGTGACCAGCAGACGCGCCCTCGAGGTGGCCACCTGGCAACGGGGGAGCGGTGCACCGATCACGGTGGAGGTGACCCCGCAGCACCTGACCCTGACGGACGAGGCGCTTCGCGGCTTCGACCCCGTGTTCAAGGTCGCCCCGCCCCTGCGCACCGCGGGGGACGTGGCCTACCTGAGGGAGGCGGTTCGGACGGGCGCGGTCGACAGCATCGGCACCGACCACGCACCCCACACGCGCGCCGAGAAGGAGCGCGACCTGCTCGAGGCGCCGTTCGGCATCGCCAACCTCGAGGTGGTCTTCGCGCTCCTGTACACGGAGCTGGTCGTCACGGGCGAGCTGCCTCTGCAGCGGCTGCTTCATCTGCTCCAGACGGGCCCGGCCGCCGTGATGGGCTGGCCCGAGCCCACGCTGGCCCCCGGCTCGCCCGCCGACCTGACCGTGCTGGACCTCGAGGCGGAGCGCGCCGTCGACGGTAGCCGCTTCGCCAGCAAGGCGAAGCTCGGGCCGTGGGAGGGCCGGATGCTGCGGGGCTGGCCCCGCGCCACCATGGTTGCCGGGGAGGTCTGCTTCGTCGCGGTGCCCTAGGCGCGCGCCCAGCACGCATGGGCAAGTGACGGGGATCCCTCATCGGCCGCCGCAAGCATGCCTACAATGTGCGCATGACGGCAGCCGCGGATGCCCACCAGCTCACCCCTCGCCACCCCCTTGGGGCAGCTGGCGCAGCAGAACCGCCTGCGGCGCTGCGGCAAGGCGTGCCGCCAACCACCCCGTCGGCGCACCAGGGCTCGGTCGCGGCTCCCGTCATCCAGGCGCGGGTAGCTCCGGCACCCTACGCCGGGAGCGGCGCACCGGACCAGGTACACGCCGCGCTGGCGGGCGCCGCGCCCCGCCCGGGCGCGCCGCTCACGCCGTTCGGGTCACCCTCGGGTCCGGTCGAGCCGCTCGCCGTGTCGGGGCTCGCCTCGCGCGCGCACGCGCGGGCCGACGTGCTCTACCGGGCGGGTGAACGGGCTGACGCCGCGCTCATCGTCGAGGCCGGCCTGGTGGCGCTCGAGCTCGACGTGCCCCGGCCGCGGGTCGTGGCGCTCGCGGGTCCGGGAGACGTGATCGGCGCCCTCTCCCCCGGCCACGGCGCCTACCTCGAGACGGCCACCGCGCTCAGCGGCGAGGTCGTCGTGCGTCACCTCGACGAGTGGTCGCAGGCCGAACTGCCGCCGGACGTGCTCAGCGAGCTGCTCCTGAGCGCCGCCGCCGCCCGGGTGGCCGTGCTCACCCACGCGCTCGAGGAGGCCGAGCAGCCCGTCCCCGCCCGCGTGGCGCGCGCGTTCCTCCGCCTCGGGTCGCGCTTCGGCCAGCCGCTGGCCGACGGCACCGTCCGGCTCACGCTGCCGCTCACGCACGACACGCTAGCGGCCATGGTGGGCGCGGCGCGCGAGACCACCACCGCCGTGATAGCTGAGTTCAGGCAGCTAGGCATGCTCGACGGCACGCGCGGCAACTACCGCATGCGGCCCGCCGCGCTCGCGGAGTACGCCCTCAAGGCCGCCCTGGCGGAGTGACCGGCCCAGGCCAGGGCTGGCGCCGTGCGGCGCTCGGGTCGGCCCTCAGAGGCGCCTGAGCAGTTCCGGCACGTCCTCACCCAAGTGCGGCACCGCGTCCTGAGCGTAGATGTAACGCAGGTAGCCGCGGCGGTCCACCACGCCCACCACGTCCGTGTGCGCCACGCTGCCGCCCCCGTCGATGAAACCCACGAAGAACGCCTTGGCGGCCTCGGCCACCTGCGAGTTCGTGCCCGTGAGGCCAACGAAGCTCGGGTGGAAACGCTTGACGTACTCGCCCAGCACCTCAGGCGTGTCGTACCCCGGATCGACCGTCACCATCACGACGTCAAGGTCACGCGGGACCCCCGCCGCCTCGACCGCGCTGGCCAGCCGCGCCATGGTCAGCGGGCACACGTCCGGGCAGCGCGTGTAGCCGAAGAACACGAGCGCCACCGACCCCGCCATGTCGCCGGCCAGGTCCACCGGCTCGCCGGCGGTGTCGACGAGGCTCAGGCCCGTCACCTGCACGGGGTTCTTGAGCTCCGTGCCGGCCAGCGCCGGCTTCGGCGCCAACAACGTACCGAGGTAGAACGCCCCGGCCCCCAGCACGACGACCGCCGCGACCAACCACAGGTACTTCAGGGAACGCGCCACGCGCCAACTATACGGGCCTAGGGGTCCTCGCCTCGTACTCCCACATCTCGAAGAAGGCCGCCACCACGTCCGGATCGAAATGCGTGCCGCTACCGTCGCGGATGAGCTGCAGCGCCCTGTCGGTCGGCCAGGCCTCCCGGTAGGGGCGCTCCGACGTGAGGGCGTCGAAGACATCCACCACCGCGAAGATCCGCGCCGCCAAGGGGATCTGGTCGCCCTTCAAGCCGCGCGGGTAACCGCTACCGTCCCACCACTCGTGATGCGAGTACGGGATGTCGAGCGCCGGGCGCAGGAACTCGATGGGCGACAGCAGTTGGAAGGCCAGCTCGGGGTGCGTCCGCATGATGGCGAACTCCTCGTCGGTCAGCGGCCCGCGCTTCAACAGGATGCTGTCTGGGATACCCATCTTGCCGATGTCGTGCAGCAGGGCGCCGCGCTGCAGGTGCACCACCTCATCCGGTGTCACCCCCAGGCGCCGCGCCAACCTGACCGTCATCTCCGTCACCCGCTTGCTATGCCCGGCCGTCTCCTCGTCCTTCAGGTCGAGGGCACTGGCCCAACCCTCGATGGTCCGGTCGTACGCGCGCTGCAGCTCCAGGTTGCTGCGCTCCAGCGAGCGGAACAGCTGCGAGTTCTCCACCGCGATGGCCCCCGAGTCGGCGTACGTCTCGAGGAACTCGAGCCACTCCGGCGTCGTCTCCATGGGCCGCTTCGAATACAGCTCGATCACGCCCTGCAGCTGGCCCTTGGCCACCATCGGGACCGCCATGTAGGAGGTGTAGTCGCTCTGGTGCGCCGGCTCGATGCCCGCGCCCCAACCATCGCCGCCGCGCAGGTCCGGAAGGTAGACGGAGCGCCGGTCCAGGCCCGCCTCGCCCGCGGGACCGTCGCCCAACTCGATGCGGGCCCTGAGCCTGAGTTCCGTGGCGAAGCCGTAACCCATGGTCGGCGCCAGTGCGCGCAGCTGCGAGTCGTACAGGAGGATGGCGATGGCGTCGATGCCGAGGTCCTGGACCACCTGCCCCATGAAGATGTCGAACACGACCCTCACGTCGACACTGTTCGTGATCGCCATGTCGATGCGACGCAGCGACTGCAGGTGGGTGAGGCGCCGCCTGAGCTCGTCGTTCAGTGATCGCACCTTATCGACCGTCGCCTGCCTGTCGCCGGCCCGCCGGTAGGTGACGACGAAGGCAGCGATGTTGGGGTCGTGCAGCATGTTGATGACGGAGCCCTCGAGCCAGTGGTACTCGCCCGCCGCGCCCCTCACCCGGAACCGCACCTGCTCGCTGGCGCCCACGCGCGCCTCCACCAGGTCGAACGCGTCCGACAGTGCCGCCACATCGTCAGGGTGTACGAGGTCCGCCTGCTTGGCGCCCAGCAGGTCACCCACCTCGTGCCCAAGCAACGGCCTCTCGTTGTCGTTCACGCGGACCAAGCGCCTCGACTTGTCGAGCAGCGCGAGCCCGTCGTTGCCGCGCTCGAAGATCGCCCGGTAGTACGCCTCGCTCGAGCGGAGCCGCCGCGCCTCCACGACCTGCGCCGTCCTGTCGCGCGCCTGCACCAGCAGCCCCTGCACGTCGGGGTCGCTCGACAGGTCGGTGGCCACAACCTCGAACCAGCGCCAGCCACCGTCCAGGCGCACCCGCAACGTCACCTTCACGTTCGTGAGTGGGTGCTTCGTTGGGTCGTAGCGCGCGGCAAGCGCCGTCTGCGCCGACTCCCGGTCGCGCGGGTGCACCAGCCGCCAGACGTCGAGCTCGCGGTGCTCGCCGGCCACGAGGCCGAGCACCGCGCCGCCGGGCGACGCGTAGTCGATGCGACCGTGCCTGTCCACGATGAAGAACACGTCGGACGAGCGCTCGATGATGGTCCTGAAGCGCCGCTCGGAGCGGCGGCCGCGCGCTTCGAGCGGCCGTGTCGGGAGCGCCCGGCACATGAGCACCGTGCGGCCGTCGTCGAGCCGGAACGCCTTCACGGCCGCCGGGACGAGCCCGCCCTGCGGGCGGACGAACTCGACCTCAAGCTCCAGGGGGCCGTTCCGGTCCGGCGCCACGATGAGAGCGAACAACGGCGCCGAGACCGGCAGGAGCTTCACCAGCGCCATCCCGATGAGGGCGCCCGGCCTTACCTGCAACATCTCCTCGGCGGCGGGGTTCGCGGCCGCGACGTGATCGGTGGCGTCCAGCACCAAGATGGCGTCTTGCACGCGCGAGAAGACCTCGGCGAGAAGCAGCGCCCCCAACGCCGTGAGCGGTTCGTTCGACGCCCCGCCGCGGCCGCCGCCAGCCGCGCCCTCGCCCACATGACGACGACCGTGCCTGGCGGAGACGTCCGCCTCCGCAGGCGGTATCGGCGAGGGGGAACGGTCAGTGCACACGGCCTGCGTGGTCTCCTAGGGCGAGGCGCCGCCGGCTAGACGGCACTCCTCGCGACCACAACAGGATATGCATGTAGCGGTCAACGCCGCTGACGAAGATCGCACTCTCCCGGGGCCGGGATCAGTCGCTGCCGCCGCTCGCACCCAGGCCTGCCGAGCCGCCCACCCCTGCGCCGTGGTGGTCGAAGAGGGCCTGGATGCCGTCCAGGCGCGCCGCGACGAGCTGCGCGATGTCGAGCACCTGAGGGGCCCCCTCCGCCTCTGCGCCGTCGCTCGAGGAGAGCATGACCTTGCAGAACGGGCAGCCCGTGGCGATCACCTGCGCGCCCGTGGCGACGGCCTCGTCGAATCGCGCGTTCGAGACGCGCTGGTCGCCCTCCTCCTCTTCCTTCCAGAACTGCGCTCCGCCGGCACCGCAGCAGAACGAGTCGTTGCGGTTGCGCGGCATCTCGACGATCTCGTTGCCGCCGCTGGTCAGCACGTTGCGCGGAGCGTCGTAGATGCCGTTGTGGCGCCCCAGGTAGCACGGGTCGTGGTACGTGATCGATTCGTCGAGGGCGAAGGTGGGAATGCGCCCCTCGGCCATGAGCTGCTCGATCAGCTGCGTGTGGTGGGTGACACGGTAGTCACCGCCCAGCTGCGGGTAATCGTTGATGAGGGCGTTGAAGCAGTGCGGACACGTGGTGAGGACGAGCTTGCGCTTGTCAGCATCGAGCTTCTCGTCGACCAGCGCGGCGTTCAGCGTCTCCACGTTCTCGGTGGCGAGCTGGTAGTACAGGTACTCGTTGCCGGCGCGCCTGGCGGGGTCGCCGGTGCACTTCTCGGCCTTGCCGAGCACCGCGTAGTTGACGCGCGCCTGCTCCAGGATCCTCACCATGGCGCGGGTGGTCTTCTGCGCCGCCGGGTCGTAGGCGCCCGCGCAGCCCACCCAGAAGAGCACCTCGAAGTCCGGGTTCTCCTCCACGGTCGGCACGCTCAGGTCGTCCGCCCACTCCATGCGCTTGTCCTGCGCGATGCCCCACGGGTTGCCGCTTCGCTCCATGCCCCTGAACGCCGTCTGAAGCTCGGCCGGGAACTCGCCCTGCATCATCACCAGGTCGCGCCTGATGTCGACGATGTCGATCATCTGCTCGCACCCGACCGGGCAGACCTCCATGCAGGCGCCGCACGTGGTGCAGGCCCACACTGCCTCCGCCGGGATGGCGAACTCGAGCAGTGGCCGCGGGCTCTCCTCGCCGCTAGCGAAGGTGGTGGCGATGGCGTTCAGCTCGTAGCGCTTGTTGATCTCGAGCGCCGCCGGGCTGAGCGCCTTGCCCGTCTGGTTGGCGGGGCACACGTTCGCGCAGCGGTTGCACTGGATACACGCGTACGCGTCGAGGATCTGAGGGAAGCGCAGGTGCTCGAGCCTGGCGGCCCCGAACTGCTCCGCCGTCTCGTCCTCGAGGTCGACGGGTTCGAGGACGCCGAGCGGCACCTTGGCGAGCTCCTCGGTGCGGCGCTCCAGCGCGAAGTTAACAGGCGCCGCGAAGAGGTGGATGTGCTTCGAGCGTGGGAAGTACGGGAGGAAGGCGAGGATGATGCCGAGCGCACCCCACCAGAAGACGTGCCAGCCGATGATGCGGCCCTCACCGGGCCCGATAAGGCCCGCCACGAGGCTGGTGATGGGTTGGAAGGCGTCTGCCTCGCCGTGCGCGGCGAGGAGGAAGCCCTCCGCGAGGAGCCTCGAGCCCACGTGCAGCAGGATGAAGCCGCCCACGATGAGGCTGTCGCGCTCGACGCCGCCCCGCTTGACGCCCTCGTGGAGCTTCACCCGCTCGCCGTGCACGATCGTCTTGGGCTTCACGGCGAAGCGTCTTACCAGGAAGTAGACCATCCCCACCAGGATCAGGAACGTCAGGAGGTCGGCCACCAGGCGGTAGGCGTCGCCGACCACGCCGAAGTGGAGCCGCGAGGTGAGGGAGACGGGGAGCAGGCCGTTGAGCGCGTCGACGGCGTTGACGGCGAGGTACAGGATGAAGCCGTAGAAGATGAAGGAGTGGAAGAAGCTGGCGACGGGGCGCGCCCTGAACACGGTGCGCTGACCGAGCGTGCGCATGATGCCCTCGACGAGGCGGCGGGGCAGTTGGTTGAGGCGCGGCACGGGGCCGGTCTGCCCGCGCGCGATCACGAGCACGACGCGCCTGAAGCCGACGTACGCGAAGTAGAGCGACGCGGCGGCGAGCAGCACGAAGAGGATCTTCTCGGGGATGCTCAGCATGTGTGGGGCGTCCTTCTGCGCCGTCGGCGGCACCGCGCCGCTCGGGGGGTGATGGGCCAAGTGTATAGGCAGCGGGCCCCGAGGGTGAGCGTGGCAAGTGCGGCAGCGTACAAGCGCCTCCCGGCCACCGCCCGGCCACCGACCCGCGACCGACCCCCGGCCCCCCGCCCCGGCCCGGCCCGGTGTACCTGCCATGTAGCTCAGGTCCGACACGGCGCGCGGCTTGGGACTAACATGTCGCTACCACGGAAAGGAGGTGGTCTGATATTCAACGCATAGAGATGACCAGTGGAGGTGCCCGCCTAGGGTAGCCCAGGACCGCCTCCTGGATAGGGTCGGACCCTAAGGGTTCCCTGAATTCCAGGCTGGCACCGACTCGCCCCCGACCGCTTCGGTCGGGGGCGAGTTCCTTCACCGGTTGAGCGAGGCGTGCGGCCGCTAGGCGCGCCGCGGGGTCACGCGCCACGCGGCGGGGAGCAGCGCGGTCGCGACACCAAGCTTGATCAGATCGCCCAGCAGGAACGGGACCAGCCCGACCTGGACGGTATGCAGCCACGTGCCGCCGAGCGCGACGTGGAGCCAGGCGAGCCCGCAGGCGTAGACGACCAGGCTGGCCATCAGCATGGCGAGGGCGGTGGAGCCGAGCGACCGGTCCCACCCGCGCTCGGCCAACGTTCCGAGGAGCCAGGCCGCGGCCACGAAACCCACGAGGTAGCCGCCCGTCGGGCCGAGCAGGTAGGCCGCCCCACCCTGAGCTCCAGTGAACAGCGGCAGCCCGGCCGCGCCCAGCAGCAGGTAGGCTCCGCTCGTCAGCGTCCCCAGCCGCGAGCCGTAGGCGGCGCCCAGCAGCAGCACGCCCAGTGTCTGGCCCGTGATCGGCACGGGGCCGAGTTGCAGCCGCAGCTGCGCCAACAGCGCGAGGAAAGCCACCCCGCCCACCACGAGGGCGGCGGCGCGGAGGCCTACCAGTCTGGTGGCGGTGGGCGCCGGCAGCAACCTGCTTACCAGTGTGGACGTGCGAGTCGTGCTAGTCATCTTCGTTCCGGCCTCCTCCGTGCCCGGCCGCGGCCGGTGGGGAGCAGCATAACAACGCCTATACTTGCCGCGTGCCAGACGACACCGCGACGCCACGGGCCTCCGACTGGGTGATCTCCGTCGACACGGCCTTCCCCAACGTGACCAACCCACTCGGCACCCTCTTCGGTGGCCGCGTCATGGAGCTCATGGACATGGGCGCCGCCGTGGCCGCTCAGCGCTTCTGCCGCCAGGTCGTGGTGACCGCCTCGACCGAGGCCATCGACTTCCGCAACCCCATCCACGTCGGCGAGATCATCGAGCTCAAGTGCCGCGTGGCCTGGACCGGCCGCACCAGCATGATCGTGCGCTGCGAGGTGCACGGCGAGAACCCTCTGACGGGCGAGCGGCGGCTCTGCACCATCGGCCATCTGAACTTCGTGGCGATAGGCGAGGGCGGCGGACCCACCCCGGTGCCGCCACTCAGGGTTGAGACCGAGATGGAGCGGCGCCACTGGGAGACGGGGCAGCGGGTGCGGGAGGACCTCGACCGCCGCCGGGCCCGCAAGGCCTACGAACCGACCTGAGCCGCCGGAACGGCCGCAAGCTCATGCAAGCCCATGGCGCACTGCGCGAGCGGTCCGCCAGCCCCTAGCATCTCCCCGAAGCCGTAGGCGGACGCTCCTTATGGGGCGCCCAGGATCGGGGTACGCATGCGCAAGATCACGCTGCTGCTGGTCTGTTCGCTCCTCACCCTTAGCCTCGCCGCGTGGCCGCGGGCCCACGCCGAGAGTCACGTCGAGCTCATCCTCGACGCGTCGGGCTCCATGTTCAACAAGCTGTCGGACGGTCGCTACCGGATCGCGGCCGCGAAAGACGTGCTCGCCGGGCTCATCGCCGCGCTGCCGCAGGGCGGGGACCTGAGCGTCGGCCTGCGCGTCTACGGCTCGCAGCTCAGGGGCACCGACCCCGGAGCTTGCGAGGACAGCCAGCTGGTCGTGCCCGTCGACGGCGTCGATCGCCAGGCGCTCTTGGCCGCCGTGGCGGACACGCAGGCGCGCGGCGCCACGCCCATCGCCTACTCGTTGAGCCTCGCCGCCGACGACCTCGCCGGGCGGTCCGGCACGAAGGTGGTGGTGCTCGTGACGGACGGTCTCGAGGTGTGTGGCGGCGACGTGGACGCCGCGGCCGCGACGCTCAAGGCGGCGGGCATCGACCTGCGCATCGTGGGCATCGACCTGGACCCCGCCGCGGCCGCGACGCTCGGCGCAGTCGGGTCCTTCGAGAACGCCGCCAGCGGCGCCGAACTGTTCGCGGCCCTGGGCCGGGCGGTCCAGACCGCGGCGCCGGCGGCGGACGGTGACACCTACGAGGTCGCGGTGACGCTGAAGCGTGACGGGGTCCCGGTCGTGGCGGGCGCCTCCGTCCTGCTCGTGCCCGCCCTCGGGCAACCGAGCGACGGCGTCCGCCTCACGCCCGCCGACGGCGGGACCTCCTTCACCGGCAGGCTGCCGGCCGGCGCCTACACCGCGCGCCTCGAGGACGCCCTCACGAAGGAGCCGGTCGACGTGCCAGGCGTGATCGTCACGGCAGACGGTCCCAACGCCTACGCCTTCGAACTCACCGCCGGCCTGACCGTGACCCTCACGCCGAGCACCCCTACGCCGCTGGGGACGGGCGCCCTCGGCGTCGCGTGGCAGGGAGCGCCGGAGGGAGGCGGAGTGATTCAGGCAGGGCCCGAGGGATCGGACGTGGCCTTGGCCGAGGGGCGAGCGGACGGCGCGAGCGGCGAGGTCGAGCTGCGGCTGCCTGCGGTCCAGGGACCGTTGGAGCTGCGCTTCGTGGCCTACGGCCCGGACGGCGCGCCAGTCATACTCGGCAGGAGCCTCGTCGAGGTCGTGGCGGCCACGGCCGGCCTCGACGCGCCGGACGAGGCCGTGGGTGGGTCCGTCATCGAGGTCCATTGGACCGGCCCGGACGGCGACGGGGACTCGATCACCGTGGTGCCCGCCGGCGAACCGGAGGGCGTGGTGTACCACTACGTCCTCACGGCCACAGGGAACCCCGTCAGCCTCAAGCTCCCCGACGCACCGGGCGCCTACGAGCTGCGTTACCTGGAGGGCCTCCAGGAAGTGACGCTGGCTCGGCGCGCGATCACGGTGACGGCCGCCACCGGCGCGTTCACCACGGCCACGTCCGCCCCCGCCGGCACCGCGCTCGAGATCGAGGTCACCACCGCGACGGCCAACCCGGGCGACTTCCTCACGATCGTCGAGGCGGGCGTCCCCGATGGCTTCTTGGACACGAGCGTCGCGGTGGACTCCGGCCCCGGAACCTACGCGCTCTACCTCCCGGACGAGCCGGGCGATTACGAGGTGCGCTACGCCACCGAGGCCGATGCCCACATCATCGCGGCCCAACGCGTCACCGCGACCGAACCGCACGTGACGCTCGAGGCGCCGGCCGAGGTGGCGCCGGGCGGCGACATCGTCGTGCACTGGACTGCCACCCCCGGCCTCGATGACTTCGTGACCGTCGTGCCGGTCGGCACCGAGGAGGGCAACTGGGGAGCGTGGGCCGACGTAAGCGACGGCGACCCGGCGCACGTGACGGCGCCGGAGGAACCCGGCCAGTACGAGGTCCGCTACCTCACGGGCCGGAGCTACAGGACGCTGGCGCGCCTGCCCATCACGGTGCGCTGAGCCGGCCGCGCCACCTCCTCCGGCACCGAGCGGGTCGCCGCCGCCACGGTGGCGTCACCCGCCGCGGGATCCGCGCGCGGCCCTGGTATCGTGACGGAGCCGCACGGTGCCGTCCAGGCCAGCACGAGCGGCACCTGGAGGGACCGATATGCCCGACCCCACCGTCACCACTGACAAGGCGCTCATGCAGCGCTCCGTGAACACCATCCGCGCGCTCACCATCGACGCCACCCAGGCCGCGGGCGACGGCCACCCCGGCATGCCGATGGGCTCTGCCACCATGGGGTACACGCTCTTCGCTCACGCCATGCGCTACGACCCACGCGACCCCCACTGGCCCAACCGCGACCGCTACGTGCAGTCGGCGGGTCACGGCTCCATGCTCATCTACTCCCTCCTCCACCTCACGGGCTTCGACCTGCCCATGGAGGAGCTGAAGCGCTACCGCCAGTGGGGCTCCCTCACCCCGGGCCACCCCGAGTACCGCCACACCGCCGGTGTGGAGATGACCACCGGTCCGCTGGGGCAGGGCATCAGCACCTCGGTGGGCATGGCCCTCGCCGAGGCCCACCTGGCGGCTCGCTTCAACCGCCCCGGTTACCCGATCCTCGACCACTTCACCTACGTCATCGCCTCGGACGGCGACCTTATGGAGGGCGTGTCCAGCGAGGCGTCGTCCTTCGCCGGCCATCAGGGCCTCGGCAAGCTGATCGTGCTGTACGACGACAACGGCATCTCGATAGACGGGTCCACCACCATCACCTTCACGGAGGACGTGCAGGCGCGCTACCGCGCCTACGGCTGGCACGTGCAGGAGGTGGCCGACGGCAACGACGTGGCGGCGCTGGAGCAGGCCATCGCGAAGGCCCGCAACGAGCCGGCGCGCCCGAGCCTCATAGCGGTGCGCACCGTGATCGGTTACGGCTCGCCGCACCTGGCCGGCACCCCCAAGGTGCACGGCTCCGTGCTGGGCGAGGCGGAGAGCGCTGCCACCAAGGCCAACCTCGGCATCGACTGGCCCGCCTTCACCGTGCCCGACGACGTGCTCGCCCACATGCGCACCGCCGTGGAGCGCGGCGCTCGCGACCACGCCGCCTGGCGCGCCATGTTCGAGCGCTACCGCGCCGAGCACCCCGAACTGGCGGCCGAGTTCGAGCGCGTCATGCGCGGGGAGCTGCCGGCCGGGTACGACGCTCAGATGCCGAGCTACCCGGTGGGCAAGAGCGTGGCCACGCGCAAGGCGTCCCTCGAGGCGCTCAACGCGGTCGCCGCCCGGGTACCGGAGCTGGTCGGCGGCTCCGCCGACCTGGCCGGCTCCAACTACACCGACATCGCGGGCGAGACCGCCATGCGCCCCATCGATCACTCCGGGCGCATCATCCACTTCGGGATCCGCGAGCACGGCATGGCGGCCATAGGCAACGGCCTGTTCCTGCACGGCGGCTTAAGGCCGTTCGTGGCCACCTTCCTGATCTTCTCCGACTACCTACGCCCCGCGCTGCGCCTGTCGGCCCTCATGGGGATCGGGACCATCTTCGACTTCACGCACGACAGCATCGGGCTCGGCGGCGACGGCCCCACCCACCAGCCGATCGGCGAGCTCATGTCGCTCCGCGTCATACCGGAGTTGGACGTCATCCGGCCGGCCGACGGTAACGAGACCGTGCAGGCCTGGGCTCACGCCATGGCCTCGCGCGACCACCCCACCGCCCTCGCGCTCACGCGCCAGAACGTGCCGAACCTGGCGGTGCCGGAGGGCGCCGTGGCGCGCGGAGCGTACGTGATCGCCGAGGCCGGCGCCGCGGGCGGCCTGGCGGCAGGAGGCGCGGCGGCGACGGCGAACAGGCCCGACCCGGTGGAGCCACCCGACCTCATCCTCATCGGCACCGGCTCCGAGGTGCAGCTCTGCCTCGGCGCCCGCGACGTGCTCGAGGCTGAAGGCGTCCGCACCCGGGTGGTGAGCATGCCCAGCTTCGAGCTGTTCGAGCGGCAGCCCGAGGAGTACCGCGCCGCCGTGCTCCCGGCCGCGGTGAGCGCCCGGGTGACGGTGGAGGCCGGCACCACCTTGGGGTGGGACCGCTACGCGGGAAGCGCCGGTGAGACCGTAGGCATCGACCGTTTCGGCGCGTCGGCGCCCGGTGACGTGGTGATGCGAGAGTTCGGGTTCACGGTCGACAACGTCGTCGCCGCCGCCAGGCGGACCCTGGCGCGCGCCGGGAGCTGACGCGCCGGAGCCTGCAGCCCGGCAGTGAGTATGACCACCGCGCCCGGCGGCTCACCCCGCTAAGGTAGGGAGTGCTCGACCCCCAGGAGGACAGATGGACCCCATGCCCCCAACACCCCCAGCCCGCCCGCTAGGCCGCCTCGGCCGCACGGCCCTGGCGTTCCTGCTCGCTGCCTTTCTCTCCCTCACGGCCGCGCAGTCGCTCGCGCCCCTGCTTCCGTCCGACACGCTGGTGGCGTTCGGAGTGCAGGGTCTGAACCAGCACGAGGCCAAACTCAGGCCGATCATCGACGAGTGGGAACGTCTCGACCTGACCACCCTGCTCGAACGCACTGGCGGCGAGGACGCGACCGACGAGATCCCCGCCGAGCTCAAGGACATGAGCCTCTTCGACCTGCTGGGCGACGAGTTATGGATCGCCGCGTCGGCGTCCAGCTTCAACCCGCTGCCCGCCCTGATCGTGGTCGCCCGCGTGTCGGACCGCGCCGCGGCGCTCATCAAGCAGTTGCGCGATGAGGAGAACGCAGGCGGCACGGTGGAGACCCTCACCGAGGGCAACCTCAAGTTCGATGTCTTCACGTCGGACGACGACGGCTCGACCCTGGCGTTCGCGCAAGACGGCCGCTTCGTCGCCCTCACGTCGAACCCCGACACCCTGCGCGGCGTGCTTCGCCGCTACCAGGGCGCCGCTGAGGCCAACTTCACCGATTCCCCCGCCTACGCGGCCACGCTCGCCGGGCTCACGCCCGCCGTGGTCTCGTTCATGATCGACCTGCCGAGTGCCGCCAAGGTCGCGCAGCCCCTCGCCGCCGGCATGGGCTTCGACCAGAGCATCGAGCGCGTCGCCGCCATGCTCAAGACCGTGGGCGTCGTGTCGAGCGTGGTGCGGCTCACCGACTCAGGCATAGAGACGCTCTCCATCCAGGCACTGGGCGACCGCTCGCTCGACCCCGCCCTCTACGACCTGCTCACGGCCAAGGGCGGTTACCCCGCGGCGGCGCTCGGGTTCACCCCGGCCGGCGCCCTGGGCGTGCAAGCCAACAACTTCAGTGCCGGCGCCTGGTGGCGTTACCTGAACGTGCTCGTCTCGGAACTGCCAGAACTCGGGATCGGCGATCTCGACTCGTTCCTCGCCGACAACCTCGGCATCGACCTCAACCAGATGCTGTTCAGCTGGATGGGCACGGGCGCCGGCGCCATCACCGTGTCGGCCCCCACGACGGCCGCCCCCGGGGTGACGCCTGACAACATCCTGGGAGACAGCGTCTACCTGCTGGCCGTCACGGACGAGGCTGCGGCGCAGGCCGGCCTCTCCCAGTTCCTCGCCATGACCACGAGCCTGGCGTCGTCGTTCATGGACCCCAGCGGTGGCCCCGGCCTCGTGCAGCCGACCACGCGCACGTCCTCCGGCACCAACGTGACCACGTACGACCTGGGCGAGGGCATCGTGGTGGAGGTGGCCTTCTCGAAGGGCTTCCTGTTGGTGGCAACGAGCTCGAGCGGCATGGACGCTGCGTTGGCCGCGGGCGCGGCGGGCGCCGGCCTGTCGGGCAGCCTGGCCCCGCTACTCCAGAACGTGCCGGGAGCCGCGGTGAGCATCACGCTCTCCAACGACCAGGCCAACCTCAGGTCGCTCGCCGACACGGTCCTGTCGCAGTTCGGCACGGCCGTCGGCATGGCGGGCAGCGAGGACCTCGACTTCGAGGCCGCCGAGGCGGCCGGCGCGGCCCTCACCGAGTTCGTGAACTTCGTGGCAGACAAGTTCGGCGGCTCGTACTCTTACCAGGTCGTCGACGGCGGCGTGTTGCGCGGTTACGGCCTCTCGCAGGTCAACTGGTGAACGTCGGCTAGGTTCTGGTTGCCCGGCGCCGCCAGACTAGGCGGCGCCCGGACCGGGTGGCGCGCCGGCGGGCGGAGCGGTGATCAGCTCCTCCCAGAGGCGCGCCACCTGTTCTTCCAGGGAGGCAAGGTCGCCTCCGTTGTCGATCACGTGGTCGGCGCGCGCGGCCTTCTCCTCCAGGGGAAGCTGTGCGCGGTCGCGCGCCAGCGCCTGCTCGCGGTCGAGCCCGCTGCGCCGGGCCAGACGCCGGGCCCTGACCTCGAACGGCGCGTACACCACCACGACCACGTCGACGGCCTTATCGAGTCCCACCTCGTAGAGCAGGGGCACGTCGTGGACCACCACGCGCGGCATGGGGCGCCTTGACGCCGCGGCGGCCTCCAGTTCGAGCCGCCGCCGCGCCACCCACGGGTGGACGATGCTGTCGAGCGCCCTACGCGCCGCGGGGTCGGCGAACACCAGCGCGGCCGTGGCCGCCCTGTCGAGCCGACCGTCCTTCACCAGCCCGGCCCCGAGCGCGGCCGCGATCTCGGCGAGGACCGCCGCGTCGGCGGTCGCCTCGCGGGCCAGGGCGTCGGCGTCTATGACGTCGGCGCCGCGCGCCGCCAGCAGGCGTGCCACCGTCGACTTGCCGGAACCGATGTTGCCGGTCAGGCCCACACGCAGGGGGCGCCCCAGCCCGTCTAGAGTGGGTGGTGGGGAGGTGCCGGACATGTCCGTGCCGGAGCCAGTAGACACGAGCCAGTTTATGCCGTGGCCGCCAGGCGCCCTGCTGGTCGGCGGTGCCGTCCGCGACGCGCTGCTCGGCCGCCCGGCCCGCGACCTCGACTGGCTGGTGCCGGACCCGGCCGCGAGCGCCGACCGGCAGGCCAGGGAGCTCGGCGGCTCGGCCTTCCTGATGGACGAGGAGCGGAGCCATTGGCGGGTCGCGCTACCGGGCGGCGTCCTCCACGACTTCACGCCCTTCCGGGCCGGCGAGGGCGACATCGAGGCGGACCTGCGCCGCCGCGACCTCACCTGCAACGCCATGGCTCTCAGCCCGGCGGGCGAGCTCATGGACCCGACCGGTGGCGCGACCGACCTCAAGAGCCACCGGGTGCGGATGACATCGCTCGCCAGCCTGGAAGCGGACCCCGTGAGGCCGCTCAGGGCCGTGCGCTTCGCGGCCACGCTCGTGTGCGAGCTGGAACCCGCCACGAAGGACGCCGTCATCGAGGCGTTCTTCGCGCAGCGGACGGGAGCGGCGCCGGCGCCGGCCTGGGAGCGGGTGGGAGCCGAGCTCCAGGCGCTCATCGTCTCGCGCCACGCGCCGCGCGGCCTCGCCCTGCTGAAGGCCCTCGGTGGTCTCGCCATCTACCTACCTGAGCTCGAGTTGGGGCGCGGTGTGGCGCAGGGCGCTCTCCACCACCTCGACGTGCTCGATCACCAGCTCGAGTCGCTGAACCAGCTTCTGGCCGGCTTCCCCGACGCGGACGCTGCGCTGCGCTGGGCCACCCTGCTCCACGACGTAGGCAAGCCGGCCAGTCAGGGCCGCACGCCGCTCGGCACGCCGACCTTCTACGGGCACGACAAGGTGGGCGCCGAGATGGTGCAGCGCGCCCTGCGGCGGTTGCGCCTGCCGAACGAGCAGGTGGAGCGCGCCGCCGCGCTCGTCCGCCACCACATGGTGCCGCTCCCCCGGGAGGAGCGGGCGGTGAGGCGGTTCGTGCATAGGCGCCGCGCGCTGCTCCCCGACCTGCTCAAGCTCATGCTCGCCGACCGCGAGGCGTCGAGGGGACGGGCCGCCAGCCAGGGCGCCCGAGTCAACTACCGGGTCGCGGTTTCGAGCGTGCTCGCGGCGTTGGAGGCGGAGCCACCCCCGGCCACCCTGCTCGACGGCAACGACGTCATGGCGCTGCTCGGCCTCGCGCCGGGACCCCGGGTGGGCGAGGCGCTCGCCGTCGTGGCAGAGGCGCGCGCGGTGGGCGACGTGCAGGACCGTCCGGGAGCAGAGGCGCTACTTAGACGCTACGCTGCGGCGCAAGGCTGGACCCTGGAACCCAAGCCCGGGAGCTAGCACGCAGCCCGGTTCGGTTCCGGGTCAGGCCTTGGTGGGGCGCCGGCCCGCTCGAGCCGGCCGCGCTGCGAACTGCTGGAGCAGGGTGGCCATCTCCACGGCCGTGGCCGCCGCGTCGGCGCCCTTGTTGCCCGCCTTGCCGCCGGCGCGGTCGATGGCCTGCTCCATCGTGTCGGTGGTGACCACGCCGAACACGACGGGCACGCCGCTGGTCTCGGCCGCTCGAGCCACGCCCGAGGCGACCATGCTGCAGACGTGATCGTAGTGGCTGGTATCGCCCCGCACGACCGCGCCTAGCGTGATCACGGCGTCGACGCCGCCCGAGGCCGCCAGCTTGGCGGCGAGGAGCGGGATCTCGACGGCTCCCGGGACCCACACCACGCTGACGTCGTCGTCGGCCACGCCCACGCGCCTCAGCGCGTCGAGCGCGCCGCTGAGCAGGCGGCTGGTGACCAGCTCGTTGAAGCGGCTCACGACGATGCCCACCCGCAGACCCGCACCCGCCAGGGTGCCTTCGTAGACCCTCATGCCTGAAGCCTGGAGTAGGCCCGCGTCGTCACTGGAGGTCGACGTCGAGCACGATGTCGTCGACGGAGGCGGAGACGGCGTAGACGGCCTTGTCGTCGGGGAAGCGCACGGTGAACACGTTCCAGCCCGCGCTGAGCTTGAGCTCGGCGCCGCCGCCCACGAGCGTGGCCGCCTTGTCGACGTAGAGGAGCGTGAAGAAGCCGACGGGCGCCTCGAGGCTCGCGAGGCCGATGTAGTAGCGGTCAACGACGCGGTCGAACACGCCGTTACCGTTCTGGTCCACGTACATGTTGAAGCGCGCCACGGCTACGTTCACGTCCGTCTCGCTGACGCGGTACTCGTTCTGCAGGCCGGGCAGGAGGACGCTGCCGGAGCGGAACGGCTTGAGTTGGTCGGCCGGCACGGCGCCCGGCGACACGCGGAAGGTGCCGCCCACCGGTGTCACTGAGGTGACCTCGAGGCCCCACACGTTGTCGGAGTCGACGATGTGGATGGCAACGCGGGTGCCTTCCGCCAGCGGCCCGTCGCTCTTGACGATGCCGCTCATGACCGCCCCCGACTGCGCAGACGCCAGTGCGGCGAGCGCAAGTAGGGTCGTGAGGAGTAGTCGCTTCATCACACGCTCCAAGTGAGTCGAAGAGTAGCACGGTGCTGCCCGGCCGGAACCGGCCCTCCTGGGGCAGCCGCATGGCGTCCGGGTCCCCCGCGGACGAACCTCCGCGGCCGTAGGTCCCCTGGTCCACCGCTCACCGTGCGTGACGCTGCACCGGGCTCACCGGCGGCCGGCTCAACGCCACCGACGGCGCCCGAGAACGCACCGCAACAGGTCATATCACATCTTCGGTCCCGGGCCGCACCCGCCGGGTGAGGATGCTCCGCGGGGGCTTAACGAGCTCATCATCTGCCGCGTGCCCGGTGGGCGCCTGGCGACCGCGGTGACCGAGGCTCAGGTGGCGTCGTAGCCGCGCGGGTGGGCGGAGTGCCAGCGCCAAGCGCTGCCCACTATGGTGGCGAGGTCGTCGTGGCGCGGCGCCCAGCCGAGCTCCGTCCGCGCCTTGGTGCTGTCGGCCACCAGGACGGGCGGGTCTCCCGCGCGCCGTCCCACCTCCACCTCGCGGATGGTCGCCCCGGTGACGCGTCGGCACGCCTCGACAACCTCGCGCACAGAGTAGCCGGCGCCGCTGCCGAGGTTGTAGGCGTGCGCACCGCCCGCCTCGAGGGCCCCCAGCGCCAGGACGTGCGCCGCCGCCAGGTCGCTCACGTGCACGTAGTCGCGGACGGCGGTGCCGTCGGTCGTCGGGTAGTCGGTGCCGTAGACCTGGACGGCGTCGCGCGTGCCGGCGGCCACCTGGAGCACCAGGGGGATGAGGTGGGTCTCCGGCCTGTGGTCCTCGCCCAGGTCGTCCGTGGCGCCCGCGGCGTTGAAGTAGCGCAGCGCGGCGGAGGCCAGGCCCGTCGTGCCTGCCAGCCAGCCGAGGGCGCGCTCGATCATCAGCTTCGACTCGCCGTATACGCTCTCGGGCCGCAGCTCGGCGCCCTCTGGGATCGGCACGCTGGTGGGCGTGCCGTAGACGGCCGCCGTTGACGAGAGCACGAAGCGCTCGACGCCGCGTTTCACGGCAACGTCGAGGAGAGAGAACGTGCCGGCGGTGTTCTGCAGGAAGTACTTGGTGGGCTTGGTCATGCTCTCGCCCACCAGCGAAGCCGCCGCGAAGTGGACGATGGCGCTGACGCCGTGGTGGCGCAACGTGAAGTCGACCATGTCGGCGTCGGCCACGGAGGCGTGCACGAACGGCACGCCGTCAGGCACGGCCTCGCGGTGGCCGGTCGACAGGTCGTCCAGCACCACGACGTCGTGGCCGCCGGCCAGCAGGGCGGCCACGGTGACCGATCCGATGTAACCGGCGCCGCCGGTGACGAGGACGTTCATGCAGGAGAGTCTAACCGCCGCGCCCGGGCCGAGCCCGCGCGGCGCCGGTGAGGGGGTAGGCTGACCGGACCAACGGAGGATGGTGGGCATGAGCACTCAGAGCGGGGCGGCGCGCCCCACGACGCTTCTCAACGACGCAGGTCTCATCTGGTTCGACGGCGAGCTGGTGCCGGAGGAGCGAGCGCGGGTCAGCGTCCTCACGCACGCCCTCCACTACGGCACCAGCGTCTTCGAGGGTTTGAGGGCCTACGAGACCCCGCGCGGCGCGGCCGTGTTCCGGCTGCCCGAGCACTCGCGGCGCCTGCTGGATTCGGCCAAGATCATGGGAATGCGTGTGGAGCTGACGCCGGAACAGGTGTCGGCAGCGGTGGTCGAGACCCTGCGCGCCAACGGGCGCAAGCACGCCTACGTCCGGCCCCTCATCTGGTACGGGTCGGAGGGGCTGGGGGTCAACCCGGAGCGCAACAGCCTGCACTTCATGGTGGCCACGCTCCCCTGGGGCAGCTACCTCGGCGAGGAGGTGATCCGCAAGGGGGCGCGGCTCATGACGAGCTCGTGGCGCAGGTCAGCGGGCGACATACTGCCCACGAAGGCCAAGGCCGGCGGCAACTACGTGAACTCCGTGATCGCCAACCTGGAGGCCCGAGCGAACGGGTTCGACGAGGCGCTGCTGCTCGACAAGGAGGGGTTCGTCGCCGAGGGGTCCGGTGAGAACGTCTTCATGGTCAACGGCGGCGTGCTCCAGCCCATCGCGCACTCGGTGAACCTGCGCGGCATCACCCGCGACAGCATCGCCAGGATAGCCAGGTCTCTCGGCATGGAGGTGGAGCCGGTCATGGCCACCCGCGACGAGCTCTACACGGCCGACGAGGTGTTCCTGGTGGGCACGGCCGCCGAGCTGACGCCGGTGGCAAGCCTCGACAGGCGGCTGATCGGGTCCGGCGCGGCGGGGCCGGTCTCGCTGAGGCTACGGGAGCAGTACCTGCGGGTCGTGCACGGCGATGTGCCGGAGTTCGACCACTGGCTCACCTACGTTCACGGCTGAGGCGCGCGGCGGAGCGTGACGCCTCTGGCGCTGGCGCTGGTGGGCGGCTCTGCCGTCCTGCACGCGACGTGGAACCTGCTGGCCAAGCGGGCGCGCGGCGGCGCGGAGTTCGTCTGGCTGTTCGCCACCCTCACGGCGGCCTTGTACGCGCCGCTCGTGATCGGCTACGTCCTGGTGGTCAGGCCGACGTTCACCTGGCAGCACGCGGCGCTGGCCGCGGGGTCGTCCCTCCTTCACGTGGGGTACTTCATCAGCCTCCAGCGCGGCTACCGCCTGGCGGACCTCTCCCTCGTCTACCCCACGGCGCGCGGGAGCGGGCCTGCTCTGGCGACGCTACTGGCGGTCCTGTTGCTGGGGGAGCGGCCCGGCGTCCAGGCGCTGGCGGGCACGGCGCTGGTCGTCTTCAGCGTGTTCGTGCTGGCGGGCGGCAAGGGCGGCGCGGGGTCGCGGGCGGGCCTGCGTTACGGCCTCATCACCGGTCTGTTCATCGGTAGTTACACGGTGTTCGATGGCTTCGCGGTCGGCCATGCGGCGGCCGCGCCCATCCTCTACACGTACGCGGGCGAGGTAGGCCGCTCGCTGCTGCTTCTGCCCCTGGTGGCCAGGCGCCGCCCGCAGCTGCGGGCGGCTTGGCAGGGCCATCGGTGGGAGGCGACCGGCATAGCCGTGCTCAGCCCGCTCGCTTACGTGATGGTGCTGATAGCCATGACGTTCACGCCCGTCAGCCTGGTGGCGCCCACGCGCGAGGTGAGCATCTTGCTGGGCACGCTGCTGGGCGCGCGCCTGCTGGCCGAGGGCGACGTCACCCGCCGCATGCTCGGCGCCGTGGGGATGGTGGTCGGCGTGTCGCTACTGGCGCTGGCCTAGCGCGAGCGGCGGCTCATGGCTAGCGGCGCTCGACCGGCGTCGGAGGCGCCCCTCAGGCCGCGCGGCGCAGGCGTCGCCAGAGGCGCGAGTGGGCTCGCACCGAGCCGGGCTGGTTGGCCCAGTGGTTCCTGAGGCGCGGGGCGGGTTCACCGTCGTGGTAGCCGGCGCGCCGGAGGTCGGCGTCGACGCGGGGGCTGCTGATGCGAGCGTAGTAGTTGCTGTCGTACATGTTGTTCCCTCCAAGCGGGATCCGTGGCCGGCACACCCTGGTCCGGGCGGCTCGCCACGCGGCGCCGCCGGCGCGGCCGGTTGCGCTCTGCTCTTGCGGTGGTTTGGTGGTTTCGCGCGGGGAGCGGCCGCGCATCCAACTGCCTGCCTGGACGCTTGCTGACCGGGCGTCCGGGCCCCGATGTGTGCCGGGCGCGCAGCGCCCGGGCCGAAACGTGACTATACCAGACGGACCCACGCCCGTGTCGTCCCGGCCCTACCCGGGAGGAGCATGGGAAGTTTCACACCTGAGGGTTCTCACATCAAGCTCTCCGGGAGGCCGCCTAGCCTGAACTCGTGGCACTTCCTGGACTGCTCAGAACCGCCCGCCTCCAACTGGGCCTCCTCGCCGGGCTGCTCGTGCTGGCGGCGTGCGGCACCCAGGCGTCCGGCCCGGGTGCCGCCTGCGCTGGCTCCACGTGCTGCGAGCGGCACGCCTCCATGACGGCGCCGCCGACGGGCAAGGTCTTCGACCCGGCGCGGCTGGCCGCGCCCGACCCCTCCCCCGCTCCGCCCACGCCCACGCGGGTGTGGTCCGACGCGGCCGGCTGGCCCGACGGCGTGCTGCCGGAGGAGGGCGCCGCCGTCGTCATCGGTGCCGACGAGGTGGTGCTCCTGGACGTCTCCACGCCGCGCCTCGCGTCGCTCGAGGTCGTGGGCGCGCTGGTGTTCGACCGGCGCGACCTGGAGCTGACCGCCGACTCCATCCTGCTGTGCGGCGGCTTGTACATCGGTTCACAAGACGAGCCGTTCCGCGAGCACGCCGTCATCACGCTCTCCGCCGGTAGGCCGAGCCGACCCGACGACGGGCACCTGGGAGCCAACTACCTCGCGCTGCTCGGCGGGACCCTCGAGCTGTACGGGGCGCCCGAGGGCGCCGCCTGGACGAGGCTGGCCGGCACGGCTCCGGCGGGAGCGACCAGCATCGAGGTCGACGACGCGGCGGGCTGGCGCGTGGGCGACAGGCTGGCGATCGCCTCGACCGACTTCTACGCCGAGACGGGTTCGTCGGGCGAACGGCGCGACGGCCAGGTCGAGGAGCGCACCGTGACGGCGGTGGCGGGCAACCGCCTCACGCTAGACCGCGCTCTCGACTACCTCCACTACGGCGCGGCGCAGACGTTCGGTGGCAGGACCCTCGAGTCGCGCGCCGAGGTGGTGCGCCTCACCCGCAACGTGACCGTGCAGGGCTCGGCCGGGGCGGCGGACCCCACCGGTCCCGACTACCAGTTCGGCGGGCAGATCATGGCCATGGGCGCGAGCCGCATCAGGCTCGACTCGGTCGAGCTGTCCCGCATGGGCCAGGCGGGGCTCCTGCTCCGCTACCCGGTCCACTGGCACATGATGGGCGACGCCGGCGCCGGCAGCTTCGTGCGCAACTCCACGCTCCACGACCTCTACAACCGCTGCATCACCATCCACGGGACGGCCGGCGTGTTGCTGGACGCCAACGCCGCCTACCGCACGCAGGGCCACTGCTACTTCCTCGAGGACGGCTCCGAGACCGGCAACCTGCTGAGCGGCAACCTCGCGCTGCAGGTGCGCAAACCGAACGAGGCCGACGCCATCCTCCCCACCGACCGCAGCCACATGGGCCCCGCGGCCTTCTGGATCACCAACCCCGCCAACCACCTCGTGGGCAACGTGGCGGCGTCCTCGGAGGGCTCGGGCTTCTGGTACGCCCTCCCGGAGCACCCGACCGGCCCCTCCCTCGCCATGCTCGACGGCGCCAACACCTGGCCGCGCCGCACGCCGCTCGGCACGTTCGCGGACAACCTGGCTCACTCCAACTTCCAGGACGGCCTGCACGTGGACAGAGGTCCGGCTGAGCGCACCCTCGCCGCCGAGACGACGTCGTACACCCCCAGGGCCAACCCGGCGGAACCGTCCTCGGCGCCCGTGACGGCCTACTTCGACGGCCTCGTGGCCTACAAGCAGCGGGGCGCGGGCGCCTGGTTCCGCGGGGACAACACGGTGTTGCGCGGCGCCCTGCTCGCAGACAACGCCATCGGCGTGACGTTCGCGTCCAGCGCGTCCGGCCTCGAGGGCTCCGTGCTGGTGGGCGAGAGCGCCAACCTGGGATCGCCGCGCACCTGGGAGACGCCGGGCGCGGGCGGGCGCGCCCTCCCGCGTCACTGGCAGCCCGAGTTCGCCATCAGGGGCTTCGAGTTCTACGACGGCCCCGTGCACGTGACGGACACCTACTTCGAAGCGTTCGAACCGAACGCCCAACGCGAGGCGGCGGCCATCAGCGTCCTCGACTACACCTCGTGGTCGATGAGCCCGCTCTCCTACGCGAGCGGCCTGACGTTCGCGGCGGCGACCAACCGGGTGAGGCTCGAGACGCGCGACATGAGCGGTTACGACCCCGCCACCACCGACTCTGGCGAGGACGGCTACCGCAGCGCCGTCTTCAAGGACGTGGACGGCAGCGTGACGGGGACGGCCGGGCGCTACGTGACGGCCGTGAACCCGCTGCTCGCCGCGCCGACCTGCGACTACCACCCCGACTGGAACGCCAACGTGTGCGACGGCCGCTACGTGAGCCTCACCCTGAGAGACGACGGCGACCGGGCGCAGGGCTTCGCGCCGCTGGGCCTGCACCGCGCCGGCGAGGCCTCACAGCACCCGCTCTACGGCTCACCCAACGGCGGCCCCGAGACGCCCAACGTGCACTACCGGAGCATCGTCCGTGCCGGCTACGAGTACGCCTACGAGCACACGCGCGGCACCCCGACCGAGTTCAGCATCGACCTGCGCGAACTCGAGGCCGGCGACCGCATGGTGGTCAGCATCCCCTACGCCGGCACCGAGCTGCCCTTCATCTACCGCGACTACTGGATAGACGACCGCGGGCGGATCCCGGCGGCGCCCACCCTGAGCGTGCTCAGGGGTCTGGCCGACCCTGCGTACTTCGTGGACGCGGCGGCCGGCAGGCTCTACCTAATGCTGGCCCAACAGGGGGAGCGCGACTGGGCGCGCCTCACCGTCTGTCAGTCGCGCCTCTGCTGAGGGGCCGCCACCGGCTCCTGCTCCAGCAGGTCGAGACCCTCCTCGTCCGTCGGCAGGTGCCGCAGGCGGTTCTTGAGGTGGTTGCGCCGCTCGGGGCTGCGCAGCGCCTGCTCGTCGATGGGCTCCATGAACACGAGCAGGAGCTCGAAGTTGGTGCGCGCGAACGTGCTGCGCAGGACGTGCAGGTCGAACTCCAGCGCGTCCTCCAGCTCGGTGACGATGGCCAGGACGGCGTCGCGGTCGCCCTTCAGGAGCGCCATGGCCACGTCCGTGGCGCGGCGTCCCTCGCCGAAGCTCACCTTCACTCCGCCGCGCAGCGCCCGCTGCAGGATCACCGCCTGAGCGCGCAGGATGCGGCCCTGCAGGTCCTCGGCTGGGCTCGGTTGGGTGAGCGGCACCGGCTCGGGCGCCCTCGTCCGCTTGGTCTCGCCTAAGGGCTCCGCGGTGGACGCCCCTGGGTCGCGTCGCGCCGCCATCAGTACGCCTTGGCGAAGATGACCTTGCGCGCGTAGCCGCTGGGCCGGCCAGTGTGGACGCAGACCGTGCCCTCCGCGCTGGGTCCTTCCAGCGGGATGCAGCGCACCGTGGCCTTCGTCTCTTCCTGGATGGCCTTCTCGCTCTCCGGGTCGCCGCAGTGCGTGGCGTAGACGAAGCCCAGCTCGACCTTCTCCTTCAGTTCCTCGTAGGTCTCGGCGTGGAAGACGTGCCGCTCCCTGAACTCCACGGCGCGGCGGTAGAGGGCGTCGTGGAAGGCGCCGAGGGCGAAGGTCGCGTGTTCGGCGAGTGCTGGCAACGGCACCGACTGCTTCTCGCCCAGCAGTCGGTCGGCCACGACGGCCACCCCCTGCTCGACGTCCTTCGGGCCGATCTCGACGCGCAGCGGCACGCCCTTGACCTCCCAGTCGACGAACTTGCGCCCGGGCGACATGCCCTCGCGGTCGTCGACCTTCACCCTCACGCCGGCCGCCGCCAGCGCGGCGCGGGCCTTCCCGACCTCTGCCATCACTCGGGACCTGGCGTCTTCGTCGTTGGCCCGGTAGATGGGGAGGATGACGACCTGGACGGGCGCGAGCTTGGGCGGCATGATGAGGCCCTTGTCGTCGCCGTGACCCATGATGAGTGCGCCGATGAAGCGCGTACTGAACCCCCACGAGGTGGTGTGCGCGAACGCCTGTTCGTTGTTGGGGTCGTTGAAGGAGATGTTGAAGGCCCGCGCGAAGTTCTCGCCCATGTAGTGGCTCGTGCCCGACTGGAGGGCCTTGCCGTCCCGCATCATCGCCTCGATGGTGAGGGTCTGGAGGGCGCCGGCGAAGCGCTCGCCGTCTGTCTTCTCGCCCTTGATGACGGGCAGCGCGCCGTAGGTCTCCGCGAACTCGGCGTACACCTCGAGCATGCGCCGCGTCTCTTCCAGCGCCTCCTGCGCGGTGGCGTGCGCCGTGTGTCCCTCCTGCCACAGGAACTCCGTGGTGCGGAGGAACGGCCGGGTGCGGAGCTCCCAGCGCATGACGTTGCACCACTGGTTGTAGAGGAGCGGCAGGTCGCGGTAGCTCTGCACCCACTTGCTGTAGAGCTCGCCGATGATCGTCTCGGACGTGGGGCGGATGGCGAGCGGCTCCTCGAGCTCTTTGCCGCCCGCGTGCGTGACGACCGCGAGCTCGGGCGCGAACCCCTCGACGTGGTCGGCCTCGCGCTGGAAGAAGCTCATGGGGATGAGCATGGGGAAGTAGAGGTTCTCGTGCCCCGTGGCCTTGAACATGGCGTCCAGGTCGCGTTGGATGTTCTCCCACAGGGCGTAGCCGTACGGCTTGATCACGAAGGAGCCGCGCACCGGCCCCAGGTCGACCATGTCCGCGCGGTAGACGATGTCGTTGTACCAGGCGCTGAAGTCCTCGGCCTGGGTGGGGAGGGAGTGCGGTTTCGCCATGACGTCACAGCTTAGCAGGCGCTCAGGCGGGCGAACGGTGGCAGGAGGCCTCGCCGCGCCGGGCGCTCAGGTGATCACCAGCGGCAGGTCGGTGAGGGCCAGGACCTCCTCCAGCACGCCGCCCAGCATCTCCTCCAGCCACCGCGGACCAGAGCGGCTCCCGAGGAATATGACGTCGCACCCTCCCTCCCGCGCCACGTTCACCACCGCCTCCGCCACCGGACCCGCCGCCGCCACGAGCCGCGCGGCGACCCCCAGTCTGGTCAGGTAGGCGCCTGCTCGCGCCAACGGTCCTGGGGGCGGCGTGTCGTCGACGGCCAGCCAGTTGGCGGTCGCGGTCCCGCCGCCCCGCCGCTCCACGGTCACGATCACCGGCTCGAGCCGCCACCTCACGGCGAGGTAGGCGAGCGCGAAGAGCGCCTCCTCCGACTTGGACCCGCCGTCGAAGGCGAGGAGCGGACGGGTCAGGTCGGTCTCCGCCCGGCTCACGAGGAGGAGCGGCTTGGGGCAGCGGCGCATGAAGGCGCGCTCCCGCCCCTCCTCGCCGCCCGCCGCTCCCGCGGCGGCGCGTCCGGCGACCACCAGGTCGACGTAGGGCGCGCGCAGGGCGACCTCGTCTCTCAGCTCGCCGGTGCCCACGGCGAACTGGCCGACCACGCCGCGCGCCTCGCACGCGGCCATGAACGTCCTGCCGGCGCCCTCCTCCCCCGCCTCGGGCGGCGTGTTGGCAGCGGCGAGGGCCTTGGCCACCGCGGAGTCTGCAGCCGGGCGCGGCGAGTAGAGGGCGAACGCCCGGGCCCCCTCCCTGGCCGCGAACGCGAGCCCCGCCTCCGTGACGGCGTCGTCGAGCGCTCCGCCGTCCAGGACGAGGAGGACGCTGTCGGCCAGCACGCGCCGCGCGGCGCCCTGCAGCTCGGCGGCGCGCTCGTCGACGCTGCCGGGCCGCGTGCGCGCGAGCCCCTCGGCCAACTGCGGGCCCTCCAGCTCCCACCCGAAGCGCTCCGCCAGTTCGGCACGGTGCTCGGACAGGTAGAGGTAGAGGTCCGCCTCCGTGCGGTCCGGGAAGTCGAGGAGCAGGCCGTGCGCCCGGATCTCCTCCACCACGGGCAGGTAGACCTCGTCGTAGAAGTGTCCTACGGCCTCGCTCCACCCCACTGGCCGCCCTAGGTCGATGCCCATGTAGTAGCGGTGCACGCGGATGTGCTCCAGTAGCTGCGGGTACTTGCCAGGCACGGTGACGGTCAGGTCGGCGCCCTCGCGCAGCGCGTCGAGGTGGGTGGCGTCGAGGAACTCGGCCAGCTCGCTCGCCATGATCAGGTCGTCCTGGTCCATGTCTGGCGTGAACGGCACGCGCGTGGCGACGGGCGTGACCCAGGCGTTGATGTGCGTGGCGCCGAGTTGGCGCGCCACCGACACGCGGTGGTTGCCGTCCTTCACGAAGTAGGCGTCGCCGATGCGGTAGAGGTCGACGGGCGGGACGCCCTCCATGGCTTCCATGGCGAGCTTCACGTTCACCCACCGCGACCGGTCGGAGTCGGACAGTGGCAGGAACGAGCGGTTGAAGTCCTGGTAGCGGCCCACGCTGCCGACGATGGCGCCGAGCGGCACGTCCTCGAGCGTCGTGCCGGCGCCCTCCACCGCCTTGAGCCGCCGCCGCACCTCGTCGTAGGTGAGGAGCCGGTCGCTCTGCCCCGACAGCTGAGCCAGCACGGCCTGCAGGTCGGCGCGGCGCCGCGCGTTATGGAAGTCTGCGATGGCGTTGGCCGCGGGAGCGGTCCGCTCGCCCATGCCGGCATTCTGCCACGCGTCCTGCGTAGCGCCGTGAGCGGTGCGCGGCTCACCGCCCGGTTAGCCTCACCGCATGCTGATCGAGATCTGGTCCGATATCGCCTGCCCCTGGTGCTACGTGGGCAAGGTGCGCTTCGAGGCGGCGTTGGCAGCGTACGAGCACCGCGACGCGGTGGAGATCAGGTGGCGGTCGTTCGAGCTCGCGCCCGACGCGCCGCGCACCGACCCGGAGCCGAGCGTGGCCCACCTGATGGCCAAGTACGGGCGCTCGCGCGAACAGGTGGGCGAGATGCTGGCCCGCGTCACCGAGGTCGCCGCCGGCGAGGGCCTCGACTACCACCTGGACCGGGCGTTCGCCGCCAACACGTTCGACGCGCACCGCCTCATCCACCTCGCCGCGTCCTATGACCCGGCGGACGGCGGGCACGCTGTGATGACGCGGCTCATGCGCGCGCAACAGTGCGAGGGCGCCGACGTCTCGGACCCGGACACCCTCGTGCGGCTCGCCGTGGGTTGCGGCCTGGACGAGGGCGCCGTGCGGAGCATGCTGGCCGGCGACGACTTCGCTGACGCCGTCCTCGCCGACGAGCGCCGCGCACGCACCCTGGGGGTGGACGGCGTGCCGTTCTTCGTCATCGACGAGACGCACGGCGTCTCCGGCGCCCAGCCGACCGAGTTCTTCCTCTCAGCCCTGCGCCAGCTGGGCCCGAAGGAGCGCCCGGTGACGATGCTCGCGGCGGCCGGGGCCGACGGCGCGGTCTGCACCGACGACGGCTGCGAGGTGCCGCAGGCCTAACCGGCACGGGTCGCTCGGGCCACCGACGTCGCCGGCTCGGGTCGCTCGTGCCGACGGCTGCCGCGGCCCGCGGCGGCCGGGGTTATACTGCGCGCCAGTATGGTGCCGCGGATGATGCGTCCTAGCCCTGTCTTCGGCTGACCACGCCGGTCGGTCGAGCCAGGGCGCCGCGCAGCATGAGCGGCGCCTTCTTTTGTGCACCCTGCAAGCGGCACGGCGCTCCACCTAGGAGAAGCGACATGAACGATGACAGCGACAACAGTTCGGCGGCCGGCCCCCTGAGGACCGACGCCTCACCCGCGGAGGGCGGCGCCTTCTACGCCACCACGCCGATCTTCTACGTGAACGCGGCGCCCCACATCGGGCACGCCTACACGACCATCCTCGTCGACGTGGTCACGCGCTTCCACCGCCTCAAGGGCGACGACACCTACTTCCTGACGGGCACGGACGAGCACGGCGAGAACATCCAGAAGGCGGCCGAGGCGCACGGCGAGACCCCGCAGCAGTACGCCGACCAGGTGAGCGGCGAGTTCCGCGGCATGTGGGACCGGCTCGGCATCGGCTACGACGACTTCATCCGCACCACCGAGCCGCGCCACAAGAAGGTCGTGCAGGAGGTCCTGCAGCGCGTCTACGACAACGGCGACATCGTCTACGGCGAGTACGCGGGCCTCTACTGCGTGAAGTGCGAGCGCTACTACACCGACAAGGAGCTGGTGGACGGCAAGTGCCCTCAGCACGAGATCGTCCCCGAGTACCGCACGGAGGCCAACTACTTCTTCCGCATGGAGAAGTACCGCACCTGGCTGCGCGACCTACTTAACGAGCAGCCGGAGCTGATCACGCCGGCGCGCTACCGCAACGAGGTCCTGGCCATGCTGCGCGAGCCGGTGGGCGACCTCTCCATCAGCCGGCCCCGCAGCCGCGTGCCGTGGGGCATCCCGCTGCCGTGGGACGACGAGCACGTGACGTACGTCTGGTTCGACGCCCTCATCAACTACTACTCGGCGCTAGAGAGCAAGGGGCTCACCGAGCGGTTCTGGCCGCACGTGGAGCACTTCATCGCCAAGGACATCGTCAAACCGCACGGGCTCTTCTGGCCCATCATGCTCAAGGCGGCCGGCATCCCGCTCTTCAAGCACCTGAACGTGCACGGCTACTGGCTCATCGACGACCGCAAGATCAGCAAGTCGCTCGGCAACGCCGTCAAGCCCCTCGACCTGCTCGAGAAGTACGGCAACGACGCGTTCCGCTACTTCCTCATCCGCGACATGCCGTTCGGGCTCGACGCGAGCTTCACCGAGCCGGCCATCGCCGAGCGCATCAACGCCGACCTGGCCAACGACCTGGGCAACCTCCTCAACCGCACCCTCGGAATGCTGGGGCGTTACCGCGGCGGCAAGGTGCCCGCCGCGGGTCCCGTCGAGCAGGCCGACCAGGAGCTCATCGACGCCTTCCTGGGGCTGCCCGAGGCCGTCACGCGGCAGTTCGACGCCCTGCAGTTCGACCGCGCCCTCGAGGGCGTGATGGAGGCCGTGCGCAAGGCCAACAAGTACATCGCCGACACCAAGCCGTGGGAGCTCGCCCGCGAGGAGGCCACCGCCGCGCGGCTCGACACCGTGCTCAACACGCTCGTCGAGGCGTTGCGCTGCGCGTCGGTGCTGCTCGAGCCCGTCATCCCGGAGCGCGCGGTGGAGCTGCGCCGCCAGCTGGGGTTGACGGGCGGCCATCACGACCTGGCGTCGGCGGCGCGCTGGGGCGAGGTGCCCGCCGGCACGCTCACGCAACCGGGCGACCCGCTCTTCCCCCGCATCGACCTGGCCGGGCTGGCGGAGCAGCTGGGAGGCGGCGCGGCGACCGCCGCGGCCGCGCTGGACCACAAGGACGAGGTCGAGTACGGCGACTTCGGCAAGCTCGAGCTGCGCGTGGTCACAGTGGAGAAGGCCGAGCAGCACCCCAACGCCGACAAGCTCCTCGTGCTCACCGTGCGCATGGGCCCCGAGACGCGCACCATCGTGAGCGGCATCAAGGAGCACTACGACCCGGCGACGCTGGTGGGCAAGAAGCTCGTGGCGGTGGCCAACCTGAAGCCGGTCAAGCTGCGCGGCATCGTCAGCCAGGGGATGATCCTGTCGGGCGAGGGTCCTGACGGCACGCTGGGCCTCATAACGCTGGAGCGCGATCTGCCCGACGGCAGCGAGGTGCGCTGAGTCGCCGCTGCGCACTCGCCGCTGCGCACTCGACGTCATGCGCGGAGCGCTTCGACCACCTCTGGCGCCACCCAGGCGCGCCCCCTTCTGACCGAGTCATCGAGCGGCTCGATGATCCCGGCCGCCTCGAGCGCTCGCGCCGCCGCGTAGATGGTCGGCCGGGTCGTGCCAAGGCTCGCGGCGGTCTCGCGCGCTTGGAACAGCGGCCGGTCGAGCACGAGCTGGAGGAGCCGGCGGACGGTCGACCCTCGTTCGGCGTGTTCGATGCGCGACTCGAGCCTATCGGCGAGCGCGTCCATGGTGCCTTGCACGCTCCGGGCGTGCTCGACGGCTCGCGCCGCGGCCTCCACGAACAGCGTGACGGCGGGACCGGCACGACCGGCCCGGTACTCCGCCACCGCGCCCGGCATCTCGGCGCGAACGCCGAGGAGCGCAGCTGATAGCGGCAGCACCGCGTGCCTGGTCAGACCCCTCGCGCGGAGGTGCGCCTGCGCGACGAGCCTGGCCACGCGACCGTTGCCGTCGGCGAACGGCCGGACGGTGAGGAACTGGGCGTGGAGCAGGGCGCTATGGAGCAGCGCCGGCACATCCTGACGCGAGGCGAAGGCCACCAGGTCGTCGATAGCCGCGGCGACGCGCTCCGGCGGGGTCGGGAAGTAGGCCGCCTGGGCGTCCTGCCACACCGGGTCGTCGACCCAGTGCTGCTCGCTGCGCCACCCCGGCCTGCCCCCGAACTGAGCCAGTCCGTGCAACTCGAGGACGCCGGCGGCGGTCAGTGGGCCACCGGCGGCCGCGAGCTCGAGCGCCAGTTCGGCGGCCCGTTCTACCCCGGTGACGGCCCGACCGCCGGCCGACCCCTTGCTGCGGACCTTGGCCTCCCAGTAGTGGAGCGGTTCACTGATGACGAGCGCGAGCCGCGCGCTGCTCCTTGCCTCGACCTGGTGCAGCGCCCCGAGCCACGGGCGTCGTCTCGCGGCGGTGGCCTCGTCGAAGCGCACGATCTCGTTGGCGACGCGCTCCAGTCTGGCCGTGGCTGCGCCGAGCCGTGGCGCCGGAGCGGCGGCGATCTGCGCCGCGACAGTCGCCCAGTACTTGCCGTGTAGGACGACGCCGTCCGGGACGGGCAGGCGCGCTTGGGACGTCGGTTCGCCACCGCTCCACGGGAGTTGCTCGCGGGTCGCCGCGGGCCAGGGCAGGTCAAGTGTCTTCTCAGGTCCCACGGAAGTCGATAGCCGATTCCCCCAGAACTTTACTAACGGACCCCGTTAGTAAAGTTCTCGGCAGATCTCGAGTCGGGCTCCCACCCCACCTGAGAAGGGTGCTCAACGTCCGGATCCCCGTCTGATCGCGCTCCTTGGCGACCGCACCCCACCCACACATCACGCGCCCGCCAACACGGCGAGGAAGCGCGGC